>JAPLVB010000035.1 GCA_026397335.1 Candidatus Aenigmatarchaeota archaeon
GCTGCGGGGTTCCTCTTCTTGCTGGGGATTCCTGACCCTGTCCCAAGAAAAACAATCTCTAGCATGGTTTATAATTTGGATTATATTATTAAAAGAAGTTTTGCCTTGTGGGATTAATTATTCCTTGATATCCTCGAGCGAGATTCCGTCCCTCTTCATGTCCTTTATCTCTTTCGCGTGCTCCGAGTCTTCAGGAACGTTCACGTTCACGTATTCCGAATCTATCCTTTTGAGCTCGCTATCGAGCGATTTTAACTTGTTCAGCGGCATAAATCAACCCAACCCTGAAAGTAAATTGGAATGGGGGTATATAAAGATTTCCCACAATTTTGCCCACTTTGATTTTGGATGGAAGGCGCCTGTGTGAAGGTGGAATGTTAGAATGAAGGTGTCAAGAGACACCTTCTAACTTAAACCCGCCTTCTAATTTCCAATTTCAATCGAGATAATCAGCTTTTTACCCCATTTTATGCTCTTTATGCTGTGGGAAACCATGAGGTCCTTCTCTATTGGTTTGAATTTCTCTGGCAGGACTGCCTCCTTTATCTCCGTCTTGAGGGAGAGACCCTTATCCTTCTTGGATTTCCATATCTTCCCGTTCAGTTCCAGCAGCTCAGGAATTGAAAATCCGACTTTGTAAAGTTTCCATGGAACGGGGAACTTCTCGCTCTCTATATCCTTGCTCCTCATGTCCTTGTAAATCCTGTGCGTGATGAACGGGAGAATGGGATACATAACAAGAAGAATGTTGTCAAGCACCTTGTTGAGAGTGTATATTGCGGCGTTCTGCTCCGCTTTCGAGAACAGGCCTTCCTGGTTGTATGCACGGTTCTTTACCAGCTCCATGTAATTGGAGGCAAAAACCTCCCATATGAAATGCTTCATCCTTGTTGATGGCTTGTGGAAATCGAAATTCTCGTAATGCTTCTTGGAATATGCAATCAGTCTGGATATTTCTGAAAGAATGAGCTTGTCCATATCACTAAGAGCCATCTCTTTCTCCTGAACAGGCTCGAACATGGATATGAACCTTGCCACGTTCCACAGTTTTGTCAGGAATTTCAGGCCCCCCTCAATCCTCTCGAAAGAGCATTTGAGGTCAGAACTGGTTATGTTCCCTTCCAAGGCGCACCACGCGCGGAATGGCTCCGCCCCGAACTTCTCTATCACCTCTTTCGGGTCTATCACATTTCCCAGGGATTTGCTCATCTTTATCCCTTTCTCATCAAGAATATGGAAGTGTATCCAGACGTTTCTGAAGGCTTGCTTTTTGGTAAGCTGGTAGCACCTGAGAAGCGTGTAGTATAGCCATGTTCTCACAATCTCCTTTCCCTGCGGCCTCAGGGAGCACGGATAAGCCTTCTGGAAAAAGCGACTCTCCCTCCCGTATCCGAGTATGTACAAAGGAGAGATGGACGAATCAAACCATGTATCGAAAACCCTATCTTCCCCGCAGAAATCCCTGCCTCCGCACTTTGGGCATTTTACCGGAGGCTTCTCCTTCCACGGCCTGTAGTATTTGCCTTTTTTGGGGACTATAATCTCCCCGCACTTGCAATACCAGAGCGGGATTTCTGTTGCGTAATACCTTCTTCTGGAGATAGCCCAGTCCATTGTGAGCGAGTTCATCCAGTCAAGAATCAGCTGTTTTGATTTCGGGGCATGGAACTTTGTCTTATTCACAACATTCTTGGTTAACTCGCCTTTCAGTTCGAGCTGCTTCAGGTAGTATTCAGGCATTGCTATGAATTCTATCGGGGTCTTGCTCCTCTCGCATATGGGAGCTCTGTGAACTGTCCTCTCCTTCCTCTCAACCAGATTCTCTTTCTCAAGTTTTTGGATAATCGCCTTCCTTGCCTCCTCTATTTTCATTCCCTTAAGGAAGCCTGAGCTTTCGTTCATCCTTCCGTCCGTGTCTATCGCAAAAACCGGCTCTATGTTCATCTCCCTGAAGAAGCGGACATCCGTGTAATCCCCGAAGGAGCACATCATCATGAGGCCTGTTCCTGTCTCTTTTTTCGCGTAAGGATGAGGCTTTATCGGAACCTCCTTCCCGTATAAGGGAACTATCGCGTTCTTTCCTTTGAGATGCCTGTACCTCTCATCCTTCGGATTGTAAACCACCATCCCGCATGTGGCAAGGAGCTCGGGCCTCGTGGTTCCTATTATAACATTCTCATCTGTTCCCTTGATTTTCCATTTCACGTAAACGAATTCAGCGGGCAGGTCCTTGTATGCTATCTCCGCGTCAGCGAGGGTGGTCTGGCACTTCGGGCAGTAGTTATTGACCCTTTTGTCAGTGTATATCATGCCCTTCTTCCACAGGTCTATGAAAGTCGCTTGCGTGAGGGACCTGTAGGCATAAGAATCAGTATAGTACATGTCCCCGGGTTTGTCCCCCGGGTTCCAGGAATTATAGGAATGGCCAAGCCTGTAGAAAGACTCCAGGCTCTCCATGCTTGATTCCTCAAGCAGCTTCTTGCACATCCATATGAACTTCTCGCGGGGCGTGTCTTTTATAGAGATTCCGAACTTCTTCTCGGTCGCTACCTCTATAGGAAGCCCGTTTCTGTCCAGGCCAAGCGGGAAAAGCACGCTGAAATCGCACATCCTCTTGAAACGCGCGATAAAATCCATTATGGTATAGGTTGCTGCGTGTCCCATGTGGATGGGGAAATTAACGTATGGCGGAGGCGTGTCTATCGAGAATATGGGCTTCTTGCTTTCCGGATTGAACGCGAAGACTCTGTTCTTCCTCCAGGCCTGCCTTATCTCTTCCTCAAACTCCTTCTCCCAGCGGTTTCCCTTCAACTTAGGCTCCATCTCTCTCACGTTAAGAACAATATCATGGTATTATTTAAATTGGTTCCAGCCGCAGGAATTCTAAAGCATTTAAAATGTTATCCTCATAATTTTACAACATGAAAAAATCCCTTCTCTTGGTTGCGGCTATTCTGATGGTCCTGCCATTTTTTGCAGCAGCCCAGGAAAAGCCCAGGCTGAACATAACCCTCATGAGCTGCAGGGAGCTGCAGTGCAAAAACAGGGCTGACGTCTTTCTGGTGAATGAGAGCGCCTATATAGACTACAACTCCACTGTAAAGGAGATATCCTATTCTGCCATACTCACATTTCCTGACGGGACCGAATACCAGATCCTTTTTCCAAACCGCATAACATCCAACGTGACAGGGAACTACACGGTTGAGATTATAGCATGGAAAGACGGGTATGAGGAGACTAGTGTCTCAAAGATTGTTCCATTCGTGGACAATGCGTCCGTGAGTCAAAATTCACAGAATCCAATAACAATAAATCCCATTCCGATTCTGGCAATTATTATAGCTGTCCTGCTTGTCGTTGGCCTGTGGAGATATTTCAGGAGAACTCCGGAAAAGCACAAAGGGGAGAAGCATAAAGCTGCAGAAAAGAAAAGCAGGAACCGCTAGTACTGCCTTCCCACGTAGACCACTGCATTCGCCTTCTTCCCGCAAATCACACAGTTCCCTTTCGGAACCTCATGCGTGTCAGCGCGCGTTCCGCGGACTTCCGCGTGAAGTTTCTCCTTTATTTTTTCCGCGCAGTACCGGCCTTCTTTCTCCCGCGAGCAGAAATTCGCCTTTGTCAAGCCCCCTTTCTTAAGGCTGGCTTCAAGCTCCTTCATGTCTCTGGCTTCATGTATCATGGAACTGAACCAGGAATCCGCTCTTTTTATCAGGTTCTGGCTGAGGGATGAGCCGGATTTCCTGATTGCCAAGACCATCTCCGTCTCAGGAACATCTTGTTTCTCTCCCGTGTCCCTCCTCACAAGAACGGCCTGCTTCCTTTCCATATCCCTCGGCCCGAGCTCGAGCCTTATGGGAACACCCATCA
>JAPLVB010000030.1 GCA_026397335.1 Candidatus Aenigmatarchaeota archaeon
GCGAATGGTGCCAGTTCCGCTCCATCTGCCCTGAATGGGCGCACATAGCAAAGACCGAATCCCTTCCCGCGAATGAGTACCTGAACGAGCCGGGTGTGAAGCTCGTTAACGAGTACGCGGAGCTTTCCACGAAGAAGCAAAAGTTCCTGGAAGAGATAGAGCCGAAGCTAGAGCGCATAAAAGATGCCCTGGTATCCTACTCGGAAAAGAACAGGGTGAAGGTGATAGCCGGCTCTGACCACCGCGCCACAGTGTGGACAGCGGAAGTGGTAAAAGCCCCGAACAAGAATGAGGCAGGCCGCGATGAGCTTGAGTCCCTAATCAAGAGGCTCGGGCTCTGGCAGGACGTCTCGAACCTTGACACGTTCACCCTCTCCGCAATCTGGAAGGAAAAGAAATGGCCCGAGGAGCTGCTAAAGAAGCTGGAGCCCTTCCTGAAGAAGGAGAAAATCTCGCGTATTTATTTGCGCGCGAATGAGAACGGGAGGAATGGGGAGTGATTATTTTGGTTCTGTTGCACCTGCGGGGCTTTTTGCATAACAGCTATTCTCATTAAGCCCCGATACGCTACAGAACCGTACCCCCGGTTCCGTGCAAACATTATATACTATAATATATAACCTCTTGCGCTAGAAAGCATATCTTTATATACCTGTGCGTCCAAATATAATCAAATTCTTGCGTGAAGGATTGTTAGACCGAAGGTGTCCCTTGATACCTTCAATTGAGAATCCTTCTCCGTTAAGTCATGAGGAGTGAATTGTTGCAAGGCGAAACGTATGAAGCAGAGGAACATAAAGCTGGATAAGAATGGGATTAAGGTTGTTAATTTTTTTATGCAGAATCGTGAGAGCGAGATGACAGCGGACCAGGTGTCCAGGAAGTTCGGGATAGACGAGGTTGACGCAGGAATAATCCTGAACAGTCTCGAGAAAGCAGGCTTCCTGAAGGGTGAGGGGAAGGATCTTAATTATTATTACAAGGTTTCCGATGATGTCCTGGCTGCCCAGATAAACCAGTCTGAAAATGCGCAGGAAGACAATGATGATACAACAAGATACATAGGATAAAATACATGGTTAATAATTCAGTTGGAAGGCGGCGGTTTGTGTTCATGCAAATGAGCCGCCTTCTTTGGTGATAACATGAGGCGTGACCCGATTGAAAGCCTGAAGGTGTCAAAGACACCTTCTCCTTAAATGAGGTGTAGTATGCGAAGGGATCCCATTGAGATAATCCAGGAGATGTTCAGGATTCTTGAGAAAGAACACGAAGCCATGTCCATCAATCAAATCGCCAAGAAGACAGGAATCCACAACATAACCGTAAAAAGGTACGTGGAATTAATAGAGATGATAAGGGAGGAGCCGAACGTGGAGGTAATAAAGACCGGCCACACCGTCATAGTCAGAATGCAGTCAGGAACGGTGAAAAGAATAAGAAGATTCAAGGAGTGATACTTATGATGGAAGAAATAAGCCTGAAGGTGGGAGAGCTCACGAACAGGGAGGAGTTCGGAAGAGGGATTGTTAGGATAGATACAAGGAAGATGCAGGACCTCGGAATAAAGGAAGGGGAGATTGTGGAACTGCAGGGCCAGAGGAAGACGGGAGCGATTGCCGTGAGGTCCTATCCTGCTGATGTTGGCCTGAACCTGATAAGGATGGACGGCATAACCAGGAGGAACGCGGGAATAGGTGTCGGGGAGAACATAAAGGTCCTGAAGGCCAGCGTGAAGGAGGCACGGAGGATTGTGCTTGCGCCTGCGCAGAAAGGGATCATTCTCCAGATGTCACCTGACCTGCTAAAGAAGAACCTTATCATGAGGCCGCTCATGAAGAAGGATATAGTGGCGCCTTTCCCCGTGGCGACCAGAAGGAGGGGAGGAGGCCCGTTTGATGATTTCTTCGGGGGCATGAACATAGAGGAGATATTTTTCTCCCCGATACCAGGAGAGACCAAGCTTGTTGTTGTATCCACAAATCCCGACGGCATGGTCAGCGTGACAGAGGAGACGGAAGTAGAGCTCAGGCCAGAGGCAGTGGAGACAGAGGAGAAAGTCATTCCCACAATCACTTATGAGGACATAGGAGGGCTTGGTGAAGCAATACAGAAAATCCGCGAGATGGTGGAGCTTCCAATGAGGCATCCTGAGCTTTTCACGAAACTTGGAATAGAACCTCCAAAAGGGGTTCTGCTGTACGGACCTCCGGGCTCAGGGAAAACACTGCTCGCGAGAGCAGTGGCGAACGAGTCAGGTGTGAATTTCTTTTCCATAGCAGGGCCTGAGATAATGAGTAAGTGGTATGGGCAGAGCGAGGAAAACCTTCGCAAGATTTTCGAAGAAGCTGAGAAGAATGCGCCTTCCATAATTTTCATAGACGAGATAGACGCCATCGCTCCGAAACGAGAAGAGGTGACAGGAGAGGTTGAGAGGAGGGTGGTCTCGCAGATTCTCACGCTCATGGACGGGCTGAAATCCAGGGGGAAGGTCATAGTCATAGCAGCCACAAACAGGCAGAATGCGCTTGACCCTGCCTTGCGCAGGCCAGGCCGTTTTGACAGGGAAGTGGAGATAGGAGTCCCTGACCAGAAAGGAAGGAAAGAAATCCTGCAGATCCATACAAGGAACATGCCAATGGACCGCTCCACAGTAGACCTGGACTACCTGGCTTCCGTAACATACGGTTTTGTGGGAGCGGATTTGGAAGCTCTCGCGAAAGAGGCTGCCATGTCCGCCCTGAGGAGAAACCTCCCCCAGATATCCTGGAAGACCATGGAGGAGCTTCCTCCCAAAGCGATAGAGAAGCTGAAGGTCACCAAGCAGGATTTTGACAATGCGCTCAAGCTTGTTGAGCCATCCGCAATGAGGGAGGTGCTGGTGGAGATTCCAAAAGTCAAGTGGGATGATGTTGGAGGGCTGAATGAAGTGAAAGAGTCTCTTCGCGAGATAGTGGAATGGCCGCTCAATCATCCCGAATCCTTCGAGAGGATTGGGATAAGGCCGCCCAAGGGCATTCTGTTATACGGCCCTCCAGGCTCCGGGAAAACACTGCTCGCTCGTGCGGTCGCGACCGAGTCAGGCGCGAATTTCATATCCATAAAGGGTCCTGAAATTTTCAGCAAATGGGTTGGCGAGAGCGAGAAGCACATACGTGACATATTCAGGAGAGCAAGGCAGGTCGCTCCAGCAATAATTTTCTTTGACGAGATAGACGCCCTCGCCCCGCTAAGAGGGCTGGAAGTAGGGACTAGAGTATCCGAGAACATAGTTTCGCAAATCCTTACTGAAATGTCCGGGCTTGAGGACATGCACAACGTGGTTGTTATAGCAGCGACCAACAGGCCTGATATACTGGATCCAGCCATTTTGAGGCCTGGAAGGTTTGACAGGCAGGTGCTTGTTCCAGCTCCGGATGAGGAGGCCCGTCTCGAGATTCTCAAAATCCACACAAAGAAAATGCCTTTGAAGGGAGTGGACCTCAAGCCCATAGCCAAAGAAACGGAAGGCTATTCAGGAGCGGACCTGGAGGCGCTTGTGAGAGAAGCAGGCCTTAACGCTCTCAGAAAAGATTTCAAGGCAAAATCCGTGGGCAAGAAGGAGTTTGAGGAAGCCGTGAAGAGGGTGAAGCCCTCTGTCACCCCTGACCTGGTAAAATTCTACAACAAAATCTCAGATAGGATTAAGGCCCCTCCTTCCGAGAAGGGGAAGGAGAAGGTGGATTACGTTGGGTAGCGCAGATTAGCCCACTTCTCCTTAAAAAACTTTCTGGGAAATCATAAGCAGTGATAACTATGGGAAGGATTGCTTACGTTTTTCCAGGGCAGGGCTCCCAGAAGCTTGGCATGGTAAGGGACATATACAAAAATTACAAGCCGGCCAGGGCTATTTTTAAAAAGGCTTATGAAATAATAGAGAAGGACAAAACAATAGACAAGGACATAATAGAACTATGCATTAAACGACCTCCATTTTTTAAGAATAAGAAAGAAGAAAAAGAAAAAAAGCTTTCCTATACAACGAACATACAGCCCGCCTTATTTCTAACCAGTGCGGCATTCTTCCACGCGCTGGAAAGCGAATCAAAAAAGGACTGGTATGCTGCTATTGGGCACAGCCTGGGGGAGTATGCTGCCCTTTATGCAGCTGATGCATTTGACTTTGAAGAGGGTTTGAACCTCGTGAAGAAAAGGGCGGAATGCATGGCCGAATGCAGCGAAGGGAGCGGGATGGCTGCAATATATGGCAACATCATAAACTTTGCAGATATAGAAGAGATATGCAGGTCAACGGAAGTGAACCTTGCTATAGATAATAACTACCAGCAGATTGTCATAGGCGGTTATGACGCAAATCTTGAAAAAGCCTGCGAGCTGGCAAAGAAAAAAGGATACAGCACGCTCAGGCTGAACATGGAAGGCTCCCCCCACACTAACCTTATGAAACCCGCTTCGGAAAAGCTCGGGAAATACCTTAAAGGCGTGAATATCAGGATGGCAAGGAAGCCTGTGATAGCGAACACTTCCGCAAAGGGCATAGTAGACACCTCTGACATAAGGAAAGAGCTGGAGGAGCAGCTTTACAAACCAGTCATGTTCCAGGAATGCGTGAGAACGGCAATCGAAAACGGGGCTGACACTTTTGTGGAGATAGGCCCGGGTTCTGTGGTGAACGGGATAATAAAGAGGATAAATCCAAATGTAAAAAGGTATAATGTGGAGGACGATAAGTCGCTTGAAAACACGCTGAAGGAGCTTTCAAAGTGATTGATTATAACCCATTCCAAAAATCAAATAAGATTACTAAATGTGGCCCTTTCTGGCTAGCTCTGATTGAAGAGAAATTAATTTTAAAGAAACCCTTTCACTATTCGAGGGCTTTCCACCCATCTCGTAATCCTGCATCGCTGTTGTGTAAAGCTCTATTGCCTTCTCGAGGCATATTTTATCTCCCAGATACATTCCTGCATCTTGGGCAGCATCGCCTGCCTTCTCCATCCATTCTGCTTCAATTCGGTAATTGGTTTCATACAATATTCCTGCAGAATCCAATCCGAAAAGCGCATTCTGGACCATTGAAGCCTCGATACCTATATCTTCAAGTGTATCCGCTTTTGATATAAGATCAGAATCATTATGAGGTCCTTTCCTGATAAAGTCTGCTGTCTGACCGAACCATGTCGCTTCCTTGTCGTAATCAACCAAATCCTTTGCCATGCGAACAAATTAATACATCATATTTAAAAAGCTGCCCATTGCTGTTAACTTTGGCAAGCTTGTTGTTTCTTTTTTCCCTGAAATGGGAGCCTTCCATGTATTCCGTAAGGGTTGCTGTTATCATCCTTCCGTCCAGACTCATGAAGCTGCACAATTCACCGCCGTATGAGCCATTCTCATTCTTGCATGCAGAACCGTACTGGATTTCTGATTTCACATAATCCTTCAGGAGGATGCATTCCTCACCATTCCTGAACGTGCATGACATAAAACCGACCTTACACATTAATCGTGAGAAAGATTTTCATTCCTTTCTCAAGTTAAATCCAAAAAATCATCCGTGAATGAGAACTAGATTCTCTTGCCAGGCCTGTAATTTTCAACCGCTTTATGGAGGTATTCCCTCTTTATGGCGCAGTTGCATGTCTCGATTTTCTCAAGGCAGCTGCAAACCAAATACACCCCTTCAAATCCTTCGTCTATGTACTGGAGGCAGACGCATTCAGATGCTTTGTCAGGATTTTCAAGGCTGCTCCTGAGAGATTCCCTGAGCTTCCTGCTGAATAAGCATCCCACAGAACCGCCTCCATAAGATTTCAATAAGAATTTGCATGCAAGGTTTTTAAGGCTGGCATGGAAAACTTATATCCCATAAATACAAGAAATAACCCATGGACGAAAGGAAGCCAATCGCTGCGGGAATGTTCTACCCCTCCAGCAAAGAGAAGCTTTCCAGCCAGCTTTCCAGCCTGTTCTCACAGGCGGGAGCGAGCGAGAAATACAGGATTGTGGTTTCCCCGCACGCAGGCTATGTTTACTCCGGCCTGGGGGCTGCCTGCGCGATAGGCTCGCTCAAGCCGGCGGATACATTCATAGTCCTGGGGCCCAACCACACAGGACTAGGTGAAAAATTCTCCATAATGTCACAGGGCGTATGGAAGACGCCTCTCGGAGACGTGGAGATAGACATGATGACAGCTCTTGCTCTCAAGAGATCTGGAGTCCTGGAGGAGGATGACTGGGCTCATGCTTCAGAACACTCGATTGAAGTGCAGCTGCCCTTCCTGCAGCACAAGTTCGGGAAGCTCACGTTCGTTCCCGTATGCATAATGAACACGGACTACTCGCAGGATTTCCTGAACAAATGCGGGAGGCTTGGGGAGCTCATAGGCCTGCTCATGAAAGAGAAGAGTATAGGGCTGGTCGCGAGTTCTGATTTTTCCCACTATGTTCCTGCAAAAAGCGCGGAAAAATATGACAAGCAGGCCATCGAAAGAATAAGCTCCCTGGACGTGAAGGGGTTTTTTGAGACGCTTAAAAGGAACCGGGCTACAGTATGCGGCTACGGCCCGATAGCAGTTGCTATGTCCGCAGCCCGCTCCCTCAGTCTCAAGCAGGGCGAGCTGATAAAATACACCAATTCCGGGGACGTCACGAAAGATTATTCCTCAGTCGTGGCTTACGCTGCGATTGGGTTTTTGTAGCATCTTCTAAATTAAGCTTTTATGCTTTTTTTGAATTAATGATATGGATGAAAGAATACCTGTTATTCTAAGCACATGAGAGCTGGAATGTGTTGCGGGAGATCATGCATACCTGATGTATTATTACCAGTACAAGGCATGCAAAACCGTGGTTATTGATGACGACAGCAAATCAATACCATCAATCTCTGAATACAAATGCCCTGCATGTTTTCCCGAACAAAAGAAATTCCCTTTTGAATATGTCACCGCTGATTAAGCTAGAAGAATACATGGTTCCATGGAGATATACACCGATTTTTGGAGATGGTAAAACCGAAATCACGCTTCAAAGGCGGATAGACCTCGGGCTTTTTTGAACTTCTGAAACAGCTTAGGAGAATAAGCAAAACCAAAATCAAAAATAAAAGAAAAAGGGGAGACGACCGGAAAGAATGCATCAAGAGATACCTTCAAGCTCAAGCCGCCTTCCTTCCAAATCACGCCTTTCCAAGAATTCTGTAAGCGTCAATTCCGGTCGGCGCCTTCGCCACCGCGAATTTTCTGCCCTTCTTCGTTACCATCTTCCAGTTCTTTGACTTGAACTTTTTCTTTCCCTTGACGTCATAAAACGACAATTCTTCACCGATTTTTGGTATAGCCATAATTCACCTCCATTTTAAATTTCCTTTGAAAAAACAATCAAACAAAAAAATTAAGCTCCTTTCCAAAGTTACTCTCCTATTCTGAAGACCTTTGTCGAGCAGTTGGGGCACGTTCCCTTGGTAGCAGGTTTCCCGTTCTTGAGCTTTACCTTCTGCGGGCTCTTTATCTCGACTTTTTTCTTGCATCTTACGCAGTATGCTTGTGGCATTTCCATGACCTCCGATATTTACAATCCTATCCCTTGAATGAAGGCGTCTTTCATTTTTTGGTTCAGAGACGCTTTCTCTCTAGAAATCCTTTCGGGATTTCTTCTTATTTATAAGGATTCATTATTTATAAGCGTGTTCGGGCGGGCTCTCCAAAAATTCACTACTTCAGTATGGTGTATGCTTCCGATTTGTTAACTCCTAAATAAGGAGTAAAATCGAATTTTTTGCAGTAGATGTTCACTTCTTCGCACCTATACCTTTCATCCTTATCATGCTGTTCCAGACATTTATCCTCTTTGTGGCCATAATTCCGGCAGTAATTTCTGACAGTCACGTCAATATCACCATTATAAAGAAACCTTCCCATTTTATCCCTTTTTATGAGCTTTTCTCTCCTCCCGATTTTCAATAACTTTGGAAGAAGAAAAACTTCCCTCACGTAATAAATTCTGCCATATATTTCTATCTGCCCTATCTCTTCCAGTTCTTTGAATGTCCACGCTTTCATAACAACCTCTTTAATAAATAGAATATATTTTTATAAAATTTAGTAAGGGAGAATGAAATCAACTATTTATTTCCCGCTGAGAATAGATTATCCATGGCAGCCCTACCCCTCAAGGCAGTGGAGAGGATCCTCAGGAAGGCAGGAGCGAGGCGCGTCTCCAGGGGCGGAGCGGAGGAGTTCTCAAAATACCTTGAACAGCTTGCCGGAGAGATAGCTTCGGACGCGAGCCAGCTAGCGCAGCATTCCGGCCGCGTCACTGTTACTGAGCAGGACGTCCTGATGGTGAGGAAGATAAGAAGGACGGGACGTTAGTGTTTTACAAATCCACCAACATACCCTCAATATCGCTTATTCTTTCCAACCCCATTATTTCCATATAATTAAGAAATCCTTTATTCATTTCCTTTGGCATGGAGGGACCTTCATAAGGAAGTCCGGTGCAGACCTGCAGGAGGCTTGCTCCATGAAGCATCTTAATAATACCATCCTCCGCTGAGAAAATACCCCCGCATCCCATTATCGGCTTTTCGCCCTTTGTCCGCCTGTAAACACGGCCAATCATTTTTGTTGTCTTATCCCTTATTGGCTTGCCGCTCAGGCCGATGCAGCCATATTTCTTGATTATTTCATCGAGAATTCTTTTGTCTGTTTTGAGGTCTTCCCATTTTTTGGAAGCATTGGCTATTGTATAGCCATCTATCCCGTAGTTCTCGCAAACGGAAATCATTTCATCCAGCTTGCCGTAATCATTGTCAGGCGAGAACTTGATTACAATAGGCCTCTTTCCCATGCATATGAGCCAGTCCTCCTCCCTCTTTATGTGATAAAGTAGCTTGTCAAGATTTTCAGGCTCCTCGAAAGTCCTGCCATCACTCGTGTTGGGGCAGCTGATGTTTATTTCTATAATATCCGCTATGCTGTAAAGTTTTCTGAAAGATTTCAAATAATCCTCTATTGCGTCATAACCAGTTATTTTCGGGTCGTTGTTTTTTGCTATGTTTACAACAACCGGAACCCCAAACCTCTTTCCTTTAAGCCTCGCATAGACCTTTTCACAACCTTCACTATTCAGGCCATATCTGTTCAGAGCAGCATAATCATCAGGGAGCCTCCAGGCACGCCTTCCTTCATTACCGGGATTCTCCTCTGCAGTGACAGAGCCTATGTTCAGGTAACCGAAACCCAGTGCAGCCAGAAAATCAATCATTTCTCCGTTCTTGTCATAGCCTGCCGCCAGACCGACAGGGTTGGGGAAATCTAATCCAAAGACATTTGTGTGCAATCTTTTTTCATCCAGACAATAGTGATGGCTTATCCTATCCAGAAGATATTCGCTTTTGCTTATTTCCAGCACGGCTTTCTTTGCATATTTATGAACAGTCTCCGGTTCGAACTGAAAGAGAACCGGCCTTACTAAGTTCCTGTAAACGAATCCCATGAAGTTTACTTGAAATGTAAGAAATTTAAGACCGTGGATTTTTCCAAAAATAGCAATCTTAAATAAACCCTCAGCCATAGTTATATATCAGGTGAGATTATACCCTGTGGAAGGAAAAGAAAGCGCAAGAAAATGAAGAAGCACAAGCTGCGAAAGCGAAGGAAGAAGATGAGGCACAGGAAGAAATAAGGGACATGCTATTTCTGGCATTTAAATATTCTCAGATGAAGATTTGGGTATGGCATACGATCCAAGGACAATAATCAAGCTGAATTTCGGCAAATACGCCAGAGAAGAGAATGGCAAGCTTAAGGAGCATCTTCCCTCGATGGCCCAGATACCATTGATAGATTATAGGGGGTTTTCCTATCTTGACGGCTATCTCTCGAAGCCGGAAAAAACAGATCGCATCGTCATTGAACCACATGACCTGGAATACGTGCAGGCAAATGCCAGGGCATTCAGGGAATTCCCTGTCAGGATAAAGTGCGAAGGCGCGCACGGTGCATGCGAAAAGAAGGATATTGCCAGGCATCTTGTGCTGTCTTATGACAGGACATACAACCATCCCAAAAAGGTGGAAAAGGGCGGGCCCGAAAGGATAAACCAGATTCATGCTGAGCAGAGTTATTTCTGCTGCGAATACTGTGCAGGCGTGAGGGAGACAGACAAAAGAAGCGAGAGGGATATAGAGGAAAGCGGGATACTGAAGCTTAAGATAAGTTTCAAGCTGCCTGATTTTTTCACAGAGTTTCCGGAGAAATTGAACTGGAACATAGACAGGGCAGAACTCCACGGCAAATTCAGGAAAATAGCCTACCAACTGACAAAACACAAAATTGGCGATACAATAGATAGCGTGCTGGCTGCGAAAGAAAGGGTGATACTGACAGAATATGCCGCCCAGGAAATCGCCAACAAGCTGCTTGGCATTCGTGAGAGCGACCTGCCATGCAAAAATGAAGATTACAGTATCAGGAAGCTAAAATGGCATTTATCGGATGTGAATCAGAGAGGACAGTACTCCTTTAACTTCTGATTCTGCCCCTTCTAATTAAAGCTTTAAAACCCCGCTCCACAATTTATTGATATGGAGCCTGAGGAGAAAAAAGAAGAGCACGAGCACCACGAACACGAGAAAAAAGAGCATGAAGCAGAGCACGAAAAAGAGCATCATGAGCAGCACGAAAAGAAAGAAGAGGAAAAACATCATGAGCACGCTCATGAGAAAGAAGAAAGTGAGAAGGAAGGTGGCAAAGCCACCTTCAAGCACGAATCGCAACTTCCAGCTTCCGGCGAGAAGAAAGACCTTAGGGATTCAAGGATCTCCATACTCGTCTTCATCCTTGCGGGGGCGGCAATGGCTCTCCTTTCGTCACTGCTTAAATTCGGCGGGATATCAAGCTGGATCACAGGAACGATTGGAATAGTGCTGCTTATAGTTCTGGCCTCGGGAATGACCAAGATGTTCAGGAGAAAGCTCAAGTTCTTCTATGCGGGCCTTTTCGTGTACCTTCTCATATGGCTGGTTTTCTGGATTTTCCTGTTTAACATCTAAATGATAAAGCTTTAATCCCTTTTTCCAATATTATTTACATGACTTTGAAATTCACCATTATAGAAAAAGGCTATGATATAGCTCACAAGAAGGAGAAAGTTAAAGTCCTCAAAAACGGAGACATATATTTGGAGAATGGGAATTTGTCAGTTATACTTTTCAGGGAGAATTCATTTTTCAGGGATAAGAGCATACGTTATGGCAGTAATGGAGTGCCGTATCCAATGTACAGCAACAGATCATGCGAGCAACTTTTAGTGGATATGGATCCAGACGGTAAGCACGACTTCAGAAAGCTCATACCCAGATAATTTCAACTCTTTCAGAACATCAACATTTCATCATATCCATTATATTATATATCAATTAATTTGTAAAATATAATACGGCTTTTTAGAGGCGATTTGCGATAGACGGCTTGAGCCAATAGAATAAAGCCGTCATTCGAGAAATCGCCTTCTACAAAAAGCCGTAGAGCAAAAACTCTATATAATATCAAAGCATGAGATAATTATGAAATTCCTTTTGGACGCGAACTTCCTTATGATCCCCGGGAAGTTCAAGGTGGACGTTTTCAGGGAGCTTGAGAAGTTCGGGAGGCCGGAGCTGTTCACCCTTGATATTGTTGTCAAGGAGCTGGGTAAGCTATCCCATGGAAAGGGGAAGAGTGCTTTTTACGCCAAGCTTGGGCTCTCCTTTGTGCAAGAGAAGGATATCGGAATCCTTGAATCCCAGGACAGGAAAGCGGATTCCGAGCTTGTGAGGCTTTCGGGGGAAGGCTTCACGGTCTGCACGCAGGACAAAATCCTCATCTCAAAAATAAGGAAGAAAGGGTTTCACATAATCTTTCTCCGGCAGGGGAAATACCTGGAGATTAAGTAGTGAAGAGAGCCGCCAATACCCAATTGTTAACGTATTTATTATCGATTAACCTAACTTATCAATATTGATAAGTTTGGTTGATTATATGGAACCCAAGAAAATTCCGCTTAACCAGCGATTGAAAAGGAGGCAGCATATAGAGATTGCAAGGCTGCAGGACATAGTAGTGGAAACTCTGTACAGGGTATTTCCGGAAAGCGTCGTGCACGGTGGGACTGCCATATGGCGCTGCTATTCCGGAAGCAGGTTTTCTGAGGATATAGATGTGTACATGGAGAGGAACGAAGAGAAAATTGAGGAACTTTTTAGGCAATTCAAGTCTGCGGGCTTCACTGTGGCAAAAAAGAGGGTGAAGGAAAATTCACTCTATTCCAAGCTCGTTTTCAATGGCACCGAGATAAGATTCGAGGCCGTGTTCAAGAAAATCAATGGCGTGGTAATGGAATATGAGGCATACGAAGGAATGCTTATCAATATCTATACGCTGCTGCCGGAAGACATGATAATTGAAAAGGTCAGCGCCTACCTTAAAAGGAGGAAAATCAGGGACCTGTACGACATATTTTTCCTTCTCAGGTATGTAAAGGATGCCCGGAAAATCAGGCCCAAGCTGAATGAGCTTCTGGAGAACTTCGTGGAACCTGCAGACGAAAAAGAGCTGAAAGTACTGATAATAGTCGGGATAGCTCCCAGAAAGGAGGACATGCTTGATTACATAAGGAGATGGCTGAGATGAAGCGCCTTGATAAAATCAAAGAGTATGCAAAGCGGACTCCGGCCTTTGACACGAAATCAGTTATCAGGCTTGCAGGGGACAAGGATTATGCCTATCTGCTGCTGAACCGCCTCCTGAAAACAGGCCAGATAAAAAGGATAACAAGGGGATACTACACAATCCATGAAGAGCCTTCCCTGATTGTCTACTGCCTGAAGCCCGCATACCTTGGCCTGCAGGATGCCATGTCTCTCCATAATCTCTGGGAGCAGGAAACAAATCCGATAGTCCTGACCGCAAGAAGAGTCAGGCCCGGAATCAGGAAGGTACTCGGAAGCAACGTGATAATAAGGAGGCTCTCTCCGAAACATTTTTTCGGCTACGACTACATCAGGCAGGGCGAGCTTCTCCTGCCTGTAAGCGACATAGAGAAGACGCTCATAGACATGGTCTACTTCAGGGAGATATGCGAAGACACAACAAAGGCATTTAGAAACAGAATCAACAAGGAAAAGCTGCGTGAATACCTGAAGAAATACGACAGAAGGTTCGCAGGCAAGGTCTTAGGCCTTGCAGAGAGTTAGGCAACCCAGTCAATTTTATAAAATCAGAATACATTATGTTCATGATGAAGCTGAAGATTCTTGCCGTTGGAGCACTCTTGTTCTGTATGCTGAGTTTTCTCCCTGTGCAGGCAGCAGCCGAGTGCACTGAATTCTGGGTGTGCTCGGACTGGTCCTTCTGCCTCGGGTCAGGTGTGCGGATGAGGACTTGCCATGACCTGAACAGGTGTGGGACAGATGCAAGCAAGCCCGCGGAGACCGAGAAATGCACGCCCGTGCAGCCCAGGGATATAAACCTTCCTGAGAACACAGAAACAGGAGGAGTCACAGGTATGCTTGTAACCAACACGCCAACTGTCCTGGGCATAGTGGCGCTGATTCTTTTTGTCGCGGTTTACCTCGCATACAGGAAATGGAAGGACGTGAGGATGTTCATATCCTCTCCGTGATTTTATGGGTTCAAAGATTATATGAAAGAACACCAAATACCGCATGAACATGGAAAAACCGAACGCATAGCAATATTCATCGATGGAAGCAATTTTTATCACAGCGTAAAAGACACGTTTGGCTTGCATGACAATGAAATTGATTTCACCATATCGGGCTATGCGAAGTTCTTGCTATAGGTTACTTGGTAGGTTCTTTATACACGGTTAACAGTGCAAGAATTTGGGAGAACAAGAGCGAGCCGCATAGCCCGTGTTCGACGAGTCTGACCAACCATATGAGGACCGAGGGCGAAGCCCGAAGAGTTTGGCGAGGCAGGAGTTGGGAGAGATTTGATACCCTTTTGAGATTATGTGGCAATCAGCTTCTCAATTTCTTTTGCGAATTCCTTTGCCCTCTTCAAGGATGTCTCGGCCTTCGAATGCTTCTCAATCTCTATTGTCTTGTATTGGATTGTGCTCCTCTTGTTCCTTTCAAAATCAAATGCCTCAATCAGCGAGTCGGCTTTGATCCCCGCGAGGTTTAACGCCTCCTCCTTTGTCTGCTCGTATTCTTCAATCAGGGACTCTTTCAGCTTCCCTCTGACATAAACAATCAGCGCATCGGAAGTCACCTTGTGGACAATCTTGTCCCCTACCTTGTAGCCGAATTTCATGAGAACCGCGTTTGCGTAATAATACATGGTATAGTATGAGCAGACGATAACCCACAATTCCGAAAGGCTCTGTTGGCGGATTTCCTCTGCCACCCTCAGGCTTTCTTTCGCGTTTCTCAGCAGGATATCCATTACGTGCTTGTCAGCGGTTGTTTTCCTGAGCAGGCCTTCGTTCAGATAAGACCTGACATCATCTTCCGCTTCCTGTATCCTCTTCTTATCCAGCATTCGATAGCAACCTATAGTATTCTTCAATTCCGATTAATATAATATTGCTCTTAAGCGCCCCGCTCACGACTGTGAATTCCCTGCTTCTTGCCATGCGGATGAAGTTCTCGTAGCTCACAGTCGTCAGATGGATTTTGTCCGGCAGCAGCGAAATAGTTGCCTGTATCTCCTTCTCATCTCCTCCAATCGTTAAAATATCAATGTCAGAATGCTTGCCTACAGTTCCCTTAGCATGGGAGCCAAACAGCAGGGCAATGAAGGGGAATTTGAGTTCAGCCAGCCTGTTATGGAGTACCAGGAAATCCCTGTTCTTGAACAAAGCCTTCCTTCTTGAGTATTCGGCCTCAAAGACCTTGCTATTAAACATATACGTAAACTCGCAAATCTTGGAATTCCCCACTTTCGTGATCTTGAGCAGGCCCTCTTTCTCCAGACTCATGACGTGCTCATAAGCTATCCTATAATTGATTTTCAGGGCTTCGGATATCTTCCTTATGGTGAACTTGTCTTCTTTTCTCTCTAGCAAAAGCTTCAATATCCCTATGTCGCTGTTCATACTATTACCTTAAGTAATAATATTATTACTAAAAGTAATATATAAGCGTTTTGGAGCCAGAATCAGCCCAGTGTCGCCCTTCCGAAGAAGGAGCAAGACTGGGGATCATATTGATATGTATTAAGTATGTATTAAGTCCGGCAAACCTATAAACCTTCATTTTTGTTTTATATAACAGGAAATGGAAGGACATAAAGATTTTCATTTCTTCCCCGTAAGCTTAACCTTGC
>JAPLVB010000037.1 GCA_026397335.1 Candidatus Aenigmatarchaeota archaeon
TGCCATTTCCGCCTGCTCCTCCCTGTCAAAATCCGAGAACACTATGTTGTATCCATGCCTCCTGAGCCTTTTGTCGAGTTCCCTGTAGCATTCGTTGCATTCCAGCAACTGGACCGCATGCCAGTCCTCGTGGGCATGCACAAACACATCCGCCAGGGGGGTGGTGCGCCTGTAAAAGGGAACGGAAAAAACGTACTTTATGCCGTTTTCCTCAAACGAGCCGGAGGAGCACGTCCCTATCGCGCGCTCCATTTCCTTCTTGAAGAAATACCTCCCCTGCTCCTCATCGCTCTTCCCCTTTGCCGCAGGATCTGTGTCCCTGAATTCGTTTTTTACCCTGAATTCATATCCCGCCTTCAGGTAGAGGTTCAGCGAATGCTCAGGCACTGAATAGACGGGCTCTTCATGCCTGTAAAGCCTGTTCGAAAGAGGATTCACCTTTATCCTGACTCCGGGGAAAGCTCCTGCCTGGACGAAATCTCCGGACCTTAGGAGGCTTCCCGATCCCACCTGCTCATATTTCAGGCTCTTTTCCAAGGGCTTCGGAGCGAATCCCTTCTGAAGATGCCCTATTTTTGCGCTATTGCCCTGGGCAAGCGCGGTATTCGCCAATTCCGGAAAATCCGTCTCTGCTGCCGCATACAAAGATAAACCTAGAATCAATCCCCTCGCTGTTTTTGATTTCCCCAGAAAAGACATCACGCCCATATAGCTAGCTCTGGAAGGAAATTTTATAAGCGGATTCAGGCCAGCTGCCCTATAAGCATGGCCAGGATAAGCCCTGCCATGATGCCTAACCCTATCGCGTGAGGGCTTCCGTATTTTTCCGCGGTTGGTATGAGCTCATCCATGGTTATGTATGTCATCACCCCGCCTGCAAAACCAAGCATGACAGGAAGCACCCCCGGCATGAAGGAGAGGAAGGCTACGGCAACCACCGCTCCCAGGGGCTCTGCAAGCCCCGACAGAAGTGAGATTGTGAAGGTCTTCCTCTTGCTGCATCCCGAGGCGCACAGCGGGACAGAGACGGCTATGCCTTCCGGTATGTTGTGCAGGGCTATCGCAATGGCGAGGATTATTCCGAATGCGGGCATGGTAGCATATCCGGCGCCCACTATCATTCCCTCTGGAATGTTGTGGATTGTTATTCCAAGCGCCATGATCATCCCTGCCGCCAGAAGGCCGGACCTTTGCTTGCTCCTGGCTCCATGCTCCTTGAAAATGAACTCATGTGGCACCAGGTAGTCTATGGCCAGGATGAAAAGCGCGCCTGCCATGAAAGAAGACACTGCAAGATAATAATTGCTCAGCTCTATGGACTTCCCGAAAAGGTCCCTTATGCCTATTATAACCATTATACCAGAGGAAAGTCCAAGGCCGAAGCCAAGGGTCTTTTTGCTGACCTTTTTCATGCTTACAACTATCAGGCCACCAAGGCCTGTGGCAAGCCCCGCAAGCAGGCTCAGGAGGATGGCATAGAGCATGAATATAATTTTGTCTGGTCTTCTATAAGAAATAAATCAAAGCAAAAAAGCTTATGCCGGAGCTGAAAAATCAGTAGTCCGGCCATTTTTTGACTTCACTTATCATCTTCTCGGCTTTTTCTATTGCCTTTTCTTTGGTGCCTTTGAAAGCGTGTATTGTGATAGCTTTGTTCAGAAAATCTGCCGGCCCCTTAAAGTCAAATCCTATCTGCGGCCACAGTTCGAATTCTCCTTCGTGGATTTGGTATACATTCACCATGGCTTTTCCGCTATATCCCTTCTCAATAAGGCTCCTCGGAACGTCTACTTCCCTTGTTTTGTAGATAGTTTCCATCTTACCACCCCTTAATTTTTAATATGTAACTACTGAGTAGTGATAATAAATTAAATCACTACTATATAAAGGTTTCTGATAGCTGATGGATAGCGCTTCTGGCTCAAAAATAGCTTCCGAAAAGCCTGAAAGAATGCCTTAAAATCCCTATCTCACCATGTCCGCCAGGTCTTCCAGCATCCTGAGAATGAGCTTCTCTTTTTCAGGGTCTTCCAGGATCAGGGTCCCCTTAATGTCCATTGCCATGGACTCCTTTATCATATGGCTGAGCTGCATGTCCGAGGTCCTGAGGGGGATGTGCTTTATCTCGCCCTGCGGGCCGTAAGAAACACCCGAGAAAAGGAAATATGCGTTGTTAACCCATCCGCGCCCAATCTCGTGCTTGAGTTTCGAGAGAATGCGCATGTAGTCATTCTCCGTGCGCAGGGTGCCATAGCCCCTAGCGTGCAGGTGCGCC
The DNA here is from genome assembly GCA_026397335.1 of Candidatus Aenigmatarchaeota archaeon. Taxonomy (GTDB): domain Archaea; phylum Aenigmatarchaeota; class Aenigmatarchaeia; order QMZP01; family QMZP01; genus JAPLVB01. Next base: position 2,276 of record JAPLVB010000037.1, read on the forward strand.
CAGTTTATTATAGGCTCAGTTCCATGAGTCCTCTTGACTATATCTATCACATCCTCCAGGCTGCCCACCTCATCATTCTTTCCAGTCGTCTCTATCCCTATCTTGGCCTTAACCCGGAGGTTAGTGGTTATCTCGTTTATCTTGTAGACAGCGAGTCTGAGCGCCTGTTCATGAGGCATGCGGGAATAGAAAGTGGGGTGGATTATAAAAGTTCGGCAGTCCATTATGGAGCATATGTTGCAGAAGGTCTTGAGGTCCTCATCCGGCTGGTCCCCCAGGCCGGAGTGATGGATTGCGAGCTCTATATTGAACTTCTTGGCCAGCTCCTTTATCTTGAGCAGCTCCCCGTAGTAGTTCTTGTAAAGGTCCGTGGTCGTGAGAATCCCCGAGAACAGCTCCTTGGGAAGAAGGAAAGCCCTGAGGCCTATCTTGTAGAGCTCCCTGAGCGCGGTCAAAGCCTGCTCCGTGGTCTTTACGGTGGGAATCCTGTGGATGCCGTAGGCTACCCCTATGTTCATTCCAAGTCGTTCCTGTATCTTGAGGGCCTTCTTCCTGATTATCATGTCCATGGTCATAACTTACGCCTTCGAATGAATTCGCCTTGATGTAAGCAGAGCTAGGCTAAACCCGCCTCTGCTTAGTGTATATATGGCTTTTGAAAAATAAAAAGAAATGCCACTTCCCAGAAATAACTGGGGTTAATATGGGTTCAGCTGAGCCCAGGCTGGGCACGCTTCTGGATGTCCCAAGGATAGCCGGTTGAATATATTTCAGGCGCTATTTCCTCTACCATTTCTTTTGCTTGCAGCTCTATCGCGGGTCTGGCACGCCTTCCGTACTTTTCCGCATACTTCCCGATTATGCCAAGCTTGTGTTGCGCATAGTGGAATATCTCCTCTATGAGTACCTTCTTGTTGGTTTTCTCATCCAGTTCTTTCAGGTAAGGGCTTAGATAGAGGTCCGTGCTTTCTGTGTCATAGAAGCCCAAGACCTCCGCAATATGGCCGTCTTCTGTTATTACTACCTCGCGCCGGGGCATCTCCTTTATCCTCAGGTCCCTGTAACTGAGCTTTACCCTTCCCTCCTTCATGAACCGTTCGTTCAGGCTGCGAAGTATTTGCCCCACATATTTGGAGACCCTCCTTGGTATCGGAGAGTCTTCAATTTTGGGTTTCTCGACCCCTTCCAGCGCATCCTTCACGAGGGGGTCATCATAGTTCCTTTCCCCCATGTAAACCAGGTCCCTCTTGTCAGAATAAGGGTTGTTCAGGAAGTCCACTTCAGGGCCTCCAAGAGATATCTTCCCTTCCGCGACAGGGTATTTTTTCATGCTTTATCATACCCTTCAATGGTTAAATATCTTGCTACAGAAATTCGGCAAAAAATAAAAAAAGGAAAGAACGCCCTACTGGTTAAGTAAGGAATTCTCTATATCAGAACTGCTTATGTTGGCTATCGCCTGCTCAAGCTCGCTTTCCAGTGCTGCCGCGGCCTTGTCTTCTGCTGCCTTGCTTATTACTCCGCCTGTGCCTCCGCCCGCGGGCTGCTGCGTGCATCCGCTTATGAAGACCAGTGCCAAAACAGCCACTATGCCCAATAGCGCTATTGTCCTGTTCATTTATGACACCCCTGTTTCATTCTCTATCTCTGCCTCTACCGGCTGCGGGGTTGCGCACTTGCTCGGATATTTCTGGCAGAATAGCTGGCATCCCGGCCTGTCGCTGTTTGCTGAGCAGTAGCCCTCTATCTTTTCTGTGACCTTCCTGCATGCATCCGGGTATTGCGAGCAGAAGCTTTCGCATTTCGTCTCGTTCTGGTTGCCTATGCAGAATTTTGCAAGCTCTGCTGTGACAAGTCTGCACTGGGCAGGGTGTTCCTTGCAGTATTCCTTGCATTCCTCCTTGTTAGGGTCTTGTGTACAAGCTGCCACAAGGTTTGCCGCAAGCCTCAAGCATCCTTTTGGATGATGGTCCCTGCAGTATTCCAGGCAGTCCGTGTGGTTCGCGTTATCAAGGCAGAACTCAGCAAGGTTCTTCACAATATTCTTGCACCTCTCCGGATGCTCTTGGCACGTTTCCTTGCATTTCTCGTTTCCAGGGTCTGTTGAGCAGAAATCCACAAGCTTCTTTACAATGGCATTGCAGGTGGGTGTGTTCGGGTTCTCTGCACAATATTTTGTTGACCTTTCCACAGCATAAAGCCTGCAGTCCGTGTCTTCAGGCGCGCCTTTGCACCACCCCTTCATGAAGTCCCTGCACCTGGAATCGTCCATGTTGTTCTTCCTTATGCAGAACGCCTTGAACAGGGCGAGGCACCTGGTGTCTGTGGGGTTATTCTCGCAGTAGCTCTCTATCCCTGCGCTGCAGTTGCCTGCCTCTTCACAGTAATCCCTTATCTTCTCCTTTATCTCCGCCTTCTTTATCAGCCTGGGAGCCTGCAGGATGTGCACATTATAAAGGGTCCCATCAACCGTGAGCGTTCCCGCCCATACCTCCGTGTCTCCCTTGATTACGGACTTCACGCTGATTGAGCCGGCCTGGGTGTCGTTCCTGTAAAGGTCTCCTGTAGCGGAGCCGTTATCTATAACAGCGTTCCTTATCCTGAACTTCTCATCATCAAGGAACAGTATCCCTATAGTGACCTTGGTCTCGGTCTCATTCACAGTGACCTTCATCCTCAAGCAGTGCTGCCACTGAAACCAATATAGCTTTTTCTTTCATTCGCATCTCCTTTTTTAGTATAACGCGGATTTGCTCAAGAAAGCGGAACACGAGAACGTCCACCTTCAAACCAAGTCTGTGCCAGTTGTGAATCCGCGCTATACAGAATATATCGTTTCGGGTACTAAAATACCGGGTGAAACGGTGTGGAACGGTTCATTAGATAGAACACCATGGTCTTAAAAATCTAATCTCGATTCTTTTATCATGGCAATAAAGCTGACCAAGAAGTTGCGCGTGCCAATAATAGACCTGCATGCGCATCTTAGAAATGATGTAGCATATCATACTTCGATAGCCAAGGATTCAGGGATAGATTTTGCCGTTGCAATGCCTAATACACCCTCATGCCTGGATACTGTAAGAAAAATAAAAGAATATTCTGGAAGAGAATCTGCCATCCCTTTCGCTGTCACGAGCGCCATTACCAAAGGGAGAGAAGGAAAGAAGCTCGTTGATATCATACCTATAAATAAATATGTGGTCGGCTTCACGGATGACGGCAACTGCCTGAAAGACCTTCACCTGCTTTATGATATTATGGAGAGTTACCAGCTGGTAATGCTCCACGCTGGAGATGAAGACCCTTTGGACAAACGGCCAAGGAATACCACAGAACCGCACTGGGTACAAAAATACCTTGAATTGAACAGCGGCAGGGAAAAGCAATTATATATTCAGCATATCAGCAGAAAGGAAAGTGTGGATCTCATAAGGCAGGCAAAGAAAAGTGGGATAACTGTCACTGCCGAAACATGCCCACATTATTTCAAATGGACCAGAGACACTATGAGGGTTCCTGTGAACCCTCCTATAGGAGGCAAGGAGGATAGGGAAGCCGTAAGGGAAGGCCTTTCAGACGGGACCATAGATGTAATAGCAAGTGACTACGCGCCCGAGCCCAGGCCCAAAGGGACGGGCATAGCTGACTGGGAAAATTACCGAGGCTCCTGCATGCAACTAGTGGCGGATGGCATTGTTACAGAAGACCAGCTTATTTCCCTCGTGTACAAAAAACCATTGAGTATAATAACAAATTCGTTTGGATATACATCAGGAAGAATTAAAATACCTAAAAAATTGATGATTGATTAATTATTCACCCCTTCCAGTCAATCCTCTTGTTCCTCCCTGCCTTCTCCCTCTCTATCAGGCCCTTCTTCTCGAGCTTCTGGGTAATCCTGCTCATCTTCGCCTTGGAGAATCCGAGTTCCTTAACCAGGCGGTTCTGGTAGCATGATTTCCTTTGCCTCATTGCCTCCACAACCTTCCTCTCATCCTCCGTGAACCCGCGCAGGAAGGCCTGCTGGGATTTCTTCCTGTTCCGGAAAAAGAGCCACACAAAGCCAACTGCAAAAACAGCCACAATCGCAGGCAGGAGCAGGAAATCGGCGCTCTGGTAGGGATTGTAAATCTTGGCAGATATTGGGACATCCTCGCCGGGATTCTCTATGTGCCAGCTCAGGGATATCCTTGTCCCGTCCGTGGCCTTGTTAGGGGTTCCGGGAGAGCACATGTCTCTGTAAACTGAGAATCCCTGAGGAAGGATCACAGTTATATCAGCTCTCTGGAGCCCAGCAGGTGGACGGAAGTTCGTGAAGAACTGCATGATATTACCGTTCCAGAACACCAGATCCCTTGAGGAGAAGGATATGTAAATCTCTTTCGTTCCCGAGGGAACTGCCAACCTTACGTTATTCCCCTCACCTGTATTCTCTATTGTATACTGTATGTCTTTCTGCCCATCAGTTATCCTCAGGCCGGAAATATCCCCTGCAAACATGTATGTGAAGTAGGACTCATTAACCTCCTGGCTGAAAACCACATGTATGCTCTCCTTCACCTCCCCCGAGGGCTGGATGTCAAAGGTTATCTCATACCTGGAGATTTCTGCCGCTTTTGCGGGGATTGCAAGAACTAGCAAAACTGCAATTAGCGATAGCATTAAGACTTGGAGCTTCATAATCCAATTTAGACCAGCTTTTTATAAATAAAGAATTCCAAATCAGTCCATGGCTGACTTTTTCACTGAATTCTTTGTCAATCCCATCCTGCTTAATGGCTGGTTCAATCCCGTGAACACCATGCTCTGGGGGCTTATCCTAGTGGTGGCAGCCTTTCTGGTTTACAGCAGGCTCCTCAAGAAAATGAAAATCCGTGTGGATAAATATTTTGCGCTGGCTATTCTCCCGTTCATTTTCTGGGCATCCTCCACCCGCGTGCTCAGGGATATTTTCTATGGCATGGCCCAGCAGGCCTCTGCAGGAAACCAGGCATTCCTGACAGATATAGTCTACCAGACAGGGCTGGTGCAGGAGCAGGCCTTTTCCTACCTAAGCAAGTTTATACCTATTCCAGCGATAGCAGGATTCTTCTCCTGGATTGTGACTTTCTTCCCCACTCCGGGAAGTTACCTGTTCACATTTTTGTTCGCGCTGTGCGCTTTGATTCTCGGCTTGGTTATTCAGAGAGTTTGGAAGGTTCCCTACTGGAAGCCCATGCTTGTGATAGGCCTGGCAGCGTGCATGCTGAACGCCTGGATGATTCCCTTTACAAATCCCTGGGGAATGGGAATGATACTGGGGATAACAGCTTGTTTCGCGGTTGTGTTTTTCCTGCTAACATTTCTGCATGAAAAGAAGAAACTGAAACTCCCGCTTTTCTCGAGGGTGAACTCCAGCCTTCTCTCAGCCCATATGCTTGATTCCTCAGCCACCTTCGTTTCAGTGACATTCTTCGGCTATCTGGAACAGCACCCTGTTCCCAGGCTTTTCATAGAATCCGCAGGGGGCTGGACCT
>JAPLVB010000040.1 GCA_026397335.1 Candidatus Aenigmatarchaeota archaeon
CGTTTCGTTTCCAATGAAAGCAGAGGCTATTGCTGTGAGGGAATCTATCACAACCTTGTCCGGCCTGAACCCTTCCGGAAGTATCACTGGCTTCACGTCTATGAGCAGTTCGCCCTTCCTTTTTGCAAGGAGCGCGTCTATTGACCTGGCTATGTCAAAGATGCTGAACCTCTTTATGACCAGGTTTCCTTTCTTTTCCAGTTCGCCTGGATCCCAGTCGAAATCTTTCATGTGGCGCCTGAGTCTGTCTTCCGACTCCTCAAAGCTCATGTACAGGCATTTCTCTCCCCGTTTGGCGGCATCCGCAAGAATCTGCAGGCACATTATGGTTTTCCCGGAGCCGGCCCCGCCCGCTATCAGAACTGCGTTCCCTTTGGGAATGCCTTTCTCAAAAAGCCCGTCAAACCCCTTTATACCGGTTTTTATGTAGTCCTTGGTATCTTTCTGTTCTTTCTTGCCTGAGGTTCTCTCAACCTCGGTCTCGACAGCCTTCTTTATCTTCTCGATGTCAAAGAATCCGCTTTTCTTTTTGGATTTTTTTGTCTTCTCCAGCCGGACCAAACAACCACCCTTTACATTAATTACTAAATTTGACTGCATATAAATAAGATACCAGCAACAAGCTGCGGATACTGTCCGGCTATACCCGGCCTGATATGGCGCAATGCGTCCCAAAACCCAACATGAATAAGAGTATTTAAAAGTATACATACAATAATAAAGAAGTAAGAATTTTATTCGGTGCTATCTGATGCAGACAAAATTAACTGTTGCCTTGTTAGCAGTACTCGCTTTAGCAGTTTTCACTTTCAGCCAATCTTCAGAGTATCTCACAGGCCATCTTACCAGGACAGGCCAACTTATAATAGGGAACTCGCCACCAGCTGTTCTTGACATCTATATGAACAACCAGCATGCCACAAACGACCCAAATGATGTCACAATCAACCCCATAGAGAACACAACCAGAAACGTTACCATAAAGGTGACTATAGAAGACGCCAACGGGAACTGCAACACCTTCACCTCCAACAACGGGACAGCCTACTTGTGCAATGGGGTAGTGGCATGCAACTCTTCCACCGCAAACCACACGGTTTCACTTGTTTACAACTCCACCGACGGCCAGTGGGGTACAGGGAACAAATACTGCAACATGAGCGGAAATCCGGAAGGTGCATACTTTTACGAGCTTAACGGAACCTGGACAGTTAATGTTACTGTAACAGATGGCATAGTAAACAGTACAGCCTCGATAAAGAACTGGACATACGGAGAGCTTGCCGCTTTCGGTTATGCTGCAGGCGGAACTATAAGCATGGGAACGCTCAATCTTGAGCAGTGGAACAATGGAACAGGCCAGGAACAGGCCAGGAACATAGGAAACATAGTTCTTGACCTCAAATGGAACGCAACCAATTTCACAGGACAGACATATAGTGATACGTTAAATATAACAGGAAGCAACTACATAATAGATGATGATGCATTAAGTCCTGACGACACAGGCAACTTGGAACAGAAATTCATAAATGAGAGCAGCAATGTCAAGGTAACATTCGTCCCAGCTTCAGGACTTCTTAGGTGCACAAGCGTTGCATGCAGCAACCAGAACTCAACATTTGACGTTTATTGGCACATATATGTACCAAGCGGACTCCTTGAAGACACGTATACCAACTCAATTGAGGTTGCAAGTACATATCACTGAGGTAATATAATGAAGCCCAGAAGTAAAAAACCAGGCAATATTTACATTGTTCTAGCCCTCTCTTTAGGACTTTTGCTCAGCCTGCAGACAGTCCAGTCCCTCGGGGTTACGAGACCTGTGCCTTATGACGTCCAGCTTATGAAAGGCGAAGAGGCGGGATTCTACTTCGAGATACAGGCCGTGACTTCCACAGAAAAGCAGCTTTGCACCTACGGCATCAGCGGTCTGGAACCCCTTCAGGTAACATTCGAAAAAAATGAAGCAGTTATTGAAGCAGGTTCTATAGAAAACGTCTACGGAAAGGTCAAAGTTCCTGATGATGCCCAAATAAAGACCTACAGCGGAAGCCTTTCCGTGAGCTGCGGGGCATACACGGAAGGCCAGGTTTCGGGCTCTGTAGTCAAGACAACAGTGGGAGGCTCCCCATTCAATGTAAGGGTAGTGGAACTGAGAACCAGGGAAATAAGGGATATTGGCCCGTCCAAGGAAGCTGGGTTTGATTACACAACTATAATAATTCTGCTTGCCATCATTATAATAATAGTGGTAACAGGTGTCTACTATAAGCTTGCCTACAAGAAAAAGAAATAAGGCGGTCTTAGCCCTAGTTCTTTTTCTTTTTATTTTCACTTTTTCAATCATTCCAGGAGCGTTTGACGGGCTTTTTATCATCAGCGGCAAGGCCTCGCAGGTTATAAACGGCTTTTTTCACATCGAGGCCGTACCTCCTGTCTACAGCAGCCTGGGCCAGAACGGGAAAACAATTGTCACGGGGAACCCAATAGTGTTATACGCTTTCTGGTCAGGCAGTGCTCCATTGGATTATGCCTGGCTGGAGACCAACGAAACCGGAGCATGGGAAAACTGGACAATACAGAAGATGGATGGCTTTTCCGGATGGTCCAATTTCACGTGGCAGAACCCCGGCGTAATTTCAGGCACTATTGAATGGAAAATATACGCCAATGATACCTCTGGAAACCTCAATGTAACGTCTGCTATGTCATTCCAGGTTATTCCCAGCTCCCCAGCCCCGGGCGGCCCTGAAGGCGGAACCGGCGGCCCTTCCGGGACAGCTGAGCCCGTGGTAAACTTTACGGTTGACAAGGAATTTCTGAAAGCAGTAGTTAAACAGGGCGAAACCCTTCTGGACTACCTGAAGATAAACAACACCGGAAAAGCCCCTCTGGATTTTAAAATGGAAGTGGAAGGCCTGAACAACAGCATAATGCTAAGCGAGGACTCCTTCTCCCTGAAGCCGGGAGAAACGAAGGCCATAACAGTCGCTTTCACGGCCAGGGAGGGTATGGCGCCGGATATATATTCCGGCAGGCTGGTGATAAAAGCGGTCAACATAACAAAGGCAGTTGTCCTGATAATGGAGGTAAAGGCCAGGAAGAGCCTTTTTGACCTTTACGTCAGCCTAGAGGAGACCCCGCTTGAGGTTTCTCCCGGACAGGATGTTGAAGCAGACATACTCATGTACAACTTCGGCGACCTTAAGCCCGTGGACGTGGTCCTTTATTACGCCCTCAGGGATTTCCAGGGGAATGACATAGTTTACAACCACGAAACAATGGCCATAGAGGAGCAGAAGCTTGTGAAGAGAAAGATAAGGATACCAAAGGATATACAATACGGCTTCTACCTTTTCTATGCAAGACTGGAATACACAAACCAGACAGCCACGAGCGCCGGGCTGATAAAGGTGGTGGAGAAAAGGGAGGGCGCAGTGGAAAGGGCGGAAGAAGCGCCCACCATAAACTACATGATTATAATAGCATTTTCAGTCATGATAATATCTTCACTTCTGATTTACTTATTCTGGAGGACGCATATCCAGGTTCCATCCGCCGAGCCTGGGAGAAAGGGGCAAGAAACCAAGAAAGCCGCCGAAAGGTTCAGTAAGATAAGAGGGGACATAGAGAATCTGAGGTTCATGCTGAAGATAAGGAGCTGGACAGAAGAGGGAAGGGCCGGCCTTGAATGGGTAAAGAATGACGTTGAAAAGCTCAAGCTGGCATTAGATTCCCTGATGAAAGACAGGTATTTTGAGAAAGAAGTTATAATCGCCAAGGGAACAGAAAAGACAATTAAGGTTGGATTCAAGAACGATGAAAAGGAAGGCGCAACAGCCTCGCTTTATTTGGAAGGCCTCCTGCCCGCCTGGTATTCGGTTTCACCAGGCTCCGCCTATGCAGGAGCCGGAAAAGAAGCGGAATTCAAAGTCAGGTTCAGCATACCAGATGGAGTAATGAAGGGCGTCCACCCATTCAATTACTTTGTTAAAATGGGAGGCTACACGATAGTGGAGTCTGCGTCCCTGGTCATAACGGAAACGGAAAAAGAAATGCTTCAGAGGGAGCTTGACAGGCTGGAAAAAAGGCTTTCGGAAATAGAGGATTATTACGGTGTTAACGCCAAAAAAGAAGATTCCAAGAAGAAAGAAGACGAGGATACAAAGAGCTAGGTCTTGATTCTCTTTAGGGACTTATCTACTCTTTCTTCATTTTCATCAAATTCTTTTAACATAAGAAAAGTCAATCCTGCTCCATATGAATCGTAATCAGAACCAATGCAGAATCTGGTAGCAGGATAAATATCAGCCTTCTATCTCTTCCACAACAACATCACTTCCTCTTGCCATCTCGGTGAACGCGTAAAGATTCACCTTGTTCCTTACCCATGTGCTTGTCTTTGAATGCCCGGGGAACTGTATGCTTATCTGGAATCTTTCCGAGCTGGAGAAAAACGCGCTCTGAGTTGAATTGTTAGGAACATTAAAATTCTGGCTGTTTCCATCCATGGTTATGCTCAGAGCCTGGTCCTGCCCCATGAAATTGCCCACAGTCACCCGGACACCCGAAGGCTCAGGCTCTGTCGCAACCCATAAAGCCTGGAATTTCACACCTTGGCCTGAAAGCGTGCTTCCTGCAAAGCGGGAGAAATCCGCAAAACCCTCGAGAGAGCCTGCCTTAATCCCGAGATTCAGGGCTTTGGGCATCTCTTTTTCGAGATTGTTCGAAAAAAAAGACAACTCTTTCCTGTATGCCTGCAGCTGCGGGCCGTAAAGCGGGAGCCCCACGAAAAAAACCATGCACATCAGGACTGCCCCGAGTATGAAGAACTGGCCTTTCCTTCTCTCTGTTCTCCTACGCTCCTTCCTTCTCGCTTGTTTGATTCAAATCACCACAAGTAAAGCTTGATTTGCATGGGCTGGTAGTTCTGGTCCCCCGAGATTATGTAGCTCCCGGCCCACACGTTCGCTCCCTGGGGTTTCTGGCCTGCACAATTGCCGGAGCGGTCGCAAATCTCTATCGTGTGGTTCTTCCCGTATATCCTGACTTCTGAATTGAGGGAACCCCAGTCTCCTGCCTGCGCGTAAGGCCTCAGAATCCCCTGGTCATCCAGGCTTTCCAGGGACTGATATGCCTGAAGAGTAAAATCTTCCTGGCTGGGGTTTATGTAAGTCCGGCTCACCACAGCAACAAACCCTATTATGATTATCCCCGCAATCACGGCCTCGAGCATGTACCAGAATCCTTTCAGAATACCACCTGATTAATAATTGTGGCGGCTGCAATATATTCTAAATCAGGCTGCAAGAAAGAACTAATCACTCATGTGTTTTTTGAATAGCTTTGCGGTTTCTTCTTCAGACAATTCGCCTTCCAGGATTTCAACGATATCGTCTATGTCCTTTGTCCATTTGTATTTTTCCTGCTTAGAACGGTAGATTATCGTGTGCCCGTGGATGTATTCAGAACGAACGCCCTTTTCTGCATTCAAAGCCGCGACTTTGGATTCTCCATTCATAAACATGCACTATTTGCAAAATTTATAAAGGGATTCTATTCCAGCTGCAAAAGGGACTGGCTTGAAACTACCTGTTCTTCGCCTTTTCCCATTCCTTCGCTTTGCCCTTCTTGACTGCCGAGGAAGAGAGCAGGCCCCACTCCTCTTCCGGCATCTCCAAGAGGTCTTTTAGCGGCTCCCAAGCATGGTCCCTCACTATCTGCCCCTGCCTTATTATGTCTCCCGCGACCGCTCCTTTCAATCCGAAAAATTCGGGAGGAAGCTTTTCGGGCTCCACACCTTTCTGTATGAATGTTATGCAGTGCCTTAAAGTTTCGACGGACTGCTTGAAAGGGTCGTCCCCTCCTCCCCTCTCATACACAACATAAGCCAGCCTGTCCTTGCCAAATCCCGTCTTGTAAAGATACCATAACAGTTTGTAAACCCTTACATCCCCCAGCTCCAGGGGAAGGTGCGCATGCCCGGGATTCGGGGCATTCGCATGCACCGCAACAGCCAGTGTCCCGAAATCCGGTATCTTCTTCATTATGTCTTCCATGTCCTTTATCGGGTCCACCCCCTGCGTGGCCATGTGCTCGAAATCAACAAGCATCCATACCTTGTCCGTCTTCAGAGTCTTGCGTATGTTCTTCACCGCCACATATATCTGCTTCTGCTGCCAGAGCACGAACAGCCCTGCATGGGTCGGATCCCTTGCATCCGGAGTCTCAAACGTGATTTTCAGGTTCCTGGCAATGTCTATGAGCTCCTGCTTTCCCTTGAGCTCCTTGCTGATAAAATCGCCATTGAGCCATTCAAAAATCTTCTTTGTGTGGCCTTCCAGGTATTTGGCCCCTATTGTCCCGTAAAAGAACTCCTTGAAATCCCTGTCGTTGCTTTTCTGCGCCTCGTACCATGCATCATCAAGAGAGTCTTCGTTGTTGTAATCCAGCTTGTATTTGGCAAGCTTGTCCTTGTAAAGCTCCGCCATTTCGACCCATATGGGATCTTTCCTGCAGAACATATAATGGCCCATTATCAGGTAGCCGTCTATAACCCCGACAGCAGCGGCCCTGAGCTCTTCCGTGTCCCACCTGCCATTCTTTTCAAGCTTCTTCCTGACTGTCCCCCTGAGAAGATCATCAAAGCTCTTTGACTGCTCAAGCGAGGCCTGCTGGTTCACTTCCTCGCTTATCTTCTTGGCTTCGGTTTCTGTAGGTGATCTCCCGTTCTTTTTCTGGAATTCCTGTATCCTTCTTAAATACTCATCCCTGGCCCAGACCTCTCCCCTTCCAACCTGGGCTTTTACCTGGACTTCCTGGTATTCCTTCTGGGTCAGAATGTCCCTGAAATACTCCGTTGTCCTTTTCTTCACAAACCAGTCCCTGAGCTTTGGCTCCTCAAAAAGTATACTAGAGATGAACCTCCCCTCATGGTCGCAGAAAGTCATCGTCAGCTTCCTTCCTGCATAGGTCATCAGCTCCAGCCATATGTTCAGGCAGGCATGGAAGTTCACGTATTTCCCTCCTGCAAAAACAGCGGAGCGGATGGACTTCTGCATGTGGTCGTGCGCGTCCCTCCACTCCCCTCTCTCAGGAACCTCGAAAGGCATCGTGAGGGAGCCGTGTATTAGCACTTCCACCTCCTGCTTCCTGGCTATCTGCCTCAGCTCCACACCGTCTGTCTCAGTAATCTCGTGGGGCACATCTAACGCAATCTCTATTGCAGAAGTCCCCCTTGTGAGGCCATAGCCGAGCTTCCTTACAGCAGTCGCGAGCTCCTCCCCTCTTGCAATATAATAAAGACCGCTCGTGACACCGAGTTTGAAGGGCATAAACTTCGCCTTATTACACTTAACTATGCAATCTGTTAACCATGCGACTCAACGGAGAAGTTCATTTTCGTTTGAAGGTGGCTTTGCCACCTTCGTTCTAAGGTCGGAACTTCAATACGCGCGCACCTAATTATAATTGGTTTCCAGAATAAATAATGTTTCACAAAGAAATGATTTCGATAGACGACTTTACTAAACTTAACAAAGCCGTCATTCCAGAATCTATTCTATTCCCATGGCATTTTTCACAACATCAACCATCTGCTTGTAGTAGAAGCCGCTCGCACGGAAGTACATTTTACTGAGCCGCTCGAAGAACACGGGCTCGTAAGGGCCCGGCTTCACGAAGAACCTGACAAACCTCATGGCAAGATTGGGCCTGAAATCACCATCCTTGCTTATGTACCTTGGTTTCAGGCTTCCCCAGAAGGATGAGCTTTCTTTCTCATTTTTCTTCCTTTTGGCACTCTTTCCCCCAAACTCCTCGAATTCCTCCTCCACCTTCTTGTATATGTCCTCCTCCACACTCCTCGCCCCTATTATCTCGTCCATGTACCTATCCATCCATTTCTGCCTTGCATGGAGCTCGAGCAGGTGTATGAGCAGGCTGTTCTGGGACATCAGCCAGATTTTTATGGGATAGAACATTAGGTTGTCCATCTCCGCTCCCTCGGGCGGCGGGCTTTTCATGGTGCTCAGGATAATCTTCATGTCAAAAAGCAGGTAGTATAGCGCATTCGCCTCCATTGGAGGATAATGCGCCATTTCATGTTCCCTGGGATTAATAGCATCCGCCAGTATATCCCTGACATCCTTGTCACTGATGGTTACTCCATAATGCTTCTCTATCTTTTTCTTCCAGTGCCTGACAAAATCGTCATAAGGGTCAACAATGAAACCTTTGCCCTTTTTCTCTAACATCGCTTCTGGTTTCCCCGCCTCCACAGGCTGGAAAGGCCTCCACGTCCATACCCTGACATAAGTCCATGCATCCATTGTTCCGAATCCCGGGGTTGAGAATGCATTATTCACATAAGACCAGTCTTTATGCTCTGTTCCCTCCTTCATCGCCTTGTATTTGGCAAGGTATGGCTTGAGCCAGTTCTTGTATTCATCTATGGACCTGTTCCTGGCCTTGACAAGGGTCTGGATTCGTGCGTAACGCTCCTTGACCGTGGGAAGGAAAAGCGTTTTCCACTCCTTGTAAAGCTCGTTCTTGGTCTTGAGGACAGTGGCCTCTGCCTGCGAGACATCCAGATCCTTCCTTATCTCGCTGACATCCTCCCACTCATCCTTCATCCTTATGAAATCCGTTATTATGGTAGGCCACCTCTTTTCCATGGTAACCAGGGAATACCCTTCTCCTGTGAACGCATCCACCCTGTCAACGAAAAGCGACCTCATGACATGCTGGTCTTTCTTTCCCTTTACAAAGTAGTCCAGAATCTCCTTGTACCTTCTGGAATCATGCTTGAGCAGCTCATAGTCAGCCACAGCCTGCGCGACAGAAGCCAGGCTGGATTTTATCGCGCCTTCTATCCTCTGCTTCTGGCCAATCATCTGGTTGTAAAGCTCTGTATAATTCGGGTTTATCTCCATCCATTCATCCACCTTCCTGATTGTATACCTCATCTTTCCTACCCTGTGGGTGAATGTCCAGAAAACATTGGAAGCGCTTCCCCTGAGCGCCGTATAGTCCAGAACGATAAACATCTCCCTCGGCCAGCCCATGACAGCATAGCCTACAGGATTCCTGTCAAGTACCCATTTCTGCAGTTCGTCCACGACAAGGCCCTGCGGGTCTGCAAGCTTGTCCTCAAGAAATGACTTTTCCTCCATATTTAATTATTGTCAGGATTGATTAATAACTTACGGCAGAAAAATGAGCGCAATGCCTATGATTCCTGCAATGAAACCCAACAGAACGCCATGGAACCCATACGGATCTGGCTGATGCTCCTTGGATGCAGGAAAGAAGAAAATCATGAAAGCTGCAAACAGAAGCAGCAATATACCCACAATTATCCCAGTCCATCCGAACATAATAACTACTTGTCCTGCGAGAAATAAATATATGCTGACAGCCACAATATAATATAAGGGAATGTTATGGTTTTTGCAAGAGCCAAGCTCACGATGGAGGACAACTGCTTCGAGGAGGAGCCAGGAAGCGTGGAGATGAAGTTCGTGGGGCCTGGCGTACCCAAGATTTACAAGAGGATGTATGAGACGATGAAGAACGTATTCCGCTGCTCTGATGCGGACATCCAGGAGACCGAATACAACTGGGGGAAATCCGAGAAGGGAGAGAAATTCAGCGTAACATGGTGGATGCACAAGGACATGGACATATTCTCTTACTTTTACATAAGCTTTGGTCTGTCGGGAGAAGGAACAGACAAAGCCGGAAGCGCAAGGATAAGGGTTAGAGGCCTTCTGAGGACAGAATATCCCCAAGACACTGTATGGCAGAGGTCCCTCTTTTACGAGATGATCAGGACGTTGTGGCACAGGGTTTTCTATCACATGAAGAGAGAAGAATACGCTGAAGACTGCAGGCATTCTGTCGTACTCTTCGAGAGGAAGATGAAGGAATTTTTCCATGAGATATCCGCAGCGCAAAGCCAGCCAGAGGAGCATATCCCAGCATCCTCTTAGGTCGAATGATAACAGTTCACAGAAGCTATCATGGAGAGAAGTTATGAATTCTGAAAACCCAAACCCCGGAGTGAAGGCGGAACAGACGAACGAAGTCGCGAAGGATTTTTGTGAGGGATGTGACAGGAGATGCTGCTCCATGCCTGTTGTTCTGCCCCACGAAATGGAGAACATAATCAAAGCAACAAGAATGGGTTTCCTCCAGCGGAGGAGGATTTTTAATAAGCGCAGGGATTACTACATTATAAAAGGAGACATATGCCCCTTCCTAAAAGGCGGGGCGTGTTCAATAGAAGAAGTCAAACCCCTCAACTGCAGGATATTCCCGCTGGCTCTTACGCATCAGGGAAGGGATGCAGAGTGGGATGTTTCCCCCGAGTGCCCTTCATCGCATAAGGTTCCGTATGAATTCGTGGAGCATGCGAAAAACCTCGGCCAGCCCCTGCTTGAAAAGCACAGGGAAAGGGGTCCGCTGATTTAAGGGAAAGAAGTTGCCAAAGCAACTTCAAACTAAGGGAAAGTCGTTCCAAGTAAAACCGAGTGATATTTGATGGCTGAAAAAATAAAGATAATTGATGACTGCCTTGTGCCTGACAAATATGTTTGGCTCACTTATACAGGGCACAATCCGTGGGGCGTGGCCAAACACATCACAAACAGGATAAGGACATTCTTCCATGTCAGCGCTTCAGGAACCAACAACGGAAGGATAAACTGGGACGTTGTAGGCGAGAACATAAACTTCTATTCCATATGGTGGGTGAAGAAATCCCTCAGCAAGCACACGATGATGTGGGTTCACATGAAAGTCATAGGCAAGAAATCAAAGGCAGGCAACCAGGGCAACTTCACCCTTCAGATGAATGCGCAGCTGGAAACCGAGTTTGAGGGCTGGAGTTTCTGGCTCAAGCCATTGTGGCTCATATACTCCTACCTTTTCTACCACAGAGTCAGGAGGAAGATGATAGAGAGATGCCGCAACAACGTTTACAACTTCAGGGAGGAGATAAAGAAGCATTTCAACCTCCAGACAGCCGAGAGCGTTCCCACAGCAACGGGAACTTATGGCTGAACGTGAGAAAGAAAGTGTCAAGAGACACTTTCAATCGAAGTGTTAGAAGGAAGGTGGAACTGTAGAGAGAAGGTGCCAAGAGACACCTTCAGGCAATAAGCCACCTTCGATCTCATGCTGGAAAGAAGTCGGCTTCGCCGACTTCAATCGGAATAAGGCGAAGTTTATGGCCAGAGAAATAACATACCCACCCCTTGTCCACTGGAAGAGCCTGCTCAAAGGAGTTCTGGGAGGGAGCCTTTTTGTTGGAGGCCTCGCGAACAACTTCGGTCTTGCAATCCAGGCGATTCTTATCCTTTTCGGTTTTATCATACTCCTAGACGGTGTGATGGTTACGGGAAAAGGCGTGTTCATAGTGGTATGCCTTATATTCGCAATAATCGCGGGCGCAATCACGCTTGTCCTTTCTGCAACCGGTTTGGGAACGCCCTATCTTATCGTGGTTTTCATAATAGCAATCCTGCTATACACGGGCATGTTCATGAAGCCGACGGTAAAGGTCTTGAAATTAAAAGAAGACAAAGAACATCACGAGTAATAATACCTCCCGCTCTCTTTTTGCTCGATATCCTTTTGCGATCCCGGTTTGTTTGCTCTTGGCCTGCCTGTGTGCGGGTCCCTCCTATAGGTGACTCCCAGGCTCTTGAGCAGCCTGTTCATTCCATCCTCAAGAGGGCAGGGCTTGAGACCGTGCCCATTCTTCCCAGGAATTCCCTCAAAAACCATGACCTTGTCAGAAACAGCATCCATGAACTGCAAATCATGGTCCACAACAAAACAGGATATCTCCTTCCCTTCGGAAATCTGCCTTATGAGTTTTGCGACCCGTAACCTCTGCTCCACGTCCAGAAACGCAGAAGGCTCATCAAAGAGAAGAATCTCCGCCTCTTGCAGAAGGCATGTGGATATGAAAACAGACTGTAATTCTCCGCCGGAAAGCGAATGCATGGTGCGCAGGAACAGCTTCTCCACTCCCAAGTTCCTGAGCAGGGTCCTGTCTTCAGTCTCCAGTTTTCCCCTTTTCTTTCTAATAAATTCTTCCACAATCATGTTTTGAGTGTCTCCGTCCAAAACTAATCTCTGTGGTTTATATGATAATTTCATTCCCTCAATCGGTTCTCCCTTGTCTGGTTTGAGCTCTCCTGTGAGCATTCTTATGAACGTGGTCTTTCCAGTGCTGTTTGGGCCCAGAACCCCGATAACCTCCCCCTTGTGCAGGGTTCCTGGCTCTGTGCTGAGGGAGAACTCGCGGAAGCTTTTCTCAAATCCGGAGAACTCAAGCAGCGGCTTTGTCTTCTCAGACGTCTTGGCAACCCTGCTGAATATTATGGGCTCGGGCCTGAACCTCACGTTCTCCTCCTGTATGTATCCTTCAAGGTATGTGTTTATCCCGACCCTTACCCCGTACGGTTTTGACACGACGCCGAAGACACCGGGCTTGCCATAAAGTATGTGCGTGTAATCCGCCAGATAGTCCGCTACCGCAAGGTCATGCTCCACAACCATAACCACAGCCCTCTCAGAAAGCCTGCGTATCTCCTTTGCCACAAGCAGTCTTTCGTACGCGTCCAGATAGCTTGAAGGCTCATCAAAGAAGTAGAAATCCGCCTCCTTGAGCATCGTGGCAGCTATCGCAAGAAGCTGAAGCTCCCCTCCTGACAGGTCCTTTATCTCCTTTCCAAGCATGCCCTCCATTTTGAGGTTTTTCACAATCTCTGATTCTGGACGGAAGGCGGAACCTTCGATGGAAGGTGCTTTGGCACCTTCTTTCGCCTTTCCACCTTCAACTTTCTTGAGCATCTCGAAGACCTTTCCCTTCCACATTTTCGGGATTAAATCCACCTTCTGCGGCTTGTATGCGGAACGGATTTTTTTCCGGGAAAGGGATTCCAGATAATCCTGCAGTTCTGTCCCCCTGAATCTCTCTATTATCTGTTCCCAAGAAGTCTCTTTTTTTCCAAGCAGGCCTGTGTTCGGTTTGATATTTCCGGAAAGTATATTCAAAACAGTGGACTTCCCCACTCCGTTCGGGCCTATCAGCCCTATGACTGAATTCTTTTTCGGGACAGGAATCCTGTACAGGCTAAAGAGATTCTGTCCGTACCTATGTATTGGCATCTCATTCAGCTCTGCAGGAAGGTTCACCACATCTATCGCGCTTTTCGGGCATTTTTTCACGCAAATGCCGCATCCTATGCATAACTCCTCGCTTATCAAGGGTTTTTTATCCAGCTCAGAGACTGTTATGCAGTCCTGTCCTGACCGGTTTATGGGGCATGACTTCCGGCACAGGTAGAATCCGCAAGCCTGTGGGCTGCACAATTCCCTGTCTATCACAGCCAGACGTTTGGGCTTCTTTCGCCCTGCATGAACTGGCGGAGAAGGATTTTCGATTGAAGGTGGTGCTACTACCTTCCTTCTCACGTTCTCGGAACTTCCATCTTTGCCTGCCATGGTGGATTATTGAACAGAGGGTTTTATAAAAATAAAACAGCAATAATTGGCATGATTTAATGGCATGACTTTTGTTGTCTTTCGTCAAAAAATCAACCCAAGACAGGCGAAAGATTTATAAAGCTTTCTATTAAGCTATTACCATTATTCAGTGGTTACTATGAGGAGTAATTCAAACCCCAAATACTTCAAGTCAGAAGACGAGATAAACACCTACATCAAAGATGAAGACGATTTCTTAGACACAAGAATCCTGCGTGACGTGGTGAAGGAAGAGGTGATAAAGGAGAAGAAGGTGGTCTCGAAAGTGGCCACGCGGGGCCTTGATGAGGAGCCGATAGAGGCCCTTGAGAGGGAAACCCCGAATGTCATAGGGAGCCTTTTTGACAGGATAGAGTTCCTCAAGCAAAGGATTGAAGAGACCAACAGCGCACTGGATCTCAGGAAAACCATAAACAAGGAGATAACCTCGGACATACAGGTGGACATAAAGGAGAAAGAAGAGATAGAGAGGCGCCTGGTTGACATTGATGACAAGCGCAACTTCAGGATGGACATCTCCATGCTCAGGAAGGAGATGAGGGCTGAGAAAGTCCGTTTCTGGAAAGATATTCTTGAGCTCAGGACAGAGCTGAGGGAGCTGCTTGAGCAGTACCAGACAGAATCCAAAATCGTGGGGATATTCAAAGGAATTGAGATGGACGGCTTGCGTTGATTGGCTTAAGCCGTCATTCGAAAATCGGAAGGTAAACTATGATAGACAGGGACGAGAGGCTGGTTTCAGAGGAGATAAACAGGCTGGTGCCTGTCCTGGGAAAGGAAACTGCATCAAAGCTTTCAAAGGCATATCTTCTTGGAGACGAGGAAGTGAGGAAGAGGATATTCGAGCTTCTTGATGTTGTCAAGGCGGCTGTCCTCACGAAAGAGGAGCTGAGGGATTCCCTTCTCATGGAACCGCCCTCCAAAGAAATCGCAGCGGACGGAGACGTTTTCATAGGGAATGTGATTTACGGAAAAAAGAACCTCTACCCCCTGAACATGAATAAGCAGTCATTCCTCATGCACATGGGGATTTTCGGCTCATCAGGGTACGGCAAAACAAACATATCATACTGCCTGATAAGGCAGCTTTCAGAGAAAGGCGTTCCTGTTCTCGTGTTTGACTTCTCCAAAAAGAACTACAGGGACCTGCTTGCCACAGAACTGGAGAGCAGGATTAACATTTATACAGTGGGGAAAAATACCTCCCCATTCAAGTTCAACCCGCTGAAACCTCCTGAGGGGATTCTGCTTTCCCAGTGGATGAAAGAGTTCTCCTCAGTATTTGATCATGCATACTGGCTGCTTGGGGGAGGGAGGCATGTGATTCTAAAAGCATTAGACAGCGCCTTCAAAGCCAAGGAGAATCCAAAACTTTTTGACATAAAGGACTGGCTGGACAGATACGGCTCAGCCAACATGCCTCCAAGGGAGAGGAACTGGCTCGCAACCGCTCAGCGTCCCCTGGAATCCCTTTGCTTCAAGGAGGTGGGAGAGGTTTTTGACTCTGAAAAGTGCATAAGTCCTTCTGATTTTTTCTCCGAGCCCGGGAAGATAACCATTCTGGAGCTTGACGCGCTTGACAACAGCGACAAGTCCTTCTTCATAGAGATAATCCTCCAGTGGATAAGGGACTGGATGCTTGTTTCAGGAAGCAGGGAGGTCCTGAAAGGAGTTATTATTTTGGAGGAAGCTCACCATGTGCTTAACAGGGAAAAGGCAAAGAAGCTGGGTTCCGAGACTGTGATTGACCTGATTTTCAGGGAGATCAGGGAGCTTGGCCTGGGGATGGTTTACATAGACCAGCACCCTTCGTTAGTTTCATATCCAGCCCTGGGAAACACCTCAACCCATATTTACATGAATCTCGGCCTTGACACCCAATACTCCTCAGACGTGCATGACGCGAGCAGCATGCTCGGCCTGAATTATGAGGAGCAGGGTGTGTATTTAAGGAAGCTTCCTGTTGGGCATGGGTTAATGCTCTGCAGGAACTCTGCATTCCCCAATCCCTTCACAGTCAGCTTCAATGAGGTAAAGCTCATGAAAGGCAGCGTGACTGATGAAAATGTAATCGAGCACATGAAAAGCAGAAACAGCTTCATTCAAAAATCCATGCCCTCTCTGCCAAAAGAGGAGCCCGTAACCCAAGCCCAGAATCTTGACAAAATCATGAACACCATCCAGAACAGCGAATGGGAGATCATAAAGATACTGGGAAGCGGCCAGGCCGCATTCGCTTCCAGGATTTACAGGATCCTTAACGTTTCCGGAACCATGTTCAAGAAAAAGGTGAGCAGGCTCATGGAATCAGGGATTGTCGGGATGAAAGTCGCCAAAATCAGGAAGAACAGGATGAACTACTACTTCCTGACAGGATCCGGGGAGAAGGTTTTCGAGAAGGCATTCGGGAAGCCCGCCAAAAACGAAAGCATAGACATAGACAACATAGTCAAGTCCCTTACAATGGGAGGATGGAGATGCTCAGTCCAGGGTTCCATACTCACAATCAAGAAGGCAGAAAGGACACTCAGGATATCCCTCGAGACCAGCCTGGACAGGAAAGAAGTCCTCAAATCCATAGGAGACTTCTGTTTCCTGTGCTCATCCGAGACAGTCAAGAACCTTGTGATACAGAAGGCAGCAAAAACCTCCGCAGAGTTCAGCAAGGGGATCACGATATTCGCATCCACAGTCCAGGAATTCGAAGACACAGGTGAACTCGAACAGATTGAATTCATTTAAAGGACATTCAGTGGTAAACTCGCTGCGATGCAGTTTATCATTTTCATAAAATACACAAAAAGGAAAATCACAAAAAAGACACAAAGAGCAGATTGGGTTAACAAAAGTTAATTCAATTCAACAGGAAATTTCCGATTGGAATTTTCCTGAAAGCATACAGGCCGACAAACGAAAGAAGGCGGCAAAACCACCTTCCAAGTTTGAACCTGCCCAAAAGGGCCTGAAAACGGAAAGAAGTTGCTTCGCAACTTCCAATTGAGGGCGTCTTTGGCAGGGTTTTCAGCTACTTCTGAGGCTAACGCAAGACTGTCTTTCGTAGTCTTTTGTTACTAAATAGTGATGTCTTTTGTTAAAAATAGACGTCTTGCGTAACAGATAACCAATTTAACCAAAACAAAAAGAAAGGAGGAAAGAAAATGAAAAAAGCTATTGTGTTATTTGATATTTTTATAATTTTGTTGGCGTTTTGGGTTATGCTTACCTGGATAGCCATTCTATCCCTTCCTCATCCTATAAAGGAAGGAAAATATGCATGGGGGCTTGCGACAATATCAAAAGCGGAAAAAGGATACATATCGGAAGGTAGTTTTGTATTTGGAACCATAAAAATAGGACCTGCACCCGAACCACAAAAGGAAGGATCTTAACAATTTCTCAAAGAAAGGAGGAAAGAAAATGTACTTGTATACATATAGAACAGGCAAGGATGAGCGTGGAAATATTTTAACCATTCAGGATCTTGAGAATGACCTAAATTCTCTATTGCTGCAATTTAATTTTAAAAGAGAATTTGCTGAAAATATTAAATGTGATGATGGCTCTCAAAGAATTGACGCTGTTTATGAAAACATAGAGGACGGGATAGCTGCTTTTAAAATTACGATGACCAACGGCAATACGTACCACTTTACTGATGATAAAGGCAAAAACCATATTTGTTCAGTTCTCATTGGTTTTCTTTGCATACCTGTAACACCGGTTAGACTGAACCAGAGGTCAAAAAGGATAGTAGATAAGTTTTACCAGCTAATCCTGAAGTATCACAAGGATTTGGAAGATGTTACTAATTAAACCGTAATTGGTCAACCAAAGACAACCCAACCCCATCAAATTCTAAAAAGAAAGGAGAAGAAAGATGAAGAAGATTTTCATAATTTCAATCGTATTGGCAGTTTTACCAGCAGTTGTAGCTGGTTACTTAGTCTTTTATTTTCATGAGCATTCATTAGGCAGCCTAGGAAAAGAGGTTGAAAATAAATTGGTTGCGCAGTCCCCCCAGGAGACATGTAAAGGTGTAGAAGATAAAAATTGGAAGCTTATTGCCATTTTTGTGCCTAGAAACCATCCTCTTGCCAAACTTTTGTATGGAGGCACCCAACCACACCCAAACCCATCTTCTTGGGCAACACAGAGTGGGTACTCTCCCCAGGTGGAGAAAAAATTCAATTGTTTTGGACAGGGTATATATGTTAATGGCGATTGTGGAGGAGGTGCAAACGGAATTAGACTAGTCGGTGGCCTCCATTAGTAAAAACTCTAAAGGCCCTCTCCTTTCCCTGAGGGCCCAGCTTGTTCTCAGACAAAGAAAGGAAGTGGCCCCATGTCAAGAAAATGCAACACATGCGGGAAGCCGCTCAAGCTCCCAATAGGCGCAGACCATTTGACATGCGCACTAAGGCACCACCCGTTTAGGGCACTGCTCGGATGGCTCTTGTTTATCTGCTGGCACATTCTTGGCATCGCAGGCATTCCCGCCGCGAGGTGGTTCAGGAAGGAAGAGGTTCTCCTTAGGAGAAGAATAAGGAAGGAGGCCTTCCGGAAGGGAATAAGGTCAAGAGGGAGGAGTGGCTGATTCCTAATAGACTATGAAATTGAAATTAGCAAATACAAAAGGAAAGGAGAAAACAGATGAAGAAGATATTGACAATTACAATCTTATTGGCAGTTGTTTTTGTGGGCATTTATGTGCCTGTTAGCGCCGGAGCAGTTTACGAGAGCAAACAGATGGTTGTTATTACAGTTGCAAAGCATGAAGATTTGGGAGGTGGGCGCGCCCGCGGAGTAGAGGGGGGTCAAATTGCAAATATCGTGCTAGATAATGAAGTTAAGGTATTGTTATGTGGCCCGGATTTTACGAGTTTTATTGTTCCCGCAAACAAAGTCACTCTGGTGGAGAAAGAAGGATGCAAAATGCTTTCCGGCAAATATGAAGAAAAGCGAGATAATGTGACCTACACCCTGACATTTGAAAACGTAAGACTTTGCCCCTCTAAAGTTTCATCCACTACAAGTGCACGGGAAAGCAAGAAGGACGCCTCAGCATCCAGCGAGGCAACAGCAATCGCTAAAGTAGAAATAAGAAAGATCGTCGTGGAAAAAGTTTCCAACCCCGAAGTGCGGGTTTACCACCTTACCACCAAAAATCTCAAGCCCCTGAAGAAGGAAGACTTAGAGGGTATAGAGGGAGTGGCATCCGCCTCAGTAGGGATTATAAAAGCATATGCGGTCCAAGTTGAAAAGGGCGTAGCCTTTTCCTGGAGGGATGTAGAGAAGGAAGTGCTAAACTACATATGCAAAACACTTTGGAACCTTCCGATAGAGAATGTCAAAATACAGCATTTGGACAGAAGACAAATCGAGTATGAAAAGGAAAAGGAAAGGATAAAATACTGGATGAAGGTCCTTGATATGATGTACAATCCACCTGTTGAACCTCATAAATAACACCTGTCAGGCCCTCTCCTTTCCCTGAGGGCCCAGCTTGTTCTCAGAAAAAGAAGGGAGGAAAAGAAGATGAAAAAACTCGGGATTCCGCTTTTAATAATCTTTGTTTTGCTTGCTGCCAGTGTGCACGGCCTGGAATTGTTTTCCGGGATTCCGGGTGTCAGGTGCACATTTGACAGGTGGAGTCTGACCATAGAGAAGGGGGACATAAAACTCGTGCATGACGGCCTAAGGGACCACATCTATCTAAGGATTTGGGACAAGTCATCCACCGCGATAGACCTGGGATGCGATGGCATGATAGACATTATATTCCTTAACGGGAAGATGCTGCTCCGAGAGGCCTGCCCGCATGAATACGCGGAAATAGAGATGAAAATCGCCCTTTGGAAGGAGGAAATCAGGTACACAGCTCTTGTGGAGATGTGGAAACAGGAAAGGGAAAGGAAGTGATAAAATGATACTGTGGGATGAGGATATACCTGGCAGAAGCAGCCCTCTCACCCCCGAGGAAATTCTAATCCTAGATGAGGAAAAAGAGAGCGTGGAAGAAGAAGATTTTGAGACGATAGTTAGCAAAATTAAGAGCTAACTGGAAAAGAATAATTTTTCTGAACACGATAGGTGCCTTGATATATTTCTTTGTTGTGTTCAGGAAAAAGGCACATGGACTGAAGCTGGAAGTGTAAA
>JAPLVB010000028.1 GCA_026397335.1 Candidatus Aenigmatarchaeota archaeon
TATATCATTAGTGATATATCATTTTCTATCTGACCTGAGCGTGATTTTATGGACGCAAAAGACGCGATAAAAGTGGAGAACTTGACCAAGAAGTTCGGGAAGTTCACGGCAGTGGACGCAATATCCTTCTCCGTGAAGCCTGGCGAGCTTTTCGGCCTGCTGGGGCCTAACGGAGCAGGAAAGACCACCACCATAAACATGCTCTCTACTCTCCTGAACGTGAGCTCGGGAACTGCAGAGGTTGCGGGTTTTGACGTCTCAAAATCCAGAGGCGACGTGAGGCATAGCATAGGTGTTGTGTTCCAAGACCCGGCACTAGACTCAAATCTTACGGGCAGGGAGAATCTTGAATTTCACGGAATAATGTACGGGGTTCCCAAGAAGGTGAGAGAGGAGAGGATAAAGGAAGTTCTCAGGCTTGTGGAGCTTGAAGACAAGCAGAAGGTGCTTGTGGAGAAGTATTCAGGCGGGATGAAGAGGAGGCTGGAGATTGCAAGGGGGCTTATCCATAAGCCGAAGGTGCTTTTCCTTGATGAGCCTACACTGGGACTGGACGCCCAGACAAGAAGGCATATCTGGGACTACATAAAGAAGCTCAAGAGCGAAGGGAATGTTGCGATTATCCTTACTACACACTACATGGAGGAGGCAGACTACCTGTGTGACAGGGTCGCGATAATAGACCATGGAAAAATAATAGCCATGGATACTCCTGAGAAGCTCAAACACTCGCTCGGAGGAGACGTGGTATGCCTGGAAAGCCAAGAGATTCCGAAGCTTGTAAACATGTTCAAAAAAGTGAAATGGGTGAAATCCGTAAAGAACTATGACGGAAGTGCTTGCCTCACCATGGAGCACGGGGAAAAAAGGATACCGGAGCTTATAGTGGCAGCCGAGAAGGCGGGCATAAAGGTAACTTCCGTAAACCTGCACGAGCCCAGCCTTGAAGACGTGTTCATCCACTACACAGGAAAGACCATAAGGGACCAGGAGGGTGAGGGCAGCGACAGGGCAAGGTTCATGAGGATGAGGATGCGTTAACCAACCCTTTTCTTTTCCAAAAAGAAAAGTGTAGGTATTATCCAAAAGAAAAGGAGTTACACAGACGATTGGTGAAATATGAAAACCGTTAACTTTGCAACAATTTACGTGCTGTGGCTCAGGGAAATGAAGAAATTCGTCAGAAGCAAGTCAAGGATAGTTGGGTCTCTAGTGACCCCCTTGCTATTCCTGACCTTCTTCAGCTTCGGATTCGGAAGCCTTCCAATCCCTGGAGCTTCGAATGGCGTGAATTACATGCAGTTCCTTATTCCAGGCATAATAGGCATGGGCCTGCTTTTCTCTTCGACTTTCGCAGGCCTAACAGTTCTTCTGGACAGGCAGTTCGGCTTCCTCAAGGAGATAATGGTGGCTCCTGTCAGCAGAGTTTCCATAGTTCTGGGCAGGACAGCAGGAGCAATCACAACCGGACTGATACAGGCCCTGCTCATACTTGCAATCTCCCTGATTTTCCAGTTAAGGATAGCCGGACTGCTCGAGCTTCTGCTAGCCATAGTATTCATGATTCTTACAGCCACTGCCTTCATCGGGATAGGACTTATATTCGCCTCAAAAATGAAGGACCCGCAGGGATTCAACCTTATTGTGAACTTCCTTATATTCCCTCTGTTCTTCCTATCAGGAGCGCTTTTCCCTCTCCAGAACCTGCCCGGTCCTGTTCAGGCAATATCTTATGCAGATCCGCTAACTTATGGGGTTGACGGAATGAGAGGCGCATTAATAGGGTTTTCCTTCTTCCCGCTTTGGATTGATTTTGCTGTCCTTCTCGGGATTTCCAGCCTCATGATTTTCCTTGGGACATATTTCTTTGAGAAGAGCGAAAGCATATGAAAGAGATAGAAAGTTTTACCGGCCTTTCTGAAGAGGAAGCTGCCAGGAGGCTGAAGCAGGATGGATATAACGAACTGCCTTACGCAAAAAAGCGCAACATCTTATCAATCGCCTTCAGCATTGTCAGGGAGCCGATGTTCCTTCTTCTGATAGCAGGCGGCATAATCTATCTTCTGCTCGGAGACCTGGAAGAGGCGCTTATACTCCTGGCCTTTGTTTTCGTTGTCCTTGGGATAACCTTCTACCAGGAGCGCAAGACAGAGAGAACGCTGGAGGCGCTTCGGGATATGTCCAGCCCCAGGGCGCTGGTGATAAGGGAAGGGAAGCAAAAAAGGATTGCTGGCCGCGAGGTCGTGAGAGGGGATATAATAATCCTGAGGGAAGGGGACCGCGTGCCCGCGGATGCGGTTGTGCTCTCATGCACAAATCTTCTTGTTGATGAGTCCCTCCTGACAGGAGAATCAGTTCCCGTAAGGAAGAGCGAGAGTGATGGGAAAGCGCAAACCGCGCGTCCCGGAGGAGATGATATACCATTTGTATATTCAGGCACGCTGGTTGTTCAGGGATATGGAACAGCTTCCGTGCAGTCAATTGGTGTTAGCACGGAAATGGGCAGGATAGGGAAGGCCCTTCAAAGGCTTGAAATCGAAGAATCCCCGCTGAAAAAGCAGACAGGAAAGCTTGTCCGGGACCTTGCAGTCATAAGCCTTATCCTGAGCGCGGTTGTTGTTGTGGTGTTCGGCCTCACAAGGGGGAACTGGCTGAATGCCTTCCTTGCGGGGATAACGCTTTCCATGGCAATGCTTCCTGAGGAGTTCCCTGTCGTGCTCACAATCTTCCTTGCTCTGGGGGCCTGGAGGATATCCCAGAAGAACGTACTCACGCGAAGGAGCCAGGCAATCCAGACCCTTGGCTCGGCCACTGTCCTGTGCGTGGACAAGACCGGGACCCTCACGCTCAACCGCATGACTGTAAAGAAGATTTTTGCTTCAGGGAAATTCCATGACATAGACTACACGAAAAAGGATATTCTTCCCGAGAGCTTCCACCAGCTGGTAGAGTTCGGGATTCTCGCAAGCCAAAAGGACCCGTTCGACCCTATGGAAAAGGCCATCAAAGAGCTTGGCCATAAAGAGCTTTCAAATACAGAGCACATACATAAGAACTGGCTTCTGGTAAAGGAATATCCACTGTCCAAGCAGCTTCTCGCTCTCTCTCATGTCTGGAAATCTCCAGAAGGAAACGACTACGTGATAGCTGCAAAAGGCGCGCCTGAGGCCATAGCAGACCTCTGCCACATGGACAAAAATCAGCTGCTCGAGCTTGAAAATCACATTGAGATTATGGCGAAAGATGGCATGAGGGTGATAGGCATTGCCAAGGCACACTTCCGTCAAACAGGCCTGCCTCCTGGACAGCATGATTTCCAGTTCCAGTTTATCGGCCTTATGGGATTTGAGGATCCTGTGAGGCCGAACGTTGCAGAATCTGTTGCTGAATGCTACAGCGCAGGAATAAGGATAGTGATGATAACAGGCGACTATCCCAGCACAGCGCAGAGCATAGCAGGGGAGATTGGCCTGCGGCCGTCTGGCCAGATTATCGTTGGACCTGAGCTTGACAGGATGGATGACTCCGAACTGAAGGAGCGCATAAAAACAGCAACCATATTCGCCCGCGTGGTGCCTGAGCAGAAGCTGAGGATAGTGGAAGCGCTGAAATCGAACGGGGAGATAGTTGTAATGACAGGCGACGGGGTGAATGACGCCCCTGCCCTGAAATCAGCCCACATAGGAATCGCAATGGGAGGGAGGGGAACAGATGTGGCCAGGGAAGCCTCGGCGCTTGTGCTTCTTGATGATGATTTCTCCTCAATTGTACAGGCCATAAAGCTGGGCAGGCGAATATCAGACAACCTGAAAAAAGCCATGTCCTACATTCTGGCTGTTCACGTCCCCATAGCAGGCATGTCCCTGCTTCCCGTAATTTTCAACATGCCTTTGGTCCTGCTTCCTGTGCACATAGCATTCCTGGAGCTCATAATAGACCCCGCATGCTCTGTGGCTTTCGAGAATGAGCCGGAAGAGGATAATATCATGAAAAGACCTCCGGCAAGCATAAAGGAGCCGCTTTTTGGAAGAGACCGCATATTGGCCAGCGTTTTCCAGGGGGCAGTTGTGCTGGCAGCAGTCATGACTGTCTTCGTTGTGGCCCTTTACCGCGGTCATGGTGAAGCCGAATCCCGCGGCCTTGCATTTATCACACTCGTTATCACGAACATCGGGCTGATATTTACCAACCGCTCCCTCAATCATTCAGCATGGAAGATGCTCAAGTCAAAGAACACTACTCTCTGGTGGATAGTGGGAGCCACGCTTCTCTTCCTGGCGCTGATATTCCTGATACCCTTCCTGACAGGCCTTTTCCGGTTTGAAGCTCCTGTCACCTTGATACTTCCGGTCTCTCTGATTGCTGCTGTCTCAAGCATAATGTTCCTGGAGATGTTCAAGTTCCTTGTGAACAGGCGGAAGCGGACAAACCGGACCATTTAGAATCAGTTCCCGCTGCGGCGGATTTAAGAACGTTTGGAACAAGAATTCTGAGGACTTTAGCCCGCAGATGCATAGTATTTTAAGGATACTGATTTTAATATCCTCTTCAACTATTCTCATGACCCGAATAATCCTGCACGTGGACATGGACTCCTTCTACGCCTCGGTGGAAGAGCTCCGCAATCCGGAGATAAAGGGGAAAGCCATAGTCACGTGCATGTTCTCCGGTCGCACGAAAGACAGCGGGGCAGTGAGCGCGGCAAACTATAAGGCGCGTGAACTGGGGATACATTCAGGCATGCCAATAATGGTTGCAAAAAGCCTCGCGAAAGGAAAGGACGTGGTCTTCCTTCCCAGCGACAGGGAGTACTACAGCTCGGTTTCTGACAGGATAATGGACATTCTCAGGAGCGAAGCGGACTCATTTGAGCAGGTGAGCGTGGACGAGGCGTATCTGGACGTTAGCAAGCGCTCCCGCGGCTCCTGGGAAAAAGCCCTTAAGCTAGCAGAATCCCTCAAGAATGAAATCCGCAGGAAAGAGCACCTTACCTGTTCCGTAGGCATAGGTCCCAACAAGCTCGTGGCAAAGATGGCCTCCAAAGCAAAGAAGCCTGACGGTCTCACGCTCGTGAAGGATTCGGAAGTGAAGAGATTCTTCGAGAAGCTTCCTGTTTCCAAGCTTTTCGGGATAGGGCCCAAAACCGTAGAGGAGCTTGAATCCCTGGGTATAAAGACTGCAAAAGAGCTGGCTGAGCATGACATGGAAATCCTTGAGGAGAGATTCGGAACCAAACGCGGCCGCATGCTCCAGGAAACCGCGCAAGGGAGAGATGACTCTCCTGTGGAGGAGAGGGAGGCCCAGCAGATCTCAAGGATGGCCACTCTCAAAAAGGACTCGAACAGTTCGAAGGAGATATTCGGGAAGATTCAGGAGCTTGCAAAGGATGTGGATGAAAATCTGAGGGAAGAGGGAGTAGCCTACAAGACAGTCTCAATAATAACAATAGACACTCACCTCCAGATGCAGACAAGGAGCCACACCACAATCGAGTCTTCAAGCCTTTCCAAGAATCTGGACATCGCGAAGGAGCTGCTGGAGAAGTTTTTACAGGAGAATCCTGGCAAGATGCTCAGGAGAATCGGTATCCGCGTTTCGAACCTCTCCAGGCTTGGCGAAAAGAAGGCGAAAAAGCAGAAAACCCTGGGGGATTTCCCTAAAGCTTAAATTAGTTCTGTTTAATTTTAAGTTTATGAAAGTGAAAATGGGTAAATATGAAAGCAATTGGAGTCTTGCAGATTTTGCACCTCTCCCATTCTATGGTATAATAACTCATTTCAAAAGGACTGATTTAAAAGAAGCAAACAAATTATCAGAAATTATTGATTATAGCATTTTAGGCGCTTATAACGTTGGCATTGTTTGCGCATATAAGCTAGGATTTGAGGAACTTGTCAAATATTTGAACCTTTAAATACCTTTCTGCCCAATAATCTTGCATGGAAAGCATTGCCAGATATTACGGGTATTATTTTGGCAATTAATTCAGCATTGGCTTTCCTGCTCACCCTTTTTCTGCATAAATTTGTGAAATTTTCTGGGGTGAGCCACAGCTTTAACAAGCAAAGGAAGGTGATAAAATGGGAAAATTTATCTTTGGAAAAAGCTTCGGTGAAAACAATGGGATTAAAAAGCATAATATAAACGTCCTAGACACACCTTACAATCCTGTGATTGCATATCAAGTCGAATTCGATAAGACGTGCAAAACTGTTTGTTTCCCATATGTTCGTGATTTGCCCAAGGAAGATGGTTTCAGAGTTGTGGAAATTGAGGACTTTGTTCCGGAAGAACAAAGGGAAACTGTCTCGGAAATTCTAGGAAGAGCGGGCTATATGGGAGACATTAAGTGGTAGCTAACGGAAGGGTGGATGATAATGGGCAATGGAAACGGGAAGAGACTGGTGCCAGGCCTGGAAAACTACCTGAAGGGCAGTGATTTCTACAGGGATCCCAGATGGAAAGCCCTTGTAAGACACGAAAGAAGCATGATAACAGGAGCCGGGACTTTCGAGGAACTGAATAAGCTTGCAGAGCAGAATGCAAAAAAGAAATATTTTTTGAGTGAGGAAGCAAGTTAGAAATTTAAATCCTTCCCTAATATACTATATATGTTAGAGAAAAGAACTGAAGAGAGAAGTCGCCGCGCAGGCGACTTCAATCGAGTGTCGCGGAAAATCGCGCTTACTTTTGATGATGTGCTTCTCGTGCCATCCAAGTTAGCCATGGCCAGGAACGGAGGCCTGGGAATAATACACAGGAACCTTGCGCCCGAGAAGCAGGCTGATGAGGTGAGGAAAGTCAAGAAGTCCGAGAGCTGGATAATAGAGAATCCTATTGCTATCTCCCCTGAAGATACCATAGGCAAGGCCAGCGATATCATGGATAAGAACAACGTCTCAGGCCTTCCTGTGACAGAGGGAGACAGGGCTGTCGGGATAATAACCCACAGGGATCTCATGTTCAAGACGAACATGGGAATGCTTGTCAGGGATGTGAAGACAAAGAAGCTCGAGACAGCTGCAGAGAAAACATCTGTGGAAGAGGCGATTGAACTTCTGGACAGGCACAAGATAGAGAAGCTGCTGATTGTGGATGGCTCGGGAAAGCTCAGGGGAATGATGACAGTGAAGGACATAATAAAGAGCAAGAAATTCCCGGACGC
>JAPLVB010000032.1 GCA_026397335.1 Candidatus Aenigmatarchaeota archaeon
GAAAAATCGCTTTAAGCTTTGAAACTAAGTTTTATAAAAGGGAACGGGAAGTTATATTAACTATCTGCAGCCCCGTGGTGTAGTGGTCAAGCATGCGAGCCTCTGGAGTCAGCCCTTTTTCAAAAAAGGGTTGATATCCCAAAAACCTTTACCAGCAATCACGCTGTGGGAAAATGTAAGGGATGGAGAGAGCTTGCGACAGCGGTTCGAATCCGCTCGGGGCTATCAATATAAATTCTAACTCCCATTCTTTTTATATTGCCTGTGTGGCTCAGCTGGTTAGAGCGCCAGACTCATAATCCCCTAAAGTGTTCTTTGGGGTTCTAAAAGACCTGTCGTTGGCTGGAAGGTGTCTGCGGACACCTTCTTTCGCTCAATCGAAAGGGATTTTATTATGAGTGATGAGCAGAGAAATCTGCAGTGATGAGTTATCTGGAGGTCGTGGGTTCGAAGTGATAATGAAGGTGGAGCGAAGAGTGAAGGCGTCAGGGACGCCTTCTATCGCAAATCCACCTTCCAACGAAAATCCCGCCACAGGCATCTTAAAAATAGAAATCTCAGAAGCCTTTCTAGGTAGAATCTTCAAGTTACAATACCATTTTCTTTTCAAAAATCCCTTTGAGCATACGGTCCAGTTCATAGAGGTCGAACGGCTTTTCCAGAAAGCAATATTCCTCGCTTTCCGGGATTTTATCACCTGAAGCTATGAAAATTCTTATCCCAGGATCATCCTGCTTCATAATTTTTGCAAGCTCCCTTCCTGTTTTCCCGGGTGGCATGGTGTTGTCCAGAATAGCGACATCAAGCGGCTTTTCCGAGAAATAGGACTGCTCGGCATTTTGCCCGTTCTCGCATATAATCAAACGGTAATCATTTTCCAAAGTGTATCCGAATAACTGCAAAAACCTTTCCGTTGATTTCCTTATACCTGGGTGATCTTCCGCATAGAGTATCTTGTTCATAAAAAACCATTAAATCCAAACTTTTTAACCCTTTCCTTATTTTAATCAAAGTGGGTATTAGATAGTATGATAATCCTCAAGTGGGAACCCAAAACCGGGATATGGTGCGAGGAGGAGGATGGTGTGGATAAGCTGAAGAAGAACTTCTTCGGCCAGGAGAAGGACGGGAAGGTATTCCTGAACCCGGAAGAGGCGCTTTACGTGATAACCTTCCTTAACGGGACATGCTACATACATGAGCAGACAGCCGGATTTAACGAGATAGCCTCATATTACATAGGGAAGAATCCCCGCCTCATGATTGATTATAACGCCTACAGGGACTGGAGGGACCGCGGCTTAATCCTGAAGAAATTCAGTGAAGTAAAGCTCCCGAAGCACGAAGGGAAAAAGCCCAAGGGAGAGAAGCGCTACCCCTCAAGAAGCATAAAACAGGAGTCTCTTTCGAGCCAGGCGTACTGGTATCCTGAATCGCTTTTCTCCGTCCTTGATGATGAAAAGGTTGGGCAGCACCTTTTCAACACGCACTGGTTCGGCCAGCTCGGGGTTTACAGGCAGGAGCGCGGAAATCTCCTCCGCATGGATTTCATGGAGACCATATTCCTTTCAAGGCATTTTTCCCTTAAGGTGATAGAATCCCCGACAGGAAAGCCTGTCACAGGAGACCAGATACTAGCGCAGGTCTCAAAGAAGCGCGAATACGCGAAGCGGCTTTATGAGGTGTACGAGGACTGGAGGCTAAAGGGCTATGTGGTAAAGACCGGCTTCAAGTTCGGCTCGCACTTCAGGATTTATTTCCCGGGAGCTTCCCCAGCCCTTTCTCCTGGAAGGCAGGAGGGAGAAGACAGAGAATGGATTCACTCCAGGCACGTCCTGCATGTTTTCCCGAAGGAGCAGAAGCTCCTTGTCTCGGAATGGGCGCGCGCTGTCCGGGTAGCGCACAGCGTGAAGAAGACCTTCCTGCTTTCTGTTCCTGACTTAAAGGAGAAAGACATGTCCGAGCTAGGCGCAGCCTCGCATTTCCTCGCATACAGGAGGAAGAAGCAGGGCCAGAACCTAGTGAGGGAGGATCCAGCTGCGGACAAATCCCGCTACCTTCTTGCCGCCTTCTCAGAAGACGACCATATAGGAGGGGTAGAGCTCGCCTCCCTCCTGAAGAAAGCAGAGTCCCTTGGACTCCAGCTTCTGCTCTCAATCACAGACAGGGAGACCTCAATCACATATTACGTTCTCAACAAGATTCTGCTGCCTGACTCCAGGCACGAGTATTACGAGATAGAGTGGATGAAGCCATAGCCTTATATTTTTTCTTCCCAAATTATGTGCATGAAAAGCTGGAAATACGCGGCAATAGGATTAGGTAGTTTGCTCGCAGCTTTTTAC
>JAPLVB010000048.1 GCA_026397335.1 Candidatus Aenigmatarchaeota archaeon
AACCTGAGCATATATCAGGGCTCTCATCACAGTCATGCCATGTTGCCGTTTTACAATATGCATATTCATCCTCGCCTGCTGTTAGCATATGGATACCTTCCTGATAACAGT
The DNA here is from genome assembly GCA_026397335.1 of Candidatus Aenigmatarchaeota archaeon. Lineage (GTDB taxonomy): Archaea > Aenigmatarchaeota > Aenigmatarchaeia > QMZP01 > QMZP01 > JAPLVB01. The sequence continues at coordinate 112 of JAPLVB010000048.1, forward strand.
TACCGGAATAGACGCATTCTTCCGCCTGCCCGCAGCATGCGGCCTGAAAAGGGCAGTTCCAGTCTATTTGTTTCGTTTTCAAGCACTGCCTGAATATCTCTCCCGTATCATCCCCACAGCATGATTCAGCAGATTCCGAGAATGGGGTATCGAAAAAACACTCAGGGCCGGAGCAGTAGACAGCACCTTTGCAGGCGTCCCCACATGCAGGTCTCTGAATGTCGCACTTTCGGGAGGCGCATACAGGGCATAGGGCGTTGTCACCTCCTGTTCCCGGAGGCTGGCTGCTTATGTTCAGGTGAAAGCTGAATATCCTTTTCTTGACAGAAGAGAGAAAAGCGCTGAACGTGAAATCATATTCCCCCATTGTGTTGTATGTGTTAATCTTTACTGTATAGTTCTGGAATTTTTCGTTTTCTATATTCTGGGCTTTTGAAGGTGTTATGGTAATGTTAAAATCACAGCCAGGGCATCCCTGAAGGTCACAGTCAGGATAGCATGAAAAAAGCTCAACCTTCACATCCGTAAACTTGCCTGACCAGCTTTCGCACATCGGAAATCCCTGATAATTAAGATTATCGTAACAGAACTGGTCCCCGGGATTGCAGTTCGGAGGGAAAATGATATTTCTGTTCTTTACTGTTATGTTGAATTCTATGAGGCCGCGGCCGACAACGGGCTTTGAAACTGTTGCATAAAACGGATTAGGGCATCCCAGCTGGGAGTCCGCCTCGGGGTTTGTGTCAGGGCAGGTCTGGGCAAGGACACTCCCGTTAAAAAAACCCCAGACAAGACAAAGAAAAAGGCAGGCAGCAACAAGGATCATTCTCAGATGGACGGCCTTATCCCATTGCCTCAAGCCGTCAGTCAAGAAATCCATATAATATATTTACATGGGCCGCTCTTATATTATTCGAGGACACTTAGAAAGAAGGCGTCTCTTGACGCCTTCACTCCAGGAGTTCTTTCACGAACTTCCTGGGCTCGAACATCTCTATGCTTTTGTAATCCTGTCCTGTCCCGAGGAAAAGTATGGGCTTCTTTATTGCGTAAGAGACCGAGAGGATAGCTCCTCCCTTCTTGTTCACGTCTATTTTTGTAAGAACTATCGCGTCCACCCCAGCCGCTTTGTCAAAGGTTTTTGCCTGCTCCACCGCGTCATTCCCTGTGAGGGAGTCCACAACCAGAACCCTGAGGTCAGGCTTGTTAACCCTCACGACTTTTGCAAGCTCGTCCATCAGGTTCTTGTCCGTGTGCGAGCGGCCTGCTGTGTCAGCAAGGACTATGTCATATCCCTTGGTTTTTGCGAACTTAACAGCATCAAAAACCACTGCAGCGGAATCAGCCCCATACTGGTGCTTGATAACCTTCACCCCGAGCTTCTCCCCGTGCACCTCGAGCTGCTCTATGGAGGCTGCGCGGAATGTGTCAGCTGCGGCTATAACAGGGGTGAAACCCCTGGATTTGAGGTAGTGAGCCAACTTAGCGATTGAAGTGGTTTTTCCGGAGCCGTTAAAGCCCAAAAAAATCATGCATGCAGGCCTCCCCTCCGAGCGGGACTTCTTTATTATATCTTCTATATTAACAGCGCCTTGGTTAACAACATCATAGAGGCTGTCCTCAAACGCCTCCTTGACCAAATCCTTTACCCCTAACCTTTTCGCCTGCTTCTGGGCAAGGTTCTCCTTCAACCTCTGCTTCAGGAAGTCCACAACCTCCATCGCGACATTCGCCTCGAGCATTCCATTCTCCGTCTCGGAGAAGAACTCCTCTATATCCGAATCCGAGAGAGCACGGGCGGTGACCCTTTCCCTCACCCGCCCAAGCAGACCGGGTTTTTTGCGGGATTCTGCTTCACGGGGCTCTTGAGGAATCTCCAAAACAGGATCCCGCTTTTCAGCAGGCTTGGGTCTCTGAAATTGTTTTTTCTCTCTGACTTCAGGCCTTTCAACCTCTGGCACAGTAAGCTCTTCCTTGGAAGGCTCCTGTTCTGCTTTTTTGGTCAGCTTCTCCACGGAGTCCTTGAGCTTTTTTTTCAGAAAGTCAAACATGCACTCGCCTTCCATTAATTATTGTCATAATTTATATATGCCAATAAAGCCTAATGTTATTATGGAGCCGCATTCTATTGAGCTTCCCAGAAAAATCCTCATGGGCAAAGGCGTTTCCGGAAGGATGCTGGGGCTTTGCAAAGAATTAAGGATTATGGGCAGGCCGCTGGTTCTTGCTGATTCTGTAACAAAGGGGATAGCAGGCGACCGCGTGTTCCAGGACCTCAGGAATCTGGACGCGAGAATGGAGATCGTAAAGGAGGCTACAATCCAGGAGGTCGCGAGGATAAGCAGGAGGGCAGGGCCCATAGACGCTGTTATAAGCGTGGGCGGGGGTTCTGTGATAGATGTGGGGAAGGCTGTCGCATTCAGAAAACAGGTGGACTTCATATGCGTCCCTACCGCTCCCTCACATGACGGGATAATTTCAGCAACAGCCAGCCTGCTGCATGGAAGGAAAAAGGTTTCTGTCCGCGGGAAGATGCCTCTCGCCATAGTGGCTGACACAAAAATCCTGAAAAGTGCGCCAAAGCGGCTGATAGCATCCGGTTATGCTGACGCGGTCTCAAACATAACTGCAGTGTATGACTGGAAGCTCGCAAGGAAGAAAGGCGAGTATTATTCTGAGTATGCAGCCGAGCTCGGGATGCTCGCGGCCAAAAAAGCCATGCGCTCCGCGAACCTGATAAAGCAGGGGAGCGAGCGTGGCGTTCGCAACCTCATGGAAGCCCTTATAACCTCAAGCGTGGCCATGACAATGGCAGGCTCCTCAAGGCCTGCCTCGGGAGCAGAGCATGCAATTTCTCACGTGCTTGATAGCATGGGCTCCAGGGCACTGCACGGGGAACAGTGCGGGGTGGCTTCTATAGTGACTGCATGCCTGCAGGGTCAGGACTGGTGGAAGATAAGGAAGGCCCTTAAGGATGGGGGAGCTCCCACAACAGCAAAAGAGCTCGGGGTGGGCAGGCAGAAATTCCTGCAGGCAATAGTGAAAGCCAGGAATTACAGGGAAAGGTACACAATACTGAACGAGAAGAATGTGGACCTGAAAAAAGCAGAAAAAGCGTGCAAGGACACAGGAGTTTGCTGAACTGCTGGAATGACGGCTTGTATCAATTGGGCCAAGCCGTCCATCGAACTGTGCTGGAAAGAAGGCGGCTCCGCCACCTTCAATCGGATACCGGGCAGTAAAAAATCTTATTTATAGAACAGAATCAAAATATAAAGCTAAATAATATCTGAAATTATATAAATTGACTAAATTAATCTTTAGGTTGGGATGCAAGGATGGAAGTTTTAAGGTACATAAAAAGGAAAAAGAAGCCGCGGGTTTTCAAGTACATAAAGAAGAAGAGGAAAGGCCACCCGCTTCACTTCACCCTTATAGATCCGGACAAGCAGATGCCCGAGAAGGCCGCGGAGATAGCGGAGAGGGCAAAGAGATTCGGCTCGGACGCGATAATGGTTGGCGGCTCGCATCCCACGCAGGCAATGTATCTGGATGACTGCGTGAAGGCGATAAAGGCGAAAGTGGAACTTCCTGTGATACTTTTCCCTTCCGCGCATTCCGGGATTTCCGCGTATGCAGACGCGATATTTTTCATGTCCCTCCTGAACTCCAAGTCTCCTCAGTATATAGTTGAGGAGCAGATGAAGGGAGCCGTCCTTGTGAAGAACTACAAGCTTGAGCCCCTTCCAATGGCATACCTTATCGTGGACTCGGGAGAGACAACAAGCGCTGCATGGATGGGTGATGTGCGGCCCATCCCGAGAGAGAAGCCTGAGTTTGCAGTGGGCTATGCCCTTGCCGCCAAATACTTCGGTATGCGCTTTGTCTACCTGGAAGCGGGCTCGGGGGCAAAGCAACCTGTCCCTGATGAGATGATAAAAACCGTGAAGCACAGCATAGAGCCCGAGATGCTGCTGGTAGTGGGCGGCGGCATAAGGGACGGGAAGACCGCAAGGGAAAAGGTGAAGGCAGGCGCGGACATAATTGTCACGGGAACTGTTGCAGAAGGCAAGGATGAGAGCAAGCTAATGGAAGTGATACAGGCGGTCAGGGGGAAGAAATGAACAAGGACCTGTTGTCCATAAACGACCTCTCAGTAGAGGAGATGCAGATAGTCTTCCGCAGGGCGGATGAGATACGGAAGGATGCGAAAAGGTATGAAAACCTCCTGAAAGGGAGGACCTTGGCTCTGATTTTTGAGAAACCCTCCACCCGGACGCGAGTCTCTTTTGAGGTCGGGATGTGGCAGCTCGGAGGAAAATCCATATACATGAACTGGAACGACATGCAGCTTTCCAGGGGGGAGAGCATAAAGGACACCACAAAAGTCATGGAAAGGTACGTGGACGGGATAGTCGCAAGAGTCTACTCCCACAGAGAAGTGGAGGAGCTTTCAAGAAACGCCAAAATCCCTGTCATAAACGGGCTCTCGGACCTTGAGCATCCATGCCAGGTCCTTGCTGACATGTACACAATAAGGGAGAAGAAAAAAGTCCTGAAGGGCCTGAAACTCGCTTATCTTGGGGACGGCGCCAGCAATGTGTGCCATTCCCTCATGCTTGCATGCACAAAGCTCGGGATGGACATGTATGTGGCCTGTCCGGAAAAATACTCTCCAAATAAGGAGATCCTGAAACAGGCAGAGGAGAACTCGAGGAAGTTCTGGACAACCCTGAAGATAGTTCCTAAAGTCGCACAGGCCGTGACAAACGCGGATATAATTTATACAGACACATGGGTGAGCATGGGAGAGGAAGAGCAGGCGAAGAAGCGAAAGAAGGACCTCAGGCCATACCAGCTGAATTCAGAAGTCCTGAAATTAGCGAAAAAGGACTGCCTTGTCATGCACTGCCTCGCAGCGCACAGGGGGCAGGAAATCACGGATGAGGTGATTGACGGACCGAACTCAGTGGTATTTGACCAGGCCGAGAACAGGCTCCATGTGCAGAAAGCTCTCCTGACCATGATGCTGAGGGAGCCTCCCAAGCAGGTTTTCAGGCCTTTTTATTAGTCTGGATGTCCCAATAAGGGATTGATAGAAGCGATTGATTTATGGAAGAAGGGTTGTAGTGCGTAATCAGAAAAAAAGATGCAGGCTGCCTTTAACAGCAGCAGCATCCGGAAGCTGAAGCCTTTTTCTTCATGGTCTTTGCGCTGGCTTTCTTTGCGGCCTTTTTGGCTGGCATTTCAATCACACCCCAATTTTCTAAATGCGTTAAATCTTTTACATCTATATTTGTCATGATTCACTTAATAAATGTGCGGGAATTTGTACCGTTATAAAATATAAATGCATAAACTAGATTATTAGAAGGAAGGTGGTTGTAATTAGTTGGTTAGGAACCACCTTCAATTAGACATCGTGAATGGAATGTATGCAAAAAAACTCCAGTCGATTCTTCGAAAGAAAAAAATCAGCACAGGCGAACGTATCGCGGTAGAGAAGGAGAACAGGAAGTATGAAGGCCTTCTCATGCCCAGGATAGAGCTCGGGGATCAGGAGTCGCTTGTTCTGAAGCTTGACAACGGCTACAATATCGGGATAAGGTTCGGGCCGGGAGTTAAGATAGAGAAGTCCCGCACTCATGAGCCGGAGGAAGTGAAGGAGGAGGAAGAGTACGAGCTCGGGAAGACGAAAAAGAGATATCTTGAGGTCAGCTTTGACCCCAAAAAACCGCCAGTCTGCCTGGTAACAACAGGCGGGACAATCTCAAGCAGGGTGGATTACAGGACAGGCGGGGTTTATGCAGTCAGCAACCCCAAGGAGCTTCTGCACAATGTTCCTGAGCTGGCGGAAATAGTGAACATAAGGGAGATGGTAACTCCTTTTACAAAGATGAGCGAGGATATGGATTGTTTTGACTGGAGAAAAATAGCAGAGATTGCTGCAAAAAAGCTGAACTCGGGAGACCAGGGAGTGGTAATCGGCCATGGAACAGACACGCTCCATTTCACGGCAGCCGCTCTTTCATTCTTCCTGAGAAACCTTTCCAAGCCAGTGGTTTTGGTTGGCTCGCAGCGCTCTTCTGACCGCGGCTCTTCTGACGCGGGAATGAACCTTATATGCGCGGCCCGCGTGGCTGTGAGCGATATTGCTGAGGTTGGAATTTGTATGCACGGGGAGCCGGACGACTCGTACTGCCTTTTCCTTCGCGGGACGAAAGTCAGGAAGATGCACACCTCAAGGAGGGACGCGTTCCGCCCGGTAAATGATTTGCCTCTCGCCAAAGTCTGGCCTGACGGGAGGCTGGACAAGATAAACCCTGAGCAGAAAAGAAGGAGCGAGGGAAAGGTGGAGCTTGATATAAAATTCGAGCCGGATATAGCTATTCTAAAAGCCTACCCGGGCTCAGACCCGGGAGTGATTGATTATTACGTGAGAAAAGGGTACAAGGGTTTTGTGATAGAAGGGACTGGACTCGGGCATGTCCCCACATTTGCAAAAAAATCCTGGATATCCGTAATCAAAAAACATTCCGAGCAAATCCCTTTTGTGGTTGCTCCCCAGGCGCTTTACGGAAGGGTTAATACTGATGTTTACACTAATCTCAGAATCCTCTACCACGAAGCGAAAGCGATTCCCGGGGAGGACATGCTTCCGGAGACAGCTTACGTGAAGCTCGGGTGGGTGCTTGGTCACACAAAGAACATGGAAAAAGTTCGGGAAATGATGCTAACGAATTACGCAGGGGAGATAACGCCCAGAAGCCTGCCTGAAACGTATTTGTATTGAGTCATAAAGTTATAGTCTTACACGAAGTTGGCGAAGCCAACTTCTCCGTTAAGTCGCGAATAGCGAATGAAGGCGTGAAACGCCTTCTATATCAAATCGCGCATTGTTGCAAGGCGAAAGGCATGAACCGCAAGATGGAGAAAATCAAGGAGCTCCTGAGATGGGAGCTGAGGAAGAACAACCGCATGTACGAGTGGAACCTGCACCTGATTATTGTGAAGAAGTATGCTGACAGGCTTGCAGAGATTTACAATGCTGACAAGGAGATTGTGGAGTTATCCGTATGGCTGCATGACATAGGGAAGATACGTTACGGGGAGATCAACCACCACATATCAGGGGCGCAGGATGCTGAAGTGATTCTCAGAGATCACAACTATCCGCAGGATGTTATAGACAAGGTAAAGGAATGCATTCTCACCCACAGGTGCGAGGCTAAGGACAAGCAGCCGGAAGGCATTGAGGCAAAGATACTGGCGACAGCTAACGCGATGTCCAAGATGGATGTTATCCCTGTATTTTTCTGGGAGGCCTGCCACGAGATGGGGCTGGGCATCCGGGAATCATGCGACTGGGTAGCTGAGGAGATTGAAAGAAACTGGTCGCGCAAAATAATTCTGCCGGAGGGAAAGGATATGGTAAGGGACAAATATGATGCTTTCAAAGTCATTGTTGAAACCACGCGGGAGTCCCTGAACGGGGAGAAGAATGTGAGGCTGCAGGTTACATAACACCAGTTGGTTCATAAATGATACATATGGTTCAAATTAAGAGCAATGATAAATATGCTGGACTATGACAAAATCGGGTTGAAGTGTGGGGTGGAAATCCATCAACAATTAGATACAAAAAAGCTTTTCTGCGGTTGCGCTTCCGAATCGCAAGAAGAGCCAAAAGCGGAAATCCGGAGAAGGCTGAGGGCTGTTGCCGGAGAGCTTGGAGAGGTGGATGTGGCAGCCCTGCACGAGGTTTTCAGGGCCAAGGAATTCCACTACAAAATCTATACGGATGCTTCCTGCCTGGTGGAGATGGACTGCGAGCCCCCGCACCAGATGAACAGGGATGCCCTGGAGATAGGGCTTACTGCAGCCGCAATGCTTAACTGCGAGATTCCTGACGAGATTCACGTGATGCGCAAGCAGGTCATAGACGGCTCGAACACGACAGGATTCCAGAGGACTGCCATAGTCGGCCTCAAAGGATTTCTCCTGACACAGAAAAGCAGGGTTGGAATTAGCAATGTTTCGATAGAGGAAGAGGCATGTCAGATTCTCGCGACCGAAGAGAAATCCGTGACTTACGGCCTGGACAGGCTTTCCATCCCGCTTGTAGAGATTGGAACCTCTCCTGACATAAGACACCCGGAACAGGCGAAGGAGGTGTGCCAGGCTATTGGAATGCTCCTGCGCTCCACGGGAAAAGTCAGGCGCGGCATCGGGACAATACGCCAGGACATAAACATATCCGTCCGCGGCGGAGCGAGAATAGAGATAAAAGGCGCACAGGAGCTCAGGCTTATCCCGAATCTGGTTGAGAAAGAGGTTGAGAGGCAGCTCTCCCTTATCCGGATAATGAATGACCTGAAGGAGAAGGGTTTTAATCATGTGAAGCATGAAGGAACTAATGTGACGCAGATTTTCGGGAATTCCACTTCAAAAATAACTTCCGGAAAAACCACATACGCGATAAAAATCCCCGGCCTGGCAGGCTTCCTGAAAAGGAAACTCACCCCCACGCGCACGATGGGGAATGAGCTCGCGAACTATGCGAGGGTTAAGGCAGGCGTGAAAGGGATAATCCACACGGATGAGGATCTGGAAAAATACCAGCTTTCTCCTGAATTCCAGAAGCTTTCAGACTCAATGAGAACAGGACCGAATGACCTGCTTATAATAGCTGCAGGAGACTCTGACTCCTGCAGGAGGGCAATGAGAACGGTTGCGGACAGGATTAACCAGCTGCTTTCAGGAGTTCCGGAAGAAACCAGGAAAGCGCTGGAGAACGGGGACAGCGAATACATGAGGCCGCTTCCGGGTTCCGCACGCATGTATCCAGAGACGGATATCCCTCCAATCCCGCTTGATCCAGGGAAGCTCCGCGAAATCCGCAAAAATCTTCCCGAGCTTATTGAAGAGAAAATCAGCCGGTTCTCAAAACAGTACAGGATTCAGGAGGAGCTTGCAAGGCAGGTTATCCAGTCAGGGATGGCGGATACTTTTGAGAAGGGAGTGAAGATACTGATAGAGCCTGTGCTTGTCGCGAGCACGCTCACATCCACATTAACATACCTGAGGCGCGAGTCAGTTCCGGTAGAAAAGCTCACGGAAGGGCATTTCCTGGAGATTTTCAGAGCCCTTGCGCACAAGAAATTCTCAAAAGAGAAGCTTCCCGAGATTCTCAGGCTCCAAGCAGAGAATCCGGCCCTGGGAATTGAAAAGATTCTTGAGAAAGCAGGCGCAGAAGCCCTGCAGATGGATGAGCTAAGGCATATAGTGCGGGACATAGTTTCAAATAACCAGCAGGCCCTCTCTCTTGCGAATCCTGAGAAAGCCCTCATGGGGCTTGTGATGGAGAAGGTGCGCGGCAAGATTTCAGGAAAGCTTGTGGCGGAGGTCCTGAAGGAAGAGATTGATAAAAGCCAGAAGTGATATTTTGGATAACACAATGCTTATAAGATTTAATATAAGGATAAAGACATGAAATGTAAAGAAAAAATCCAGATAACCGAGGAAGCAAAAATTGAACCGTATCAGTACAAGGAGATTTCTCAGTTCAAAAAGGAGGACAGGGTCAGACTGGAGTGCTATAACAAAGAATGTTTTGGCATTTTCGCTTACGCTGTTCTTGCTGATGATGGAGAATCCGTGCACCCGAGTTTCAAAGGCAACGGCAGATTCCACTGGACACACATAAAAAGCCCCAAGGCCAAATCTTTCTATTTGTCTGAACCATACAGGTGCAAAGGATGCGGAACATTGTTTGATAAAGCGATTGTTGTTCAAGAACCGCTTTTCAAAGATTTTGTAAAATTTGGGTATGACCCGGAGCCTGCTTAGAATTAATTCTAATTTTCCTTCCTGGCTGCAGCCCACTGGACCAGGGAGCGGACGAAATCCTGGTATGTTTTCCCCGTGGCGAAGAAGGAGCGCATGAATCCTGCCTTGGGGGAGATGTCCGGGTTCGCGTTCACTTCCAGGACGTGCGGCCTTCCATTTGAGTCAAGCCTGAAGTCAACCCTCGCATAGTCCCTGAAGCGGAATATTTCAGCGCACTTTATTGCAGTTCTCTTTATCTTTTCCTCGAGATTCTTTTCAATCTCCGCGGGGCATTTCACAGGGGTGTTTTTGTATTCCTCGCTATCCTCCAGCCATTTCGCATTGTAATCCGTGATTTTTGGCTTACCTTCAGGGAAGTTCTCAAAAACTATTTCGGATATAGGGAGAATCTCGATTTCGGGATAGTTGCCGAAGAGGGAAACGTGGAACTCGCGGCCTTCGAGATACTCCTCCACGAGCGCGGGCTGCTTGAATTTGTCCAGAACGAAAGCGACCCTTTTTTCAAGATCCTCTTTGCTGTTCACAACAGCTCCGGAGTCTATCCCGAAGCTCCCGTCCTCATTATTTGGCTTCACAATCGCGGGAAATTTGAGCGGGTAGGATATTTTTTGGGAGGAGTGGTAAATCCGGTATCTTGGAGTTGGTATGCCCTCCCTGACAAGTATGTGCTTCGTCTTCTGCTTGTCATTCGTCATTATCAGGCCGAATATGTCAGAGCCTGTATAAGGAATGTTCAGAAGGTTGAGGATAGCGGGGATGTTTATCTCGTTCTGGCTGTTCCCGTTTATGTCCTCACAGACGTTGAAGACCATGTCCACGCCGGAATTCTTTACGCGGCTGAAGAATCGCCCAATCGAATATTTCTGGTCCGAGCCGTTCAGCTCAAGCGGGATTATAACAGGCTCATGACCGAGCGATCTGATGGATTTCCTGAGAGAATTAACATCGTTCTTTATTCCTTCAATTGCGAGAACATCATGTTCTGTTCTGCACTTCTTCCCCCCCTTGTCATAAATTATTCCGACTCTCATTTCTGGTTTATGAAAATATTTTAAAGTTTTTCCAATTGTAAATGCTGAATTTCTGGTTTTGAAAGAACTAATATATTATTTATTGTATTTGGTATAAATAAGTTTTTCTTTTTTCACATTGTCCTGCACAAATTTACAACAATATTTTATGAAAATAAGAAAATAAAGGGAAAGATTTTTAAGCATATCTGCACAATAGATAGTCATGGATGAAGCCGCAAGCAGATGGGTGCGAATTTTTGGCGGTTTTAGTTCTAGCTACAGGTATTTCTATTTTTACTGATGATCCCGCACCTTTTTCGGGATTGTCTGCAATTTCTACAAATAGAGGGATAATCCTGTTTTCTGGTCCGGGCTTCTGCGGTTAGATTTACCTGCAGCGCTAAAAAAGAAAGAGGTGGAAAATGACAGAAAAAATCCAGACGGATCTGAAGGAAAACACAAATTTGATTATACCGGGAAGGTGCGAACATATAGATTACTGTGTTAAGTTGAGGGTTGTTACAAAAGACTGTTATGACTGTAAAGAGTGCAGAGCAAAAAATACTTTCAGTAAACATGGTTATGGGGAGATTCTCCTGGGGTTCTAGCGAACCCTTTACTCTTCCCTGCTGCTTGGCAGGTCTGTGCTCTCTGAAAGCTCCTCAACGCGCCGCTTGATGAGCCTTTCTATCTCGCTCGAGATTTTCAGCTCCTTCAGGACGCAGAGTGCCTTGAATTTCAGAAAAAGGTCCTTTTCGATTTCTATGGTGGTAGTTATGGTTTCAGGCTTCTGTTCCGGCTTCTCTTCCTGCTCGTCCTCTTCATGGACCATGGGATTTTCTTGGATTTCGGGTTTAAAAAGTTAACTATGTAAGGAAAAAGCCTGTTTTTACATAGGGGTATATAAATAGGTTCATATATAAATATAGTTTGTATTGGTGATTGAAGGCGGCGAAGCCGGCTTTTCTCCAAGAATCTCCCGGGCGCCTTATAAGGGCGGCTCTTAGTTCTCTCCTTAGCACATGTGAATATGGATACTTACATATCGGTAGAGCATGGCAGGGTACATACAGCCTACCAGTATCTATCGAGTACGAACGAAAGCGAGAGCAATATCCCCACCTATAGCGGAGCCCCCGCCTCCCGATTGGAACGTGCAGTCGCATGCGGTCGGGTGGAGGTATGGATAATACGCAAATCAAGGTTGATGAGCCTAGGAAGAATGAATGCGAAGCTTACCGGGTAGTTTTGCTGGACGGGGAGAGGAAAAAAGGCGAGATCAAAGACGTCAGGATTGTAAGGCTGGGCGGCCCAGAAAATAGGTATGTGAAAAGGGAGCCAGGGAAGGACAAATCGGCGGAAGGCGCTGCGCAGCGCCTTCAATCGAAGGTCGCGGTTCCTGAAATTCCAAGGGCAGCGGCTGTATCCAAAAAAAAGGGCGGCGTGCGGGTAATAGATTTGAAGAAGGCTTCCGAGAAGGAGGCCGAGAAGGCGAAAGCGAAAGCGGATTCTAAGGCAGAGGAAGAGAAGCGTCTCAGGCGCGATTTGAACAATTCCATAGCAGAGGGCTCATTCACAACCGCATCAAGCAGCATAGTAAGCTCCTACTCAACCCCCTTTGCGCTGGCGCTTAATGCCTCCAACTCTGAAATCGGGATTCTGAATTCCGTCCAGAACCTTGCCGGAATTCTTTCGCAGCTTCCTGGCGCAAGGCTCACAAAAAGCATGACCAGGAAAAAAATCTGGGTAATGTGCACCATCCTTTCCAGGCTGTTCCTGATACCGCTTATATTCATAGGGCTCTTCGCACCTTCCACAGAGATATGGCTGCTGATAATTCTCCTTGGGATGGTTGGCTTCTTTAGCAGCATGAGAGGGCCCGCATGGTCAAGCATGATGGGCGACCTCGTGCCTGTGGAAAGGAGAGGAAGATACTTCGGCAAAAGGAACATGATAATAGGGTTTGCAGGCATGGTTGCCACGCTTGGGGCAGGAGCTGCCGTATTCTACTTTGGGTTTCCTGTGATTTTTGGAATAGCCGTTGTCCTCACTTTCATATCCATAATATTCTTTTTGCGCATAAGAGAACCAGAACTTAAACAGGAGAGAGAATATCACTACAGGCTGCATTTCCACCCGAGCGATTTAATCTACCAGATAAAGACGAACAGAAATTTCGCAATCTTCACCATCTACATGACTGTGGTGAACTTTGGTGTCAATATAGCGTCACCCTTTGCTGCTGTATATATGCTCAAGAACCTGGATATAGGTTACGCATGGTTTGCAGTGCTGGTTACAATAGGCGCTCTGGCCCAGCTGCTTTCAATGAAATACTGGGGAAACAGGTGCGACAATTACGGGAACCGCAAGATCCTTGTGATATCCGGAATCCTGATATGCTTCGTTCCCCTAGGCTACATGCTTTCCACGAATGTTTTCCATCTTATACTCCTGAAGGTATATGACGGGTTCGTATGGGGCGCTTTCGACCTGGTGGTGTTCAACTACCTGCTTGCCGTCACGCCTTCAGAGAAGAGGCCCGGATTCGTGGCAAACCACAATTTCATTACAGGTGCGGGAACTGTCACAGGGGCGTTATTCGGGGCATTCCTGGCCCAGCAGTTCGAAACAAGCAGCTTCATGCTGTTCTATGGCCTCCAGCTGGTATTCCTGATATCCTTCATCCTCAGGCTAAGCTCCATATCCTTCCTGTCCAGGATAGCAGAGGTGGAGAAGAAGGAGAGCGAGCGCATTCCTGTGAGATATGTGTTCTGGGACACGGTTGCAATAGGCCCTGCAAAGGGAGTGGAGCATGCCGTGAGCAGCGCCTTCCGCTACCCTTACGGGGTTAAGATTAAAAGCAAGCTCGGACTAAATAATAACAGAAAAATAAAGCTCTCAACAAAAAAATTTGAGTCAGGGAACTCGCAAAAGCAGCGAATGAAGGTGAACGAAAGAAAGAAGGTGGAACTGGAGAACGAGACACCTTCAGGCAATAAGCCACCTTCAATCACAAATCACGTTCCAGCGAAGGTGTTTGATCATATAGGTGTCCTTCCGGTTAAAAAGCAAAAGATTGCGGGCGGATTCAGTCAAGAAAATGGGGTGTTTGAAATGGTATTAGGCAATAGGCAAAAACAGAAATCTGATGATAGAAGCGAATATGTTGAGCTTGGACTTGAGAGGCAGGCTCCCAAAACAGCGAAGATAGTGGTTCACCATCTCCAGAGGTTCTCGGAGACGGACAAGATTGTGAAGAGTATCCGCGCGAAAAACATTGTTTTCGTGGGGCTCAAGACCATGAAGCAGACCAATCTGGACGAGCTCAAGCAGGCAGTCGCAAAGATAAACAGGGCATGCATAGAGAACGGCTCGAACCTTTCGCTCGTGGAGGAGGAGTGGCTGATAATCACGCCTCAGACGGCGGCGATTGTTTAATGGGAAATTGGCAGAATATCATTCCTTAATCCATTTCACAGAAAACCAAAACAGTATGAGAATACTGACAGAACTGCTTCTATATGTAGGCGATTCTGTGTTTGGTTTTTTTAAAGTTATCCTCTAATTATCCTCATGCATGAGAAAGAGATTATAGTTACTGGCTATTCAGGAAATACGATTCAGTTCCTCGATCCTGAGGAAGGAAATGAATTATGCTATACATCAGAACGTTTTCTGAAATATTTGAAAGAAAACTTTGATGTCGGAAAAGACATTGTAATAAGGGGCATACCTGGGGACTTATCTTTCTGAAGTGCTAAATCACCAGCACACCCCACGCAACCAGCGCCTTCTCTATAAGGTTTATGGCTACGGCTGGCCTGTACAGGATTTATAACCTTCTGAATACTATTTAATTAATGGAGGCATCCATGAAAAGCAAAGACAAGCTTTATCTTGACAGGGCCTCAATTCTTTCGGTCCTGAAGCAGAACAGGGATATCCTGAGGCAGTTCGGCCTCAAAAGGATAGGCCTCTTTGGATCCTACCTGAAAGGGGAGAGCAATCCGGACAGCGACATCGACTTCATTGTGGCGTTCAACAAAACCACGTTTGACAATTACATGGATCTGAAATTCGCTCTGGAAAGGATTTTCAAGAGAAAGGTGGATCTTGTTATTGAGGGCAGCCTAAAGCCCGCCTTAAAGCATGTGAAAAAGGAAGCGGCCTATGCCAAAGGAATATAGGATCTACCTGGAAGACATACTGAGCTGCATTGGCAATATAGAAGAGTATTCAAAAGGGCTCTCATTCTCACAGTTCAGCAAAGACCAGATGAGGATAGATGCCGTGATAAGAAACCTGGAGATAATAGGGGAGGCTGTAAAGAAGCTTCCGGACGAATTCAGAAAGGATTATCGCGATGTCGAGTGGGCCAAGATATCCGGCCTTAGGGACATACTGATACACGAGTATTTCGGCGTGAACCTGGAAATCATATGGGATGTTGTCTCAAACAAGATTCCAGACCTCAAGAAGAGCGTGAAGAAGATAATGACAGAGATCTGACGCCTGCCTCATCCTATACCTTTTTCTTTCCTGAAAGCGGAGCGATGCTAAATCACCAGCACGTGCCACGCCACAAGGGCTTTTTCTATCAGGCTTATGGCAATTGCTGCTGTCAGGATTCCCATTATCCTTGTGAAGATTTTCAGGCCGTTGTGGCCGATTATCTTGACTATGCGCGTGCTGTAGTAGAGGAAGAAAAAGCACAGGAACATCACGAAAAATATGGCTGCCAGGGTGATTTCAGCTCCGTATGTGTGCGTGAAGTAGATGGAGGTGGTTATTGCCCCCGGACCTGCAAGCAGGGGAGTGGCAACAGGAACTATCACATCAGACGGGTCCTTTTCCACGCTTCTTGTCTTGGGAAGCTCTCCCTTGATGAATTCGAACGAGAGGTAAAGGAGCAGGATACCGCCCGCTATCATGAATGCGGGAAGCGAGACGCTCATCCTCTCGAGGATTGCCGTACCGAAAAGGGAGAAGGCCACCAGAAGGAGGAGGGCAGCTATTGTTGCCTCCAGGGCAGCTTTTTTCTGCTTGGTCCTGTCTGACTTGCCAAAAAGCACCAGGAATGTCGGTATAGCTATAAGCGGGTCTATTATAACGAACATGGAAACGAAAACGGTGAGGAAATCCAGGGGCATGTATAATATTTATCCCTGGCTGTTAAAATAGATTGTGGAAAGAAGCAGTTGACAGTTAGCGGTGAACTTATGTCAGAATTCAAACTTGTGGAAAAGCCTGAATGGGGAACGCTGGCGACATTCATACCAAACAAGGAGGAACCTGTTTACAACTGGATTTATTACAAGGAGGGTTTCGCGAGGGAACTTGTGTTCAGGCTTGCAGAGATGTTCTCGCTCAGAAAGGGTATGCACGTGCTGGACCCGTTCTGCGGGGTAGGGACAACCCTTCTCGCGTGCAAGCAGCTGGGCCTGGATTCATTCGGATTTGATGTGCACCCTGTGAGTGTCTTTTCCTCAAAGGTCAAGATCAGGGATTATGAGACTAGCGTTCTAAGGAGCGAGATAAAGTCCCTTATCAAGGCAAAATTCGTCCCAGGGATTTCCTTCTGCTTGGGCTCATGAATGTGGCTGTCAAATGCAGCTATGCATACAAGGACGGGGCCGTGATAAAGGTGAGAAAGAAGCCGGTCCCTCCTATAAGAGACATGCTAAGAAGGCAGCTTTTCCATATGGTGAAAGATATTGAGAACTTCAAGTCTGAGAAGTGCGAGACCTTTGCTGATTTCGGGGATGCGCGCTCTCTTGCGCTCGAATCCGAGAAGATAGATTGCGTGATAACCTCCCCTCCTTACCTTAACAAAATAGAATATACAAAGGTTTATGAGATAGAGCAGGAGCTTTTCCTGAACCGCATACAGGAGAGGCCGGCCATCCGCTCTTATATAGGCCTCTCTCTCCAGAGGCTTGAGAAGAACTCCTTGGGCCTTGAGAAAGCGCTTGATTATGGAACAGTGAGAAGCCTGCCGCCGGAATCAGTACCTTACCTGATGGACATGTTCCAGGCAATAGAGGAGATGTACAGGGTGTGCAGGAAGGGAGCGAAAATTGGGATTGTCGTAGGTAATGGATGCTTCCCGACAGGAGTGGTAGACTCGGACATACTCCTGAGCAGGATGGCTGAAAGCATTGGCTTTACAGTCCAGAAAATCCTTGTCCTGAACAAGCGCTGGTGCACAAGGAACCGGACGGAGAAGATTGGAATAACAAGAGAAAGTCTTCTTCTGTGGGAGAAATAGCTACCTGAGATGGAAAAGCTTTTCCCACAGCCGCTTGTTATAAACCTTTCCTATCATCCACCCGAAAACAAAGCCGCCTATGTGCGCGAAGAAGGCTATTCCGCTCCCTTCCCCTCCCAAAAGGCTTATTCCCCCGAAAACCAGCTGGAGGATAAACCAGAATCCTATGATGAACAGGGCAGGCATCTCAAATGTCTGGTAGAAGGGGCCTATGGCCTTCACCTTAACCTTCGGGAAAACCGCTATGTATGCCCCCAGCACTCCTGATATCGCGCCTGAAGCCCCGATGGCAGGAACAGCTGAGAAAGGACCTGACACATAGTGCATAAGGGCTGCGAATATCCCTGCAGACAGATAGAATATTGAGTATTTCACCCTTCCGAACTTGTCTTCCACATTATCCCCGAAAAGCCAGAGGTACCACATGTTCCCGACTATATGGTCTATACCTCCATGCAGGAACATGGAAGTGATTATGGTGAGGAAAGAGAATTCCATTGGCGTGAAGCCATACTGGATTATTATGTTATCGAAGTTGGAAAGGCTCCAGATAAAAATTGCCACATTCAGGACAATAAGGGAAACCGTCACGAAAGGGAACTTGCTGGACTGGTTCTCGTCTTTGTACGGGAAGAACTGGCCTTTCATTAAGTAGAATATGCATGCTGGATTTATAAAATCAGAAGCCCAGTCCCAAGCGTTTCTTATTTTTTAAACGCTTTCCAAACGCTTCATTCAGGCTTCGGATTGATTCCTAGAACTTAGTTTCCATTCCCTCGCGCAGCTCCTCGTATTCATGCTCGCGGTGGACATGCTTCAGGTTAAGGAGAAGCTCCCTTTCCTTGAAAAGACGCACAAGCTCAGCCACGCGGTTCTTTATGGCAAGTGTCCTTGCATTCAGCTTGTCAAGCTGCTCCCTGTCGAAAAGGCTTGTCCCGGGCTTCTCCATTACGAGAAGCTGCTTCTCTATCTCCTCGAGCTCGGAATTCAGCCTGGGAATCTCTCTCAGGAGCTCCGAGTCGTGGATGACTATCTTCTCAAGAAACTCTTCCGGTATGGTCTCGGGCCATTTCACGTGCTTTATCTTCACCCCGTCAAGGAATATGTCTATATCGTCGCGTATCTTCTGCAGGTCGGTTGTAAGGCCTTCCTTCTGCTGCTCGTATGAATTCTCAATAATATTGAAAAGGATTTTCTTGGATTTCCTGAGCTCATCGTGAACAAGGTCTGTCATCTTCTCGTCTGTGGAAATCATGTAGTGCTTCTCGGAATAGTCATAAGAAGGTATAAGCTTCTCTATTTCCTTTATCCGCGCCCACATCTTTGTCTTCACTTCCTTCCATCCGGATTCAGCCATAAGTGCCTCCAAACATCATCTCTTACTATCCAAATCCCTTTTCAGTTTTAGCATACTGTCTTTCAATTCCGGTATGTCCCTTTGGACAACTTTCCATGTAAGTTCCAAATCAACTCCAAAATACTCGTGTATGAGGATATCTCTCATACCCGCAATCTCTTTCCATGCAATATCTGGATATTTGTTTTTTATTTCCTTTGGTATATTTTTAACCGCTTCGCCTATAATTTCAATTCTTCTTATGACAGCATCCTGTACCTGTTCCGATTCTAAAAAACCATCCTTTGTTATTCCCTTTGTATATTCCTCAATTTTTTCTATGCATTCCAGCATATGCTCTATGAAAACTTTCGGATCCTTTTTCACATAATCACTTCCTGCTCGCCAAGAATCCTGTCCCTAAGAAGCGGATGCAGAGAATTATATGTAAGCACATCTACCTCCCTCTTCAGAACCCCCTCAAGCGTTATCTTGAGGCCTGCGAGGTCAAGGAGGCTTTTCTCGCCCCTGAACTCCACAAGCAGGTCTATATCGCTGCCTTTTTTATTCTCCCCTCTTGCGAATGACCCGAATATCGCTGCCCTTTTGACACCATAACGCTTCAGGACTGGAAGGATCTTTTTCCTTATTTCCTTATTGTCTTTTTTCATGTTATTACCCCTGGGATTACTTCTATAAATTTGGAATTATGGTTAAAAAGCCTTATTCCCCGTATTTGCGCCTGGATTTGTATCTCATATCCAGCTGGTAGCTTATTTCTGTCTGGTATTCCCCGGCTTCTTTGGCGGCTTTGAATGCGTATTTTTCTTCCTCCATCATTATCTCAGGCATATCAGGAATTATCAGTTCAAAACTTGTGATACCAAGTTCCGAATCCAGATCTACATCAGAAGGATAACCCAGACTTGTTTTGAAATCCCAAAGAAGCTTCCCCGTCTCAGCGGAGACACACCGCAGTTTGCAGTCCCATGAGCCGAAATATATCTTCCCGTTCCAGGCACCTGCGCCCATGGCTTCATATTCACTTATTTTTACTTTCCAGAGCAGCCTCCCGTCAAGCCTTAGGGCATAGAAATTCTTGTCGCAGGCGCCGAAGTATACATTTCTGCCATAAACAACAGGGCAGGCATAGAGTATGTTCCCTGTCTGGAACTTCCATAACAGCCGGCCAACCTTGGAGACAGCATAGAAGTTCTGGTCATATGAGCCGAAGTAGATGACGCCTTCATGCACAGACGGAGTAGATATCACTGCGCCTCCTGTCCTGAATTTCCAAAGAAGCTCCCCATCATGGGAAAGCGCATAAAGGTGGTGGTCCCTGCTACCGAAATAGATGCCGTCCCTATCGATTGCTATGCCCCAGTTTATCTCATCTGAAGCGGTGAACTTCCACAGAAGTCCGCCCTGCAAGTTCAGGGCGTAGAGGTTATGGTCCCATGAACCAAAGAATATGTTGTTATTATAAACGGCCGGGGTCATTATCGAAGCTTTTGCGTAAAATCTCCATAGCTCTCTTCCAGTCATTGCATCCAACGCATAGAATATGCCATTCTTTGAGCCAAAATAGAGCACGCCTTTATGGGCAATCTGGCAAAATAATTTGCTTCCTGTTTCAAATCTCCACATTTCTTTCCCGTCTTTGGTAGACACGGCGTACATTATGCCGTCAAATCCCCCGAAATATACAATACCATTTTCTAATGCGGCCTTGTCACCTGCCAGTGGTCCGTTTGTCTTGAACCTCCATATCTCCTCTCCGGTTTCCGAATCCACTGCATAGAATTTGTGGTCGCATGCCCCAAAATAGGCTATCCCTTCATGAATAAGCACCCTGCAATCAATGCTGCCGCCTGTGCGTGTGCCCCAGAACACATCCCTGTCAGACTTCTTCAGAGTGGACCATTGCGCAACCTCTTCAATCTCGCCGAATGTTTTCCTGTCTATCCTGAATGTCGGCGTGGTCCCAGAAAGGTTGGCTGTTTCCAGATACCTCATACTAATTATATGGCATCCAAAGGTAAAAAAGCCTTTTGCCGAATCCCTGTGGAAAGGCTTTTATCCCTTAGGAACACACTGTTGCCATGGACAAGAGGCATTCCTGCAGGACGCTTCTCAGGGACAGGTATCTCACGATATTCGAGGAGAGCCTCTATCCCGTCAAGTATTGCCCTGCGTGCGGAGTCTATGTCTATTCTGATGAGAAATCGGGCCAGAGGACAGTGGGCATGGAAACCAAGGACCCTCAAGTCGTGATGACGTATCTGGAGAGCCATATAATTGAGAATATGGAGAATCTGCCGCTTTCCTGAATCAGATGAAAAGCGGCGCCAGAACCAGTGTTATTGTGGCTAACAGCTTGATGAGAACATGAAGGCTGGGGCCTGCCGTGTCCTTCAGCGGGTCTCCAAAAGTGTCTCCGACCACAGCCGCCTTGTGCGCTTCCGAGCCTTTCCCTCCCAGGGCTCCTGTCTCTATGTATTTCTTTGCGTTGTCCCATGCGCCGCCGCCATTGTTCATGACAGTGGCGAGGAGGACTCCTGATATTGTCCCGACCATAAGAAACGCGGCCACGGCTTCTGCCTTAAGCACAATTCCCACTATCACGGGGAATGCGATTGCAAGAATCCCGGGAAGAACCATGTTCTTTAGCGCTCCCTTTGTGGTTATGTCCACACACTTCGCGTAATCAGGCTTCTTGGTCCCTTTCATTATTCCCTTGTCCCTGAACTGCCTTCTGACTTCCTCTATTATGTAGCCTGCTGTCTTGCCTACAGCCCTGATTGCCAATGAGCTGAACAGGAAGACCAGCATTGCACCAAGCATTGCTCCCACGAAAACAGGCACTTTTGCCAGATCCACCACAGCAAAAGCCTTTCCTGTTATGGATGCTACCTCGCCCATGTAAGCTGAGAACAAAAGGAAGGCTGCTAGAGCAGCGGAACCGATTGCATATCCCTTTGTGAGGGCTTTTGTGGTATTGCCAACCGCATCAAGCCTGTCCGTGTTCTTCCGGATATCTTTCGGGGCGTTGGACATCTCCACAATACCTCCCGCATTATCTGTTATCGGTCCGAAGGTGTCCATGGCAAGTATGTAGGCAGCTGTGGCAAGCATTCCCATGGTCGCGATGGCTGTCCCGTAAAGCCCGCCGTTCGGAACCCCGGACATCACGCCAAAGGTGTATGAGAGTATTAAAGAGAAGGATATCACTATTATCGGAAGGGCTGTGTTCTCAAGCGCGACTGAGAAGCCTGTGATTATATTTGTGGCAGTGCCTGTCTTGGATGCCTCGGCAATGCTCCTGACCGGCCTGTACCTGTATTCTGTGTAGTATTGTGTTATGTAAACGAACAGCAGGCTCATGACAAGGCCCACCATGCCCGCATAAAAGAACCATATTGCCTGTTCAGGCTTCCCGAGAAGGCTCATGCTGGCAAAATAGAACAATATCGCGGCAAGTATGCTCGCAACATAATATCCCCTGTTAAGCGCTTTCATCGGGTCTTCATTCTCCCTCGCCTTCGCAACCAATATCCCTATTATCGAGGCTATAAGGCCGAATGACCTCGCAACCAGAGGAAATAGAATCCCTCCCACCCCGAAGACCGGGAACAGTGCAACGCCAAGTATCATGGCTCCTATGTTCTCTGCTGCTGTGCTTTCGAAAAGGTCCGCGCCTCTCCCTGCGCAGTCCCCGACATTGTCACCCACGAGGTCAGCCACGACAGCAGGGTTTCTCGGGTCATCTTCTGGGATTCCTGCCTCAAGCTTGCCCACAAGGTCTGCTCCCACATCCGCAGCCTTTGTGTATATTCCACCGCCAAGCTGCGCAAACAATGCGACAAATGAAGCGCCAAACGCGTAACCCACAATCATGAACGGGGTCTTTACAGGGTCTGCGCCAAAAATGTAATAAATCCCGGCCACCCCTATGAGGGAAAGCGCGACAACAAATATACCTGAAACAGCTCCGCCAAGTATGGCCACCCTCATTGCGTGGGCGGCTGACTTCTTTGCGGCTGCAGCTGTCCTGAGATTCGCCCTTACGGATATGGACATCCCTATTATGCCCGCAAGGGCAGAGCAGAATGCTCCAAGAATGAATGCGCTTGATGTGTGGATTGCGTAATCCCACTTGCCGACATAGGAATAAACCCCGAAAATTACCAGCGCTGTCACAACAGCCAGGATTGCTATGGTCCTGTACTGCCTCTTTATGAATGCCTCAGCACCCTCGCGGATGTGGTCAGCTATCTCCTGCATCTTGGGCGTTCCCTTGTCCTGCTTGAGCACGTACCACGCGAAAAAGAGCGCAACGAGTATAGAGAAAATTGCTATGCCAAATACAATTTCTAACATGTTTGCACCGCTCAAAATTTCTTTTTGCTCGAAGGCGTGAAACACCTTCTTTCCAAGCTTTGGGTTAAAATTGGAGGTTAGGCTTATAAAAGTTACGGCAGGGGACGGATTCTTAAACAGATTTCTTCCTTGCGTTCCAGTAGACAAAGCTCCCCAGAATTAGAATCATGAGTAAAGAGAGCCCGTAAAATACAGGTGGGTTCGCAATGAGCATCCCCACAAGGTCTGTTTCTCCTGCCATGGGAATCACAATTACAGATATTCATTTACTTTTCTTTTTATCCATTCTTGCTGCCACACATACCTACCTTTTGTGTATTTTTTGATTTCTGCAGGTTCTCCGTTGCGGATATTGTCTTTTATATTAATCGCGCACATCAAATCCATAAAACTGTACTCTTCAGGATGTTTTCCCCTCTGCAATTCAGCTTTTGCTGCTAATAAGTTCATGATATCACAACTTTTTATTGAAAATAAGATTTATTAAAGGTGCGGTTGCCTATCTCTCCAATATGAAATACTTCCTGTGCTTCTCCACTTCCGGAATCTCTGCCAGCATCATCTCGCTTGATTTGCCCACTCCCATAACCGTGAGTTCCTGCATTTTTTTCAGGGCACGCTCGAGCTTGTAATCCTTCTCAGCGAAAATCTCGAACATGGTCTCTCCCTTCTTCACGTGGTCCCCGGATTTTTTGTGGAACAGTATGCCTGCACCCTTATCCTTCGGGGCTCCCGCTTCCCTTGCGACCTGTATAACTGCGGTGTTGTTTATCCAGAGCACATGACCGGAGACTTTGGATTTTACCTGGTCAACGATTTTTCCCAGAGGTATATCCTCGGGCTTTATTTTCGGATTACCACCCTGCGCTTCTATAATCTGCCTGAACTTCTTCTCAGCCTTCCCTGACGTGATTATGTGCTTGGCCTTCTCATAGCCATTCCTCATTCCCGCAAACTTGAAGAGGACAGCCGCCAAGTCGCAGACCTTGTCCAGCTGGTCCTGAGGTGTCCTGTGTCCAGAAAGAATCTGCAAGGCCTCCCTTGCTTCCAGAGCAGGCCCTACCCCGTAGCCTACAGGCTGCTCACCAAATGTGGACAAACATTCAACCTTTATCCCGAGCTTCTTTCCGAGCTCTATGAATTGGTTCCCAAGCTCTTTCGCTTCGCCTATTGTCCTTATCTTCACTCCCTTTCCTGTTGGTATGTCTATCACGAGATATTTTGAGCCCATGGCCTTCTTCTTTGACATCACGGAAGGAAGGAGCATCGGGTCTATGGAAAGAGGGTGCTCTATCTCTATGAATATGTCATCCGCCGGGGCGAGGTCAAGCGCGCCTCCCCACACCAGGCATGCATTAGTCTTCTTCACGACCTTCTTTATTTCTTCCAGCGTCAGACTCACGGGGCAGATGCACTCCATCTTGTCAGCTGTTCCTGCGGGAGCAGTTATCGCGCGGGATGAGGTTTTTGGGATAGTCAGGCCCGCTGCGGCGACTGTTGGAACAAGAATCATGGAAGTCTTGTCTCCCGGAATTCCCCCAATGCCGCACAGTCTCTCTTCCACGCAGCCGTAAAGCCCTATCTGTCCGGGCTGGATAAACCTTTCGGTTATGTTAACGATTGCGATTTCCCTTTTCCTGTTGTATGAAAGCTCCACCCTGTCCAGCGCCTTGACATCCAGCTCGTCTGCATCCTCCCTGTTGAGAATGACTATGGGCTTTTTGGCTTCCACATAAAGGGGCTTTGCTTTCAGCAGCATTTTTTCACGGCTCGCTTGTATAATTAATTTGTAATATTATATGGGTTAGGCCTAATTTAAAGGTTCGAAAATGGAAAGAAGTCGGCTCTGCCGGCTTCAATCGAAATTCGTAACCGATAGGAGTCAGCCATGAAAATATGTTTTTGTGTAACCGACAAGGAGTTAAATCACATCAAAAACCAGTATGGGCCAAAACATTTATATACCCTTGTGCTATAATTATATTAAATAAATTTTTAGCGACTGAGCGATTGAAGTCGGCTTCGCCGACTTCGGTCTAAATTCCGGATTCAACAGTCGCTTCAATCGAAAAAAGTGAGAAGGCGAACGAAAGAAAGAAGGTGCACAGCACCTTCAATCGAGAATCGCCTTCAATCTAAACGCGAGGTGTAAAAATGGCGAAAAAGAGAAGGGCTTCCTCAAAGAAGTACTACGTTCTCAAAAGCGGAAGGAAAGTCTCAATCTTCACAGGAAGACAGCCAAGGCAGGCTGCTTTGAAGGCAGCAACCAGGGGATTCACAGACATAAGATTGAGGGAAAGAGGACGCAAGAACAAAGACAGGACATATACAGTCCATGTTTTCCAGGGATCAAGGAAGAAGGTCAGCCTTCCAGCATCAAGCAAGGTTGACTGGCTGCCAGCACAGGTCTGGAAACCGACTGTGAAGAAAGTCCGAGTTGAAAGACTGAAAACAATAAGATAAATAATTCAGATTCAGGGAGTCACACCCATTTTAACCTCTCCCTTTTTATTTTTATTTCTACAGAATTTCTTATGGACATCAAATCTTTCTATAAGCAAGAAATGACAAGGTTAAAGGAAAATCTGAAAGAAGCTCCGGGATTGGAGGATTATTTTCTTTTGGTGTACGAAAATAAAAAGGAAGGAAGATTCATAACAAGAATATGCCCTGAGCAGCCCGACCTTATTCATAATATGTTTGAAGAGGTTAACCATTTCCTTCCTATTCATGGAAGCTTAAATTATATATGCTGCTGGCGGACTATTGGAGAAGAAATTCCTGAGGAAATAGAAATCGAAACTTATACGCGGTTATCGCAATCTGAAATTCTAGAGGAATTAAATAAAATTATGAAATCAATGAAAAGATTTGTCTAATCCATTTATACGAAAATCCAAAGCAAACTCCCGACAAAAAGAGTCACATAAAGATTGATAATGAAAACCGGGGCGAACCTCACTCCCTCCTTTATCCACATGCTTCCTCCCTTCCTTCTGAGTTTCTCTATATCCTTCTTTGTCAAGCCTTTCCATTTGTCTCCTATCAGCACGTCGCCCACGCGCAATTCCTTTACTGGAAGTTTCTTCCTGAAAAGGTTCTGCTCCACAAACCTTCCGTAGCGGATGAAAATTATCACAGCAGCAAAAAGCACCGGAATGGAAAGAAGGTTGTACATGGAAGAAACAGGGATTCCAAGGGAAATGTTGAGATAGAACACCATTGCCAGACAGAGCGCAGCAAATCCTGCCACAAGAAGGATAATGTTCCTTGAATCTTTCTTCAGCTCTTTCGTGAATTTTGCGGAGATTTTCCTGTGCATTATCCCAAGTACAATTGAGTATAGGACAAGATAACAGAATGAGATGAAAAAGAAGTTGAATAGCATGATTATCGGGAACGGGAACTGCCCGAAAAACTGGAATGGGGGCCCTGCAATCTCAAAAACCGAGTAGGTAGGAAAAAGGAACCCCATACTTCCAAGAAGCCACGCGTCCCCGTCTCCCCACTGCTTCATGAAATAGAGAATCAGCCCGAAGCCAAGGAACAGGAGGCCAACTATTGCACAAGAGAAAAGAATCCACCAGTCCCCAAGCAGGTAGGAGAATACTCCGCGAACAGCAATGGCAGAGATTATTATGCAGTAGGGAAGCCAGTCAGGAAACTCCGTTGTCTTGATATCCCAGTATGCACCAAGCCCAAAACCCGCAGTCCCTATGGCCAGAAGTATCCACTCGTAAACAAGCATGATAATAATGGGTTGTGTGGTTTATATTGGATACGCTTATTATGTCTTTTTATCCACCTTCGAAATCATCCTGCTCAGCTTAAACGGCAGGTAAAACATCCCGCCGTATAAGAAAGGGAACAGGAAGATGCTGATAATGTTTATCGTGCGAAACAGGAAGGCTTCAGCCAGCATACCCACCACAATTCCAAAAACAACAGGGTATGCGATTTTTTTGTCCTTAAAAACAAAGTAAGCCACTGAGAATATGAGAGCATACCAACCTAGTATGAGCCAAGGCCATCCGGGTACTTCCAAAAGAAAAGGGCTCCCGAAAAGGAGCCTGGGGACATTTTCAAAAATCATTGCTGAGAGATAGGCCAGAGCGAGAAAGACAGCAAAATCTTTCAGGCCACCCCTTTTCATAATATCATTTTATGTGTTGTATATACTATTTATTAACCTCAAAAACACTTCACTCATAAGGCGAGGCGTATGATATTATCAGTCCAGACCGAGGGCTTTTCCGCGGATGCGAAGATTTTAGCCATAGGACTGAAGAGGCAGGCGTTCCTAAGGATTTGGAAGTCCTGGGAATTCGCGGACGAGAGGGAAATGATTTTTGACTTCATGAAGTATTTCCTCAAGACAGATGATAAGATAGTTATAGGCTTCAATAACCTCAAGCTGGACATCCCTCTGTTACTCCTCCGCTCTGCAGGCCTTCCAAGCTTTGGAGAATTCTTCAAGAAGATGAATTATGCAAACGCGGAGGATTTGTTCGTGATACTCACATTCATAAACAGGGGCGTGATAAAGGGCCTTGACTATTACTGCAAGAAGGAAGGCATAGCCTGCGACTTCTCAGACAGGGAGATTATAAGCGCATACAATTCAAAGGATTATGCGAGATTCCAGGAGCTTTTCAAAAAGAAGCTTGAGGCGATGGATGCATTGTTCCTGAAGATGTGGGAGAAGGTGACGAAGGGATAAACAGCAGCTTAAATAAAGTCAGATATTTTATGCTTCTTTTCTTCATGCCACAACCAGCCGAGCAATATTACCGCGTCCAAGGCTTCCGTTATATTTGGCGCGTTCAGATAGCTTATGACATGGATTTTCCAGCTTTGCATGGAGAAAGGAAAAAGCCACATAACTCCTTCATAGCTGCCTCCTCCAATAAGACAGTCAAGTGATATATGAAGAAGTATAGCAAAGGCTGCAACAAAAAAATAAGCCGATTGCCTATGCTTCTTGCTTTTCCAGAGGATTGCCGCGGGTATTAAAAATAGGAAAGCAAAGAAAGGCGTGTGCGTTATTCCTCCATGCTGGAGCAATGCGGGAATATTCAAATTGAATAAGCCTGCTGTCATTTCCAAGACAATGTCTATGTCCGGCAACAGCCCGAAAAACCCTGCCAAGAAAATCGTGTAGATAGTGAAGTATTTTTTATGCTTTGCTACATAGTCTCTATATAAGTCAACCAGGATGATGCTTGACAAAACATGGGTTACGGCTAATGGCATATATAGTATTTAATTCACTGAAGAATAATAAGAACCTTTGCCAAAGGTGCACTTATGGATATGTACTTCGACATAGAGGTCGCTTACACAGACCCTAAATATTTGGAACTTATGAAGCTTGGGAGGAAGACCCCTGACCCGCACCCTAGCAACTGCAAGATAATCACGATACAATACCAGCTGCTCAAGGATGACGGGACGCCTAAAGGCCCCTTGAGAATATTCAGGGAGTGGGATTCTTCTGAGGAGCAGATTATCAGGAAGATTGCGACCATGATACATCCCCAGAGGAAATGGGAGTTCATACCAGTGGGCCACAACATCTATTTTGACCTTGGGATGCTTAGGGAGAGGGCCTCCCTTTACGGGATAAACTACCCTGCCTGGTTTATCTACAATGACCTGCCGAGCATAGACATCAAGCACATATGCGTGGGAATGAACGCATTCAAGCTCAAGGATTCGGGGCTGGACAAGTTCTCAGGAAAGGAGACAAGCGGATTGAACGTGCCTGTATGGTATCAAGAGAAAGAGTATGGCAAGATAATAGATTACATAGAGAAAGAGGCGAAAGAGTTTATAGAATTCTACAGGAAACTGAAGGAGACGCTTCCTCTATTTCGCCAGCAGCATGGATTTTGTAAGGATTGACATGCCCCAGATATTTGTCTATTTCTTTGCTTGTTTTATCCATCTTGGCTTTTAGTATGTTCATAACATCTTTTGTTTCTTTGGGAGAAAACCCAGCTTCTGTAGCATCGGAAATATTCCTTTCTATGAATAAAATATCGCTTGCAGCTTTCCAAAAACGTCTTTTTTCTAGGTCTTCCTGTGCACACTCCAATTGTTCTTTGTAAAAGCCCTTCTTGTCGCAATATGCTTTAATAGAGTCAAGCATCCCAAGACCTAACAGCTTTCTATAAAATTCAGACGACTCGTCTTTGTCAGGATGGCATACATATTTTACAAACCTGCTTGTAAGACCAAGGGCTCCATATTCACCTGAAAGTATAGAGTTTAGAATTTCCTTTGCAATAACCCCTTCAAAGAAGGTATTGTAAAATTGGGAATCCA
This sequence comes from Candidatus Aenigmatarchaeota archaeon, assembly GCA_026397335.1. Taxonomy (GTDB): domain Archaea; phylum Aenigmatarchaeota; class Aenigmatarchaeia; order QMZP01; family QMZP01; genus JAPLVB01. Next base: position 29,288 of record JAPLVB010000048.1, read on the forward strand.
ATCCTTCCATAATACTCACTTTCTTTCGTATATTTCCAGTTCGTGCGGTCTTGTTTGCTTGGCGCCCAAAATAGTATTCATTGCCCTCAACCCGTTCAATCTCTCTGTCAATTGCCTGCATACATAGGCGGCTCCGTCAGCTGTTTCTTCCTCATCGTTTGGGAGCGTTACAGGGCCTTGAATACTCGTTTTGCTATGAGAATCGAGTTCAAATATCATGACATAATCAGTGTCAGTGCCGTGGGGAACCTCACTTTCAACTATCAAGGTCCCCTTGATATACAATTCTAATTTCGGTCTGTACATTCTTTCAAGATTGGTTAATTCCACTGTCTGCTCAAAGCATTCGTCCCTGAAATCCTTCTTAATTTTAGGAACCCTATTCTTTATCATATTTACCACTTATTGATGGTTACTTTATTCCTTTATAAAGCTTTCTCCAAGGGAATCCTCACTTCCCTCTTTTGCCTTGGGTAAATCCTTATTAAAATGCTTACCATTGGGGGCAGCTTTTTGCCGTTCCTATAGACAAATCCCTCAAAATCGCTATCTATCACCTCTATTTTGTCTCAAGAGAAGCTTCCCTTCCACTAAGGGGTCAAATTTCAGGGAACCCTCACTCTAGTGTCTAAAAGTCATTTTATAAAATATATTATATAAAGAATATTTATAAAAATATAATATAAAATAGATATTTTTGAATAGTATATATTTTATAGATATAATTAAAAATGGTTAAAATAAAATATATTATTTAAAATCTATATTTCTGAAGGCTTTCTCTACATACATGCTGTTTTTTCTAATCTGGAAAGACTGATGAAATCCGAAAAATGAGTCCCATGATACCGATTTAGTTACAGTGAAAAATCTATAATTCTCTCCTTCCGGTTGGATAATCCACAAAGAAGTTTTCGGGCTTTCAAGATAGTCGATGGCTTTCCTTATAGCGCATGGACCGCATTCCAAGGTTATTGTTTCTTCTCCCTTCTTTGCAAGAACATCTGGTATGCCTCCCATAAAACCGCATTCTATTGACGCTATTCTATATCCCAAGTCTTTAAGCAATCTGATGCCGAATGCCTTCATCTCCTTCTGAGGACCCCGGATTCCTCCTATCTTTACAGGAGTCTTTTTGAGCGTTTTCTTTCTGATGAAGATCGCTTTGTTGTCCAGAAAACCAGCAACTATAACCGCATATTCGCTACTTGTATATCTGATATTGCCTTGTGTGAAAATATCATTTATCCTATCAATTGTTTCGAATTTTGTCTTGTAGGTCTTTATGAGGGAGACATATCTCTCCGCTTCAGTTGTCATGCACAAACCTCTTTCAGAACAAATCGCCCATTATCTTCTCATAGCTTTTCTGCACGGAATCCATGCTAGGCGTTCCATAAACGTCTATGGTTGTCTTTATGGAAGAATGTCCGAGTATCTTTTGGACCTCCTCCATCCTCATCCCTTTCTCCAGCATCATCCTGGCGAAGGAGTGCCTGAAAAGATGAGGATTGATGCATTTCTTGGCAGGGTTTGGGTGATTTACCCCAGCTCTTTGGCCGCATTTTGCCACTATTTCATTGATTTGCTTAAGGGAAATGGTGCTCTGCTTGTTGCTTATTATGAGCTTGCCGGATGACCTGTCCCCTAGATAGAACTTAATATCCTGAAGGGTATCGGAATCTACAGGCACAGTCCTGCTTTTGTCTCCTTTGCCGCTCCTTATGTATATCCTTTTCTTTCCGAAATCGACATCCTTTATGGTGAGATCCCGGAGCTCGAACCTTCTCATTCCTGTCCTGGCAAGTATCTTTATTATAACCCTATCCCTGAGGGAAGAAGCACACAAGATAATTTTCCCTATGTCTTCCTTTGCCAAATAATAGAAAGACTCCTTTGCAGCTTCTGACATGTATTAAATTACGTTACACTTATTTATAAAGGTTACGTTTTAGTTACACTTTATAAATTAATGTTACATATAAAGTTACAAAATATACATTCTGTAACGTTTTCTATAGAGAACATCTTTTGGAAGGTACTCAATAATCAGGAGGCTAGCTTCCTAAGCTAAACTACCCCAGAAAACGCGATTTGCTCTTGGAACCTAAGCGGCGACTTTCTTCTCTTCCTTTCCGGGCTTTGGCTGCTTCTTCTTATCTTCCTTTGCTGCGTTCTCCTCTATCTGGGAGAACTTCTTTATCATTGCCTCCACATTATGCGCTATGTCCCAGCCGTCATCCGTGAGTATGACCTTCTTTATGCGGCCCTGCTTATCGAATTTAACTATGCCCAGGTTCCTGAAAGCGTTTAGGATCTTTATTGTGTGCGAATACGTACAATCAGATTCCTTGGCCAGAATAGTCGCATAAACGGGCTTATCCTTGCCGGTTTTCAGGCCCATGAGAATCCTTGCCGGCTTCTCCCTAAGAAACAAATCCTCTAACATCCGGTTTTGTGGCATAGTTCTCATCTTCAATTTTCACAATAATTTTATGTATTTGTATTATATAAATGTTTCGTTTCTTATTTCATATAATATAGTTTATAAAGTATTCTTTATTTATAATATAATAAAATAGATATTATATAAAATAGTTATTTAATTAGAATTATTAAAATATAGTTATTTTAATATATATTATTAAGTAGTATATTTTTAATCCTCACGGCCAAAGTGAGAGTTCCTTCCAAGAATGGCCCAATAAGGTGAGAGAGATGTTTCACGAGAGAATAGGGTCAATACATATCGGTTTATATAATAATCTCCCTAAGGGCGTAGATTCTAGGATATCAGCCCTTCCACTCCAGCAGAATGGCTGCGAGTAGCAGGACGAATCCCAGGATTATTGAGAGGATAAAACTGATTTCAGTGGCAGCAGGGTTCAGGATCATGTCTGTGGCACTATATGCTACCAGGGTTATTGCGAATCCGAACAGAGGGATGGCAGCTATCTTCCTGGAGCGCTTCTTCTTCACGTTCACGTTTCTGCCTATCCACGGTATCGTGCCCGCGAGGAAGAACAGATATACAGAGTGGGATATGAACTCGGCCGCGACATTGATTATGCCTAGGTTCAGGGCTTCTATGGCATGGGAATAACCCCTGTAAGCGGCAAATATAGCCATAGCAATTCCAACCACATATCCGAAGAATGCGAATCTTCTGTGATTGAAGGAGTCCTCGAATTCCCTCATCATTCTGAGAACATATGTGTCAAGCTTGAATCCCCTTATGAAAAGATAAACACCCACAACCCCGAGAATGAGCCTCCATCCCTCAAAACCGAATATAGCATAGATGATAAGAACGACAGCAGGAATGCCGAAGAGCAGGCGCGAGACCTTGGGATATTCCAGTGTCTCATGCACGAAGTCCTTTACCTTGAAATAGACGGACTGGAGCTGGTCAGCCTGCCTCACCACGACCCTTTTCACGGAAAGTATGGGGACCCTGGACTGGATTACAGGCATAACACGCTCATCCTCGCTGCCGTCTGTAACAAGCACAGCAAAATTGGCCTCAAACCTGGAAAGAACGCTCTTCAGCTGCTCCCCTATTATGCGGTCTGACTTTATCCCAACATCCCTGTCTCCTGTAATAATCGCGATTTCCACGTTATACTGCTTTCTCATTTCGTCATACACCTTCACTGTCTGGAAAATCCCGTTGAAGTCAGAGGATTCAGGGTCTTTAAGACCCATATCTATGCCTGTCTTCAGGACGCTATCCCTCCCGATAATGGGGCCTTTGACTGATATTTTCTGGCCTATGTCATTGTCCCTGTCCACGTTCAAAACCAGAATCTTGTCTGTGGATTTCATGCTTAGAATATGGGGTTGGGGTATAAAAAGGTGAAATTACACATCATCTAAAGAATTCCGCTTTAAAATTTGCTTTACCCTTTCGCTATCAATTTCCTTGAAAGACGGATTACCTAGTGTAATTTTTTTTAATTGCCCATTTTCCAATTTTGCATATTTACACTGGATAACTACAGGAATAAATCCTATAACATTGGGATAAGATTTCGTGTGACTAGCAATGTCCTGAAACTCTTCCAAGAAAGTTATAAAATTATCTTCTTGCCCTGCATAAATAATATTAAGTAGACAGAGGCTATCAGAACTGTCTTTACCCGGATTTGGTTTTTCAAAGCATTCTACTTGTTCTGGATTGAGAACTTTTACGCGTGGTTTAGTAGCAAAGTAATCAAGCCAAGTATCAATCATATACTCAGGAGTATACAAATTCATTTTGTACATTAACTCTTTATGCGCATCGCTTCCAAAAAGGGTTGAATAGGGACATTTACCCTTTTTTCCAAAGTAATTATTCTTACCCACAATTTCGCCCCTATTAATTATATATTAACAGTTAACCTTTATATTTTTCGTCAACTGCCAAAATCTGTTAAGAAATTGACGTTAAAGTATTTAAACCTTTACCCACTGTTTAGTGGGAAAAATGGGGCCATCGAGATTTGAACTCGAGTCTAGAGCTGATTTGCGAAAGAAGTCGGAATTGCGTTAGAAGGTGCTCATGCGCCTTCATTCTCACGTTCCGACTTCAAACGTCCCGAAGCTCTGATGCTAGACCAAACTACACCATGGCCCCGATTCACGAAAGAAGGTGTCTCTTGACACCTTCATTTTAAGGTTCGAAGGTATCGCTTGCGATACCCCTGACTATCCCTTAAAGGATTGTTAATATAGAGAAGGGAACAATATTAATACATGGCTAAAAAGCCCCTGAAATCCGAGTCAATTCTGAAAAGGGATTCAAGGGTTATTTCTCCTTCTTACACCCGGAGCTACCCGCTTGTGATAGAGAGGGGAAAGGGGATTTACATATGGGATGTGGACGGGAAACGTTATCTTGACTTTACATCAGGGATTGCGGTCGCGAACGTGGGCCATTCGAATCCCGAGGTCGTGAAGGCGATTCGCTCGCAGACAGAGAAAATCCTGCACAATGCAGGGACGGATTTCTATAACGAACCGGCTGTTGCACTTGCGGAAAAGCTATGCGAAATAACCCCGGGAAGCTTTTCCAAGAAGGTCTTTTTCGCGAACTCGGGGACAGAGACAGTGGAGTGCGCGTTCAAGCTCGCGCGCTGGTATACGAAAAAACCCCGCATGATATCGTTCCTGGGGGCCTTCCACGGCAGGACTTTCGGGAGCATGACCCTTTCCTCCTCAAAGCTCACACACAGGGACCATTTCAGCCCGCTTGTTCCAGGGGTGGATTACGCTCCTTTCCCCTACTGCTACAGATGCCCGCTCGGGAAGAAAGAGAAATGTGAGAAGGAATTCTCCTGCCTGAGTTACCTTGGAACGCAAATCCTCAAGAAGGTTGTCCCGCAGGATGAGCTTGCAGGAATTATAGTGGAGCCCATACAAGGAGAAGGTGGATACATAGTTCCACCGGACGGCTTCCACAAAGAGCTCCAGAAGCTCTGCAGGGAAGAAGGTTGCCTTTACATCATGGATGAGGTGCAGACAGGATTCGCAAGGACCGGGAAGATGTTCGCCTCCCATGTTTTTGGCGTGGAACCGGACATAATCTGCGTTTCAAAAGCGATAGCAGACGGGCTTCCCTTGGGAGCATGTGTGGCTAAAAGCGAGATAATGTCCTGGCCAAGGGGAGCGCATGCCAACACTTTTGGTGGTAATCCCCTTGCGTGTGTGGCAGGCCTCACTGTTATCGACTACATCCAGAGGGAAAAACTCTATGCCAAGGCGGAGAAACTTGGGGAATTCGGAAAGAAATACCTTAAGGACCTCATGCAGGAGCACAAGATAATAGGGGACGTCCGAGGGAAAGGGCTCATGCTTGCCGCGGAGCTTGTCAAGGACAGGAAGACTAAGAAACCTGCTTTTCAGGAAGTGGAGAAGATTGTGAACACGTGCTTCAAGAACGGGCTGCTCCTGCTCACTTGCGGCTACTCCACAGTCCGGTTCATCCCACCCCTGATTATTGAGAGAGACGAGTTCGAGCGTGGGCTGGAGATTTTCGCGGATACCCTAAAATAATCAGAGCAGAAGCTTTTTCATTCCCTCGGAAAGCTTCACCATGTTTATCTTTTTCTGCCGCTCTTTTGTGATTATGCCTTTGTTTTTCAGAGAGTGCAAAATCCGAAAGACCTTGACTTTTGGAAGGCCGGTCTGCCTGACAATCTCCGCCTGCGAGACCTCTCCCTTGTTTTCCAGAATTACTTTCATTACAATTGACTCATTCCTCTCAAAGAACGCAAGAAGCTGTTTTTTGTCCACAGGAGGCTTCTCAAATTTTGGAGAAAGGAGGTAATAAGCCAGAACCCCAATAAACAGGCCCATGGAACCTATGAGCGGAACGAACAGATAGAGAGGAATGGCGCAGCCGCAGGCATTCCCGCTCGAGACCTGCATCTGGACGTAAAGCGAGCTCAGGGCAACCGCCAGGATAAATATTGTAAGCACAAGCATGCCTGTCAGGAATTTTTTCTGGGGGTTCATACGAAGAATTTGCTTTTAGGATTTATAAAATCCAAATCAGTGAACATACCCCTTCTTCCCCTTTATATAGTCCTTTGAGATTCCAGAGCCATACTCATTCCCTGTTTCCCCATAGTTTTTGAATTCTGTCTCAGGCTTTCTTTCTTCTACCCTTTCTTCGCCTCCCGAGGGCCACGTTACCTCGAAAATATTTTTTGACATTTCGGGTTCTATGTTCAGCCGGGACTGGTAGCTCAGGCCTGTGGGGAATTTCCACAGGAGCTTTCCTTCTGTTGTTACAGCATAAAAATTGCAGTCCCATGAGCCGAAATAGATAATATTGCCTGAAATGACCGGTATGGACACAACAATCCCGTTTGTTGCGAACTTCCAGAGCATTTTCCCCGTTGCAATATCAACAGCATAAATGTTGTTTTCCTCGCTTCCAAAATAGGCCGCATTGTTGAAAACGATGGGTGTGGACGCTATATATTTTGTTGAAAATTTCCACAAGATTTCTCCTGTCGGTATTTTAACTGCATAAAGATTGTTATCTCTCGAAGGGACAAAAAGTACGTTTTTGTGCAATACAATGGAATTGCTGATGCAGTCTTCTGTCCTGAATCTGAACACAAGCTGCCCGGATGTGTTTACGCCGTACACATTGTTGTCCATGCTCCCGAAGTATATGACATTGTCAAGAGGAATGGAATTATACCGTATGCTATTTTTTGTTGGGAATTTCCATAAAAACCTGCCTTCCAAGGTCAATGCATAGAAATTGAAGTCCTCGGAACCTATATACAGGACATCCTTGTAAACCATCGGATAGGCGCATACAGGGCCGGCTGTCTTGAACTTCCACTTCAGCCTTCCGTTAAGTCTAAGACAGTATACATTTCCATCTTTTGCACCGAAATATATGGAATCCCTATATACGCATGGCTTTGACAATATTTTATCACCCACGCTGAATTTCCACAGGAGATTCCCTGTGTTTATATCCAATGCGTATAAGTTCCCGTCAAATGAGCCAAAATAAACCACGTTTTCTGCCAGCATGGGATGGGAGCATACGCCGAATGTATTGAATTTCCATACAAGGCTACCATCTTTTGATATTGCGTAGAAATTATTGTCGCACGCGTTGAAATAAATCGTGTTGTTATGTATGATGGCTTCGCTCCAAATGCTTCCTCCTGTTTCTATATCCCACTCCGCGTTAATCCTGCGTCTTTTCATTTCCATTACGGCGTATTCTATCTGGATATTCTCGAATTCTGGACTAAGAGTAAAGCTGGAGCTGGCCCGCATAGAATACTCTCTACCAGAAAGGTACTTTTCCATATGTAGTATTTTTATTGAAAGCTTTATTAACAAAGGCCTTTAAGGCGATTGCTATCAGTTTCACAAACTGAAACCAACCTTTATATATAGTTTCAGCAAGTGCTTTGTTATGGACGTCAAAAGAATAAGGGAGGACTTCCCTGTCCTAGAGAATTCGAAGGGAATTGTGTACTTTGACAATGCCTGCATGAGCCTGAAACCCAGGCAGGTCATCCAGGCAATGCTGGAGTATTACGAGAGGTACACAGCTTGCGTAGGCAGGAGCAACCACAGGCTGGGGAAGATTGCTACCGAGAAGTATAATGAGGCGCGGAAAGCAATTGCCAAGTTTGTGGGGGCGAAAAAACCCGAGGAGATAGTCTTCACCCGCAACACAACAGAAGGGATAAACCTGGTTGCCAATTCCCTGGATTTGAAAAAAGGAGACATCGTCCTGGCAAGCGACAGGGAGCACAACTCCAATCTAATTCCCTGGCAGCTGCTCAAGGAACGGAAAGGGATAGAGCACAGGATTGTGCGCTCGCGGGAGGATTGCACTTTTGACATGGAGGAGTTTAAGAAATCCATGAGCAGGCAAGTCAAGCTCGTGACAATGGTTTGGACTTCCAATATAGACGGCTACAAGCTTCCTGTCTGGGAGATAATAAAAACTGCGCATGATTTTGGCGCGCTCGTTTTGCTGGACGGGGCGCAGGCTGTCCCGCACTCAAAAACAGATGTGAGGAGAATGGATGCGGATTTCCTGGCTTTCTCAGGCCACAAGATGCTAGGGCCCACAGGGACAGGAATCCTTTATGGCAAGTATGAGCTTCTTGAGAGACTGGAGCCTTTCATGGTCGGAGGGGATACTGTGGAAAGGACAACGTACGAGACGCACAAGTTCCTGAACCCGCCTGAGAAGTTTGAGGCAGGGCTGCAGGATTATGCAGGGATGATAGGACTAGGGGAGGCTGCAAGGTATCTTGAGAGGATAGGTATGGAGAACATAGAAAAACACGAGGTTATGCTTAACAAGCTCATTTCAGAAAGGATTTCCCAGATACCAAACCTCCAGATGGTTGGAATCCAGAACCCGGAACTAAGAGGAGGGATAATATCCTTTAATATAAGGGGAATGAAATACCATGACATATCGCTCATGCTTGACCACAACCATGGGATTCTCATTCGTTCAGGCCAGCACTGCTGCCACTCATGGTTTAACGCACGCGGAATAGAGGGCTCAGCAAGGGCTTCCCTCTACTTATATAATACACAGGAGGAAGCGGAGCTGTTCGCGGAGGCCGTGCAGAAAATAGCAAAATTGGGAAAGTGATTTTATGGTTATTTGTATAGTTGCGCTTGTTGTTTTTGGAATCATGGGAATCTTTTCAGCCAGCCACAGGAAGATTGCTAAAGAAGCGTTCTCCTGCGTGAAAAGGATGCTCACGTTCCGGCCGTGCGAGACAGGGTTTGATGACAAGGTGCGCTCGAAGGTCACAGCAAAGCTGATGAAAAGGAGCGAAAGAGCGGCTGGGGTTTTTTACAGGAATTTCAAGGTGATTTCACTAGCATTCACGGTAGTGTTTTTTGTGAGCATGGCTTATTCAGCCTACGGGCTTTACAATCTTGCTGTTTTGGGGACATGCGACCCCGCAAATCCCCAGAACTGCGTGTTCAATCCAGGAAGCGACCCCAACAGGGTGATATGTCCCTACCAGGGGCTGAGCCCGAATGCGAGCGTCGCGACCATAGGCAATTTCAGGAATATAGAGTCCGCGAGCATAGAAGCCAAGCCCGCTGCTTATTTTTTCGGCACCACTTGGTGTCCCCACTGCTTATGGGAAAGGCCGATTTTCATGAATGTCACAGCCAAGTTCTCCGGTTTCATAGACACGAAGGCGATAGAGATTGATATAGAGCAGCCGCCTCTTGAGATGGAGATATTCAAGCACTATTCCCAGGAGGAAGGGAAGATACCTGTGATTGTGATAGGGGGAAAGTACTTCAGGGTGGGGAGTGGGGAGAGCCTAGGAGAGGAGACGGAAGCGAATGTCCTCACGGCAATCCTGTGCAAGGTCACGAATGACCCGATTTCTGACTGTTCCAGGACAGAGGTCAAGCAGCTTGAGGCCGGATTGTGAAGAATTGCATGATGGCCAGAATGTATGCGGAATAACAGCACTTTAGGATTTCTTCTTGTCAGGCTTTTTTGCAGGCTTGGATTTTTCCTTATCAGGCTCCTTGATAGATGGAAGTTGTGAAGCAGCTTCTTTCGAAGGTCGTTCCTCTTCGTGCTCTATCTCATCCTCCAGCTCCTCTTCCTTCTCTTCCACCGTTTCCCTGTTCGCGTAGTTTTTCACGGAGAGCTGGCCACCCGCGAACCTGCTGCTGGCCGCGAACTTTGCCATGAACGTGCTGAAAATAACAGTGAGTATTATCACAACCACGACCATGTTCATTATGCTGGCCGCGGCAGCGCCGAGGTTTGCTGCTATAAGGGCGGCAGCCACTATGGGAGCCATTGCAGCCGCGTCTATTCCCCTTGGGGCCACGAAGCTCATGACGAATCTCTCCTGTTTTGTGTAGTTCTTCCTTTCCTTGCCAAGAATGATGTTTACAAACAGCGGCCTTGCAAGCACGATGGCTATGAAGAAAAGCAATATCGGGATGATGTCGGATAGGCCGAAAGTGAGAGTCACCTGCGCCCCAAGGAATGTGAAGACTGCAATCCTCAGCATCTCGGAGAAGTGGTCGTCAAACCTCTTCACATCATCCTTCTCCTGGAATCCCATGTCTCCTACTATAAGCCCACAGATAGCCACGGCCAGGATTCCGGAGCCGCCCACGTATTCGGACGCGGCATACGTGAGGAGGGCTATGGAGAGCATGAGCAGGACCGTGTAGTCTTGGGCCATCCTTTTTACAAGCTTGGAAAAACCCAACCCGAGAATTATTCCCGCGCCAACTCCAGCCACCATCATCAGCACGAATTTGGAGAAGTAAGCCATAGGCTCGATTATGGCTCCGGGCTGGATTGACACGAAGTCAAGGAAGACAAGGGGTATCAGAATGCACATGGGGGAGTTGAAAACCGCCTCTGTTTTTAGCATGGTCATAACGCGCCTGTAATCCTTGTCCAGAATGGAGTCGAAAGTGAATATTATCGCGTCCGCGGTTCCGCTCAGGACGCCTCCGAGAAGGAGCGCGAACACCCAGTCGATGCCGAATATGAAATGTGCCGCAACTCCGAGAATTATTGTATTAAAAGCAACCCCCAATACCGCGAACTTGACCGAAATTCCGGAGGTCTTCCTGAAGGAGCGGAGTCCCACGTTGAACATTCCCGCGAACACTATCATTATCAGGGCAAGTATCCTGAGGAAGTCGGGGACGGCTCCCATCGCGCTTATGCTGACAGGCTCTATCTTCATGTATTGGGCTATAAATGGGTTTCCCAGAATAGTTGGGCCCAGCAGGAGCCCCAGAAGTATCAGGAATATGCTGTCGGGTATATTCCTCTTCTTGAAGAAGTTTGCCAGCAGCACGCCAAGCCCGAGCAGTATGGCGAAATATGTTATAGCTATTAAGGCATCGCTCATGAACTATATTTGTCCGAAGGGGCTTTTATAGGTTAAAAATTTGCTGATTTAACCTCCCGCAACAACAATAATTATTATACAATCATCTCGACAAAACCCGAATGCAAAGACATATATACCTCTAAGGTCCAATCTTGACATGAAAAACAACAATGTGGAACGAACGCTGAAGATAGCCATAATCCTGACTTCTGTGATATTCGTTGTGGAGCTTGCGGGAAGCTTTGCCTCGGGCTCCCTCTCGCTCCTGGGGGATGCAGGGCACATGCTCAGGGATGTGTTTGCATTAGCCGTATCTCTAAGCGCGGTAATGATAGCCAAGAAGCTCCCGACAAAGGAGAAGACGTTCGGCTACCACAGGGTTGAGATACTTGCGGCCCTGCTGAACGGGATTCTGCTGATAGTGATAAGCGGGTGGATTTTCGCGGCGGCATATATCCGTTTCTTCACCCCGGCTCCCATCCAGAGCTTTACCATGCTAGTGGTAGCTTCCATAGGGCTTGTGGTTAACGTTATTGTGGCGTTCAGCCTGCGAGGTCACCATGACCTGAACGTGAGGAGCGCGTTCTTCCACGTGCTGACGGATTTGCTCTCCTCTGTGGCTGTTGTGTTTGCTGCAATCTGGATATTCTTCACCGGACAGACCATAGTGGACCCGATACTCGGGACGCTAATCGCGATTCTCGTTTTAATATCAGCTTTCAACATCATCCGCGATTCCATTCACATCCTGCTGGGATTCGCCCCCAAGGACGTGAATTTCGAGGGGATGATAAAGGACATGGAGAGCGTGAGTGGCGTGGACGGTGTGAACAACGTCCACCTGTGGACATTGTGCTCGAATGTGAACATACTGGACGCGCACGTGCTCACGAAAGAACCCAGCATGACAAAAATCGAGAAGATGAAGGATGAGATAAAGCAGAGGCTTGGGAAGTACAACATAAGGCACGCGACCCTGGAATTCGAGTGCGAGGAATGCAGGGAGTGCAAGGAGTGCAGCATAAATAATAGCAAGGTCAGGGAGATGAAGCACTAGATTCAGCTCAAGCGGTGTTATTTGCTAGATTTAAATAAAAGAATATAACTAAAAATATGGCATTTGTTTTTGAACAAGAGAGCCGGTTAATTGTAACGCTCAAAAAACAGCACTCCAATATCTTGCTGTATTTGAACAATTTCAACCCGCTTTTATCCGGTAAGCCATTTTCAGAGGCGACTTGCATAGTTACGCTAAGAGAACTTAGAAAAATCCTGGTTGAGCATTTGTCATTGGAGGATAAAGAGCTTTATCCGGCTCTTGAACAATCCAAAGTTAAAGAAATCAGGGAAACAGGAAGGAAATTGTCAGAAAAAATGCAAGCAATCTCCCAGAAGGCCTTTGATTTCTTTAACAAATACAGCTCAATGAAAACATCTGACATGACCAGCGCACGCTTCAGGAAAGAGCTCAGTGACTTGAAGGAGCTTATTGTAAAAAGGGTAAAACTGGAAGAAGAGATACTCTATCCTCTATACAGGAAAAACCCCCTAATGACCGAAAAAGAAAAAAGGAAGTTCTCTTGAATCACGAACACTTTTTTATGGTTTTCCTCTCCTGTAGAAATCGTCCCTGAGCTTCCTTCCAGTCTTCTCCTCCCATTTGGGGATGGGAAGGGAGAACTTCTTCTGTGTGGGTTCCCTGTACATATCTGGCATCACATTGAACGCGCAGAAAGGAATAATCGGCATCTTGGGGTCAGGAGTGGCATAGTGTATGCAGCAGCGCTTCACACGCTCCACGTCATAATTGTACTGGTCCATGAAGTGCATCATTCCCACGAACAGGCTCTTGTGGTGGAATTCTCCAAGCGCGCTGTAGTCATGCTTCATGAGGGCATTGTATATGACTTTGGAAAGGCTGAAACCCTTGGGCTGTTTCTGCTTGTCTATGAAGCTGTTGAGCTTGAACATGAGGTTCAGGCCTGCCTTGTAGCGGTTCTTTCCTCTCCTGATGTCATCTGCCAGCGTGTCCAGGTAGCGGAAAAGCCCCTCCACATCCACGAATCGCGTTATGGGGAGCATCTTCCCGTTGTCATTGAAAACATAGGTTGCCATCCCACAGCTAAAGTGCGTGGAAAGGGAGTACTTCTGCTTCTTGGTAATGGCCTCCACAAAATTTGTTATGGGCATTACGCTGGGAACTGGGTAGAAATCCTCCCTGGAGACTTCCCCTTTTGTCTGTTCCTCTATACTTTTTATGGCGTCAGGGATGGTTATCCTGAAATTGTCCCTCTCCTTCTTGGGCATCCTGCCCACCAAAGAGACAGGCTGGTAGTTCACACCTCGTATAACATCATTGTTCTTGAACCCGAAGCGGAGGATGTCCCCGAGCTCGTGGTCATTCACACCCTTTATAACTGTGGGTACAAGGACTATCCCTATCCCGGCTTTCCTGCAGTTTTCCATGGCTTTGGGAACCTCCCAGTGGTTCTTGGGGTTTGTCTTCTCGGTAACGCCGTCAAAGCTCATGTAAAGGATATTCACTCCTGCCTCCCTGACACGCATGGCTAGAGCAGGCGACTGTGAAAGGCGGATCCCATTAGTGTTCAGCTGGACGTGGTCTATTCCCCCTTCCTTGCAGATTTTTATTATCTCAATAAGATCTTCCCTCATGGTAGGTTCCCCGCCTGTAAGCTGAACTGCATTGCACGGGACAGGCTTCTCGTTCACAAGATTCTTCACCATGAAGCGAATTTGCTCAAGTGTGGGCTCGTACACGTAACCCATCTTCTGTGCATAGTAGAAGCAATACCAGCATGCCAAATCACACCTGTTAGTAACCACTATATTTGCAAGGGCCGTATGGCTCTTGTGCATCTTGCACAGGCCGCAATCATTCGGGCAAATAGGATTCTCCTTCTCCACGTTAGGGTTTGACACACCCTTTCCGTCCCTGGCAAAGCTCCTGGCTTTCTCGTACATCTGGTAGTCTCCCCAGTACAGTTCCTCAAAATCCCCATGTGTGGAACAGGTCTTCTTAATCCAGACCTTCCCGTCCCTCTCGAATATCTCTGCGGGAAGAACCTTCTGGCATTCAGGGCAGACTGACTGGGTCTTCACAAGAGCATGGTTGTACGGGTGCCTTATCACCCTGTGAATTTTTGGGGATTTTTTCGCTGGCATAAAATCAATTGTCTTTGATGGTTTTTAAAGTTTTCAATCCAACGTTTCCAATTCGTTAATCAACAGTTAATGGGAGACAAATGGTTAAAAATGCCCGGAAGCAATCTTTATCATGGACTTCTCTTCTGATACAGGCTCCCTGTGCGCAAGGTGCAAGGGAAGGATGTGGTGCGGAAAGGACAGGTGCCCCCTTCTTGTCAAGTTCTATGCGCAGACAAAGGCCAAGCCTCTTATAGATTCCTTACATCTTGAGGGTTCTTCTCCCCCATCCGTTTTTGTTGGCAGGTTCAGCTACCCGAAGGTTTACATAGGTCCAATGCTCCCCCCGCAGCATGGGGATACGAGCTTAATGGACACGCCCGAATTGTGGACAGGAATGAGCATAGATGAAATAGTGGACTTTCGCTTCCAGCTCGTGCGCGGGAAGTTCCTTAACCCGGTAAAGAATTTTGACGGAAAGATTATAGAGCAGACAAGGGAGATAGCGCTGGCTGAAAAGTCTCCTGACGCGGAACTGGAGTTCAAGAAGAAGCCGGCAGGCAAGCTTGTCATGAATGATGAGATTCAGCCTTTCGGGCCTTCCGCGCTGCTTGCGAAACTGGATGTGGGGAATGTGAAGTTTGACAAGTATATAGAGAAGGCCTTTTATGACACAGACCTGAAGGCGAGGGAGGCTGTGATAAGCCTGCATGAGAGAGGGGTTCTGGTCTCGAAAATCCAGAAGGCTTTCTCAGTGGGGGCTTTCGGTGTGGGGAAGAACCGCAAATTTGTGCCCACAAGATGGAGCATAACTGCAGTTGATGACACGCTTGGGAAGAACCTCATGACTTATACGCGGGATTATCCCCTGATAAACGAGTTCAGGGTTTATGAGCACGTGCAGCTGGACAACCGCTGGCTCATTCTCATGCTTCCAAGGGAATGGTGCTATGAGCTGATAGAAGCATGGTATCCGAACACGATATGGAACCCTGCCGGAAGGAACATAGAGATTTTCTCTGACCATGAATTCTATGACGGGAGGACTACATATGCGGACATAGGAGGCTGTTACTATGCGGCAAGGCTTGCCACGAACGAGCTGCTCAACCGAGAAAAGCGCCAGGCAGGAGTGGTGATAATGAGGGAGACCCATCCCGGATACATAATGCCGGTGGGGGTGTGGAATGTTCGGGAGGCTGTGCGCGCAGCTGTGAAAAATCCCCCGTACAGGTTCGCAACACTCCAGGAAGCCTTGGACTTCGTGGGCAGGAGAATGGACATTCCTGTAAGCAGGTGGATTGAGAAAAGCTCTATTCTGAAGGATACCATGAGGCAGAGGAAGCTGGTGGATTTTTTCATGGCTAAGACAACTTAGCAGCCGAACCATCATCCTTGGTGACCTTCTCCTTCACGGCCTCATATAGCGGCCGGAATATGGCCTTAGCAATAGAAATTATGTCCTCTATATCCGCCGTATTCGGCCTGTAGCCATAATAATTTATGTTGTGCCTCAGCCGTTTCAGGTTCCATAAAAGACTTATTGGTTTTTGTGTGTTCACGCTCAGTTCTGTAAGCTCCTTTATCGGAGCTGAATGATCTTCTGATTCGATGCCTTTGGAGACCAATAAGGCATCCCCTAACATCCTAAAGCATTCATATATGTTCCTTACAATAGTCGGCCCAGAAGATTCAGTGACTTTCATTGCTAATGTAAATTCCATATCTCTTTTTGCGGCTTCGGTGAGGCTTAATGCGTTCTTTTTATCCGGTCTTTTGTACCTCGTTTTCATGGCCTCGCTTCCAGAAAGCCTTCCAGCACGATACCGTTGGCTATATTTGCGAACAGGTTCAAATCAACTTTGTTTCTTGAGAAAATATACAGATTCACCGTAACATTCTCTCTGTAACCAAACTGGGGAATAGCTCCCAACTTGACAAGCTTCACGTCTTCATTACCCACGACTTCCACGGCAATGTCAATGTCGCTTTTTTCCATATCGTCACCTTTCCTGTAACTCCCGAACAGGGTTATCGATCTAGGATTCGGTATGATATGATGGATTTCCTGGAGTATCGAGGATTCATAGATTAGCATTAGATGGTAAGGAATCTTTCTTGTGTGATTAAAAGGATGGTTCTGGTTGCAGGAAATCCTCCAGAGCCTGCCTAGGACTTCCCTGTTGAGGAATCCATCATCCACGAAGTCTAAGACAATCCTTTTTGCTGTGGTTTTGGATATTCCCAACTCTTCGGAGAGGTCATTCAGCCCCATTTCTCTGGAGGGATAGGCAAAAAACCAATGCTGAACATGATTGTAGGCTTCAGTCAGTTCAATCATTTCTACCTTCAATTTCTTGTTCATGTTATATGGTAACATTCGCTACCTTATAAGCTTTTTGGTTACCAAGTGGTAACCTATATTACCACATGAACTTTTTGGGAACCATCAAATCAGCAATTTATTCCCACAAACAAATTCTTTTTCATGCAGAATACACTCTACCTTAAAGACCGCCATGAATGGCGGGCCTGGCTCGAGAAGAACCACTCCACAGCGAAGGAGGCATGGGTGGTATTCTACAAGAAGCACACGGGAAAGAAAGGCGCGCCCTACCTGGATGTTCTGGAGGAGGCTCTGTGCTTCGGTTGGATTGACGGCCCGCTGAAGAGGATTGATGATGAGAAGCATGCCATAAAGTTCACCCCGAGGCGGAAGCACAGCGTGTGGGCCGAGAGCAACATAGAGCGAGCCAAGCGAATGATAAGGCTGGGGAAGATGACCCCTGCAGGGCTGGAGAAGTTCAAGGGGCACGAGAGCAGGAAGGTCCCGAAGGTCATTCCCATGCCCGAAGACCTGGAGAACGCGCTAAAGAAAAACAGGAAAGCATGGGAGAACTTCCAGAAGTTCGCTCCAAGCCATCGCAAGCACTATTTCTGGTGGATAATCAGCTCCAAAAAGCCCGAGACTAGAGAGAGGAGGATAAAAGAAGTGGTGAATAGGGCTGCGATAAACAGGAAGCTTGTGTGGGAGAGGGTGGCTGAGAAGTATAGGAAATAAAGAGGCTGGACTGGCACATGAAGCTATTGGGAAAAATGAGGCTGCCCTAGGCTATGACATGAGAGTTTGTTGGAAAAGGCCTAGCTTTTATTGCTTTGCCCGATTATCTCTATATGGACAAGAAGTTCGATGATTTGCTCTGGAAAGAGCCCACGATATGGATGCCTCCCAGCGGGAGAAACTGGAATTATGAAAAAATCTTAGCCATTTCCGACCCTGAATTCTCAGAATTCTATCTTGCGTTAATGACAGAGTACAGGGACAACGAAGGATGGTGGAGCGGAGAAAAGATACCGAAATGCTTCAAGTGTCACAATGTCATTCCCGGCCCTGAAACGCTGAGGCGCTTAACAGGCCGCACGCTCGATCCGGAATGCTTCCGTGTTGTTTACGCAAGTGAAAGAAACGATTATGGCCCGATAGTGCAGAAATACTGGGATAGGGTTGCAAAACTCGATTTGACGGGGAAACCATGAAAACGTCGGTTTCTGGCCGGAAAAGTAAAGCTAGAACTTCTCCAACCACTTCACAGTCAGCCCAATAACCTCATCTACCTTCCCCGTGAAGAAGTGGTTCCCGCCTTCTATGATTTCCAGCTTGGAGCCCTTAGGAAGGAGCTTGATGGCCTCCCTGGAATCCTGGACCGGGACAATGTCATCCGCGTCCCCATGGATTATCATGACAGGCTTCTTGACCGCGGAAAGGATTTTCTCCCTGTCAACGCCTTTCCTCTCGTTAACGTACAGCCTTTCTATCTTATGCTCCACGCCCCTGGCGTTCTTTATCATGGCAAATCCCTTTTTATCCAGCTGTTCCTTCACCTCTTTCGTGGAGTATATGGAAGGGACCTTTGCAGTGGTCACGGGAGCCCACAGTACGAGCGTGTAGATGTCCTTGTCATACGAGAGGATGGATATAAGGCCTCCGAGACTCGAGCCCACCAGTGCGATTTCTGTATATCCTTTCCCGCGCATGAACAATATTGCGCTCCTGAGATCATCCACTTCCTTGGCGACAGTTATGGTGTCCGGGTCGCTCTCCCCGCATCCCGAGAAATCGAACCTCAGGACGGCTATCCCTATGGCCTCAAGTCGTTGTGCCAGCTTGGGGATTTTCTCGTGAGAGCCTGTCTTGTCGCTCGTGAAGCCGTGTGCTATAATCACCGCTTTCTTTGTAGGCCTTTCGGGTGTGTGCAGAATACCTACGAGGTTCAATCCCCTCGAGTTCCGGAAAGTCACTCTTTCCATGCTTCACTTCCTAGCCAGCAAAATCTCAACCTCCTGGAGAGAAGCTCCGTCCACGAAAATCTCCTTGTGACTGCTCTGCAAGCCGCGGACTATCCGGACATCCCTTCTCAGGATTTTTATGAGATTCTTTACAATCTCCTGGTTGGCCTTCCCGCCTTCCGGGGGGCTTTTTGTGGTGACTGTTATCTCGTCTTTCCCGAGCTTTACTGAAAATCTGCCGGAGCCAGGCCTAGCTTTGATTTCCAGGATTACCCCGTTCTGTACCTGCCTTATTGTCATTTCAACCTCTTGAGAACTTCCCTGTCCAGCTGGATGTGGTCACACTCTATATCCACCAGCGCTTTGAAAATCTCCCTCAGTCTGGGTTCTTTTGCCTCTCCAAGAAACTTCCCGTAATGTTTGACGGCGCTGGTCTCCCTTTCCAGAGACTCGTTTACAGAGTTCTTGTCAATAGCTGTGCAGAGCTTTGGGTCAAAATCTATGTCAGGCTTGGGAGCTTTTAGTATCCTCGCGTGCAGGCTGGCATGCTCCTTCTCTATGTTGGAGAGGGTCTTGAACATCCCCTGTATGAAAGGGTCTTTTGACACTTTGGAAACGCACAGGTAAAAGGAGGCGTTGCTTATTTCCAGTTTAAGCGCTTCTTCCATGTTCTTCCTTGACTTTGGAGAAAGCTGTACATCATCCTCATACTTCCAGTCCTCTGCCGGGATTATATACTCCTGGTGCGCTCCGCAGAACGGGCAGTTGCTGGGCCTTTCATATCCTATGTAAGGCTCCGCGCATATCTTACATCTCCACACTTTGGTTTGCATAACATCACCTGATTTTAGAGTGCTCATAATACAGAGCAGCAAAACAATATTATGATACAAACTCATAATATAAATGTGATTTGATGGCCATAGAGGAAGAGTTATCAAAGAGGATGAAGTCCCTGCCGGACATTGTAGTGGCCCTGGTATGGGCAGGGATATTCACAGGAGCAGGCTTCCTTTTCGTGTTTTTCGCGAAAGCTCTCTACACACTACCAGGCTCGTTTGACCTTCCCTGGCTCATGATTTTTGCGGTCGTGTTTTTCGCGATTATAGTCAGAAAGAGGATAAAGATAATACGGCAGGACACAAAGCCTGCACTGTCGTGATTTCTGGAAAGGATTCGCATTTCAATTATTTTTGGCTGTTTAGCCAGAAGCATGCTTTGCCGGCTTCGCTCTCTTTTTCTTCCTGGATTTTGGCTTGCTTTGTGTTGCCGGCTTTGGAATCGCCTTAAGCCTTTTGCCGCAGTTGGAGCAGAACATGTTGGCTGGCGGGTTTTCCGTGTTGCAGCCTGGGCATATTAATATCTTTACAACACCCCTGGCTTCAGAAGGCTCAGAAGGCAGTACAGGTTCCTGGGCTTTTGGCTGTATTGGTATTGCTGGCTTGGGTTCAGGCTTGGGTTGTTCCACAGGGATTTTTGGAGGGTCAGCAAGGGTTTCGGGAGGCCTGAGCTGGCTGACAACATTCTGCTTGAGCTGATCTATCTGCCTGGATTCGATTGGAGGAAGCTTCTCGGGAGTTCCCTCAAGAAGCTTCTTCTTCCCGTAAAATCCGCCTATAGTTGAGAAAAGAAGCCCTGCAACCATAAGCCCGAATCCTGTCGGACCATATGACATAAAGGCAATCATATAAAGCCCTACGAAAATAAGAACAAGACCGATTGCATACATCCCTATTACTTTCATGAATCTTCCTGCGGCCATAATATATTTATCATAAAGCCCGAATATAAATCAGATGGTTAAAACGGGGGAAATGGCAGGGAAACATTCGGCAAAACCCGAAACAAAGCGAAAGCGTTAAATATAAAGGATACATTCAAATTTTAATGGAGAGCCATGCCAGAGGAAAAAATCACGCTGGACAGGAAGACCTTCAGGAGCCTGGCTTCTGACACGAGAATCTCGATACTCAAGAGCCTGGACGTGAGGAGGAAGATGCTCACGGAGCTCGCCAAGGAGATGGGCATGTCCCCTTCCACAGTGAAGGAGCACATGGAAAGCCTGAGGAAGGCTGGTCTCGTGCAGCTCAAGGATGACGGGCACAAATGGAAGTATTATGAGCTCACCAGGGACGGGAAGAACATTCTCCATCCTGGGGATACGAAAATCTGGGTTATACTCTCACTGTCCGGAATGGCATTACTTGTAACAGCGTATGACATGCTCACGGGCTCGCTCATGTCTGCGGCTTCACAGCTCAAATCAGGCGCGCCTGATGCTTTGAGGGAAGTAGGCGGCGCAGCAGCTCCTATGGCCTCTAGCGCGCCTGTCCAGCAGATCCCATACTTTAATATAGTAGGTATGGTGCTATTTGCCGGAATATTCGCACTGACACTCGGTTATTACCTTGGCACAAGAAAATCCTGGAGTCTGGATTTCTAGAAGAAAGATGGAAGCTGAAACACGCTGGCTAAGTATTTCCACCCTCACCCGGTTTTCGGGATTTTTATGGTATGGGGGTACTATTACTTCCGGAAAGCGTGCTTATTTGCTTACGAACGGGGTTCCATAACCCCTTAAAAAATTAACTATCATCTATCCTGTATGGACAAATGCGAGATGAAAAGTCCTCCAGTTCTTTACAGGATACCAGGTGTGGTAAGCCAGGCAGCCGATGCGATTTATCAGCATTATGGACAGGGTTTGGAAGGAATAGAGCAGGCAACCATTCCCGAATTGAAGGAGCTGAAAGGGGTCGGAGACCAAAGTGCAAGGTGCATACATGCATTTTTTCATGAGCCTTCCTATGAGCTGTGGTATAATGACAATTTAAGACCCGTGTATAACAGGAAATCAGAGTATGAGGTTCTGGGTACAGTTCTTGGCAGGAGGGTAAGGACAATACTTTCACTCAAGCGACTGCCCGTGGGCACAATAAAGGATTTGAGCCTCAGCGAGCTGGAAAAAATCCATGTAGAATACATTAAACGCAGGAAAGTGAAGAAGGAAAAAATAAGCCCCAAAGAGGCGAGAAAAATCCACGATTATTTTCACTTGACGGGATTCGAGTTCCACACAAGGCCCAGAGGGGCTGGAAGGCAAAAGGTCAAGGACAGCCTGCCGGAATTCAGGCCGAAGTTCCCGGAGGAAATTCTGAGGAAGGTGGTAAGCGTCATTTCAGGGAAAGAGGTGGATGACTGGAGAAATTCCCTTGAAGAAAAGTACGGGGATTTTGTTCATTTTGAGAGGTTTGTGCTTTACCTTAACCAGAAAGCAAGACCTGATGAAACGACTTCGGCGCTTCCTAGGATTTTTTCAGACCTCCGGCATTATGCATACCGGACATTTGACAGGGAAAATGAAATTGAAAACAAGTTCTATAAGGATTTATCAGAAAAGGAAATATTGGATGATAGCAGATACAAAAGTATGCTGGAAGAACTGAGACTCAAATGGCCGATTTAAGTGGCGGCTTCCAAAGATAATTATGGACCGCACAGACACTGTCCTTCTCGCAATAGCATCCGGCCTTGTTATAGTGGTGATAGCGGTTTCCTTCTCACCTCCTGCTTTCTCGCGGGAGATTACCAAAGAGCTGTGCGAGGACTCGGACGGGGTTTGGAACGAGTGCGGGTCCCTATGCACAGGAGAGCCCCCGGGAACAATGTGCGCTGATGTGTGCGTGCCTCTATGCGAGTGCAAGTCCAACCTTCAGTGTCCGCCAGGTTTCTACTGCAAGACTTCCGGAGCTGTTCCTGGAGAGACCGGAACATGCGAGCCATTCCTGGCAAAGAGATGCGAGTTTAATGAGGACTGCCCCCAGCCAAGGTGCCTGGGGATGCATGCTGTCTGCCAGGGCGGGGAGTGCAGGATTGTGAGCGAGCAGGGCGCGCTTTCTAGGTGTGGGAACCCTTAAAACCCTTTGTATCAACTTTAATTCTAGGTGTGGTCATGGGAGAATGGGTAAAATATCCTATTTTCATAAAATTCGAGCATAAATATGGAAGCCGAAAGGCACAGCAAATATTTGACAGCCTGGAAAGATGGTATTCCCCCAGAGGAGGGTTTAATAGATTTTCATATGACTGGTTTAAAATACAATTAGAAGATATAAGAGATGACGGGATTAAAGCAAAAATAATAACGGAATTCATGAGCGAGGATGAAATAATGGAGGCTTTTAGGGAAAAGGCAGAGCTTTTGGAAAAGCACAAAATCAGGTGATTGGTATGCGCTTCAAGAAATGGATTGCTGCGGGATCTATTGCGTTGGCGGCAGCGGGGATTGGCCAAGAGATAATCAGCAAGAAGAGCGCTCATGAACTGGATGAGGCAAGGCTGGAGAGGGAAAAGGCCGAGCAGGATTATGATTACATAAAGAGCAAAATGGAAGAGTCAGAAGTAATGGCTGGCATTCTCAGGGATATCTATGAAGACATCAAAAAAAGCAGCCTGGGCAAGTCGGATTCGGACCCTTTCGAGCGCAACCCTGCTGAGTGGAAAACACTGCCCATACCTGAAGGTTCATACAGGGAGGGGTCGGGAAAGAGCTACAAGGTAATTGTTGAAAAACCATTTTTTGTCAGGGAAGACGGGGAGATTTGCATATGCTTGAAGCAGGACGGATATTTTGATGCGATAGCAGTAAGCACCAAGGCAGGAGTTTCTTTTGGCCTCCCGGGAAAAGAGATTGGTGTGATAATCTCCCCGGAGGAGCTATTTGATTTGCTTGAAGGACGGCGCGTGCCTTTTAGTGTGATGGGAATAGAACAAGGAGTTTATGGTCTCAAGGTAAAAGGTTCTTACAGGGGAGAATTTTCAAATCCGTTTATTTCTGATGACAAGCCTCTGAAAGAATACAGGGATGACAGCCTCAACATAGGGTAAATAAAGATATAATTATTTCCTTCTCCTGGAATATGTGCACGGCCCGTTAAGGGGGCACCTACTGCAAAGGGGCTTGTTTTTGCAAATCTCTTTCCCCAGCCTGACAATAAGGGCGTGATACTCCTTGTACACGTCCACATCCTTGGGAAGGTTCTTCTCGAAGAAAAGCCGGGTTTTATCGTATTCCCATTTCTCCTTTATCATGCCAAACCTTGTGAATATCCTGCGGGTGTAGGCGTCCACAACGAAAAACTTCTTGTTGGCTGCGTAAAGGAGGATTGAGTCAGCGGTTTCAGGTCCAATACCATGGATGAGAAGCAGGTCCTTCCTGTCCACTCCGCGCAGGAAGCTTTTCTCACTGTCAAACTGTGAAACAAACCCAGCAAGGGCCTTGAGCCTGTGGGCTTTCTGGGTGTAGTAGCCAGAGGAGCGGATGAAGTTCTTGAGGACATGGTTCTTGACCTTCAGGGTTTGTTGGGGGGATATTACTCCAGCGGATTTGAGGCTGGAGAGAGCTTTCTCCACATTAGACCAGTTGGTGTTCTGGGTTAGCACAGCTCCTGCACACACCTCCCACTCAGGAGGGGAGAATCCGTTCTGCATGGGCCACCATCCCTGGGGCCCGAATTCTTTCAGAAGCCGGCGGTAGACCTGAACGGGTTTCATAAATATTGTTTGGTCTAGGAAGTTAAAAAGAATTAAACCCAATTATCTTTGATTGAATATGCTTTACCTTGTAGGCCTCGGGATATGGGATGAGAAGGACATCTCCCTGAAGGGGATAGAAGCCTGCCGTCGCTCCAGTCAGGTTTACGCTGAACTTTACACAGCCCGCTGGGGAGGCTCGCTCAAGAACCTGGAGAAGATTATAGGAAAGAATATACACCTTCTTGAAAGGACAGATTTGGAAGACGACTCCTCGAAGCTTGTCAGGAAATCCAAATTCTCGGATATAGCTATCCTTTTCCCAGGAGACCCGCTTTCCGCAACCACCCATCTCGCGCTTGTTTCCGAGGCGAAGGAATCCAAAATTCCTGTTAAGGTTATCCACTCCTCCTCAATCTTCACCGCAGTGGCTGAATGCGGTCTCTCCCTCTATAACTTCGGGAGAACCGTGAGCATACCAACTCCACAGAAGAATTTCCAGCCCAGCTCTTTTGCGGATTCCATCCTGGAGAACAGAAGGCTTGGAATGCACACTCTTGTCCTTCTTGACATAAGCATGCCCGTGGCACAGGGAATAGACATCCTTCTGGGGATAGAGAAATCCTCTAGGAAGAAACTAATCTCGGACCAGAAGATAGTTGCGGCCTCTGGTCTGGGCTCTGACAACCAGAAAATCCTTTACAAAAGTGCGGGAGAGCTTCTTGTTTCCGGGTTGAGTCCTCCAGCGGTCCTGATAATACCGGGCAAGATGCACTTCACGGAGAAGGAGTTCTTGGATAAGCTCTAAAATTTCGGGATTTTGAGCATCCAGCCTGCTTCGATATGGTCAGGATTGTTCTCAAGTGTAGGATATTTTCCTTTGTTCTCTTCAACAATTTTCTTTACAGCGTTTCCAATATTAGTGTCCAGCTTGAGATTTTTCGCTATATTCCATAAACAGTCGCCTTTGTTCACATTATAAATATTTTCTTTATTGGCAGCAGGCCTTATTTCTGCAACTATGTTCGGCAAACTTTCATTTTTGGCTTCAAGCTGCATTTCTTTATTGGCCGGTAAATTCAAAGCATCAAAAGGATTTTGCGGGCTGTATACTGCAGTATATGCTGGTTTTTTCAATCCCACGATTTTCATGGCTTTATCGCTTAATTTGTGGTTAAGATAGGTATCCGCTGCAACTATCATTAATGCCGCCGGTATCAAGAGTGGCGCCAATTGCTTGTAATACTGCCATTTAGATTTCCGTTTTCTGACCCAATAGCCTTTTCTTTCAGTTACAATCCCTGCCGTTCCATGAAGATTAACGGCATACCCGGCCCAATCATCCAGATTTTTGAATTGATGGTGGCTGCCATTCTCTTTCATCACTTCTTCATACCATGTCTTTAATTGGGATTCGTCAAAATCAACTTTTGTTTCAATCTTTTCATAATACTTGGTAAGAAGCCTGCCGGCCTTTTTAGGTTTAATACCTTTGACAGACATGATACTCTTTGCCAGGATTTCTGTTGGGTTATATCTATCGTCCCCGCCGTTTTCAAACATCAATGCCTCGTCCTGCAGGGCTATTTCATTACCTTCCGTATTCATGGTTCCCGAAGGATATGCCGCTCCGCCGCAACCCTCCATTTCACTTTCATAAAGCTCATCAAGCATCAAACTATACTTGTAGGAAAATTCTTCCACCGTCTCATACTCTTTATTCTTCACAGCCTTGTACCATTTCCTGAGCTGCTTTTCATCGACATGTTTGCCAACTTCTCCAAGAAGCTTGGCAGCAGTCTTGTATCCTACACCTTTTATATTCATGAAATATTTGGCCGCGGTCTCCGTGTCCTCCCCTTTCAGGGAATTTTTCATGTCCTCACTTAGGATGTATTTGTCAGTGTGATGTTTGCGTCTGGTTTTTTCAGGCACCAGCTCCAGAATCTCCTCATCCAATTTTTCAGGAGCAAGCTCAAGCAGCTCTTCTTCAAAAGGCACCTTATCTTCGAAAGCATACTCGGGAGCAAGCTCAAGCAGCTCTTCCTCAAAAGGCACCCTGTCTTCGAAAGGAAAGTCCAGAATTTTTTCTTTGGCTGAGCCTTTATGTTCAAGAAGCAGAGGCTTTGACAATGAATAATCTGTCACCACAAGCGGTTTCTCCATTTTTTTGCCGTTATTCCCGAATAAATAGTTGGCAATGGCTGAATTGTAAAAAGTCTTTCCGTTAGAAGGGATTGGGATTTCTGTTTTTTTAACCAAGCATCCTTTAGTCCGATCTGTCATTTTTTGTATGTCGTAATCAAGCCCGTCCATAATCCTTTGTATTTCATCGCGAGGAGCATCACTGAAGTTAGCATACTTGCCCTTTCTTGGAAACCAATTGCGATAAATACCCATTCCCCATTCTGCAGCGCTGCTAAATACTCCTCTATCTGCACGATTATCGCGATATCCTAATTCTTCCATATTTGTCACTCTTTAGTCATAAATATAATATATTTGCAGTTAAGTATTTAAGCTTTTGCCCTGTACTTTAAAAAATTCTGGTCATATAAGGGCAACATTCCGGCCGGAAAACAGGAACCTTTAAATAAGTTCGCCACCATTACTTAAACGGAAATTCAGGTCCGGGTTTTTTGTTTAAACCTAGCTACATGGAGGAATCATGCCAGAAAATTTTTGGAAAAGACTAAAGGAGTATACAAAAAAAACAAAGGAAATAAGCATTGCCCCAGAAGAAAGGTCAGATTATCTTGCATTAGAGAAAAAATATGGAGATTTTGTAAACCAATTAAATGAAGCTGCAAGAATAGTGAGAAACAACGGGAGTCATCCGGATAATTTAAAGAAATTGTATGAAGCAAAAAATGAATATATGAGTTTTGTGACAATATTAGAACAAACAATGGGCAAAAAAGAAGCCACAAAAATCCGCATAAACCCAAAATATATAATAAATGATTCTATGGATTGAAAAAAAGATTTATTCAGCCTTCTTCGCGGCAGGCTTCTTTGATTCCTTCTGGAAGGTATGTGTCCACTTAACGCTCTTGCCTTCCCTGCCGAGCTTCCAGTTACCCTGGCACTTTGAGTTGCAGAAGTAGAATATCTTCCCGTCATTCCTGACAAACATCTTACCCCTGGCTTCAGGTGTCTTTCCCCCGCAAAACGAACACTTTGCCATAACTTCCCTCTCACCTTCGGCTCATGGCAGCCACGCTGTCCATTGTAGTGTCCTTTAGGAGTATCACATCTCCCCTCTTTATTGGGCCTACAACATTCCTTGTAAGAATCTTCCCCTTGTCCCTTCCGTCAAGGACCTTGCACCTGACCCTGCACACTCCCTTGACTCCTAACCTTTCCATAACCTGGATAATTTCTGCTGCATCAGGCATGCTTTCACCTTTTGACTTGCAATATATATGACAATACCAATGAAGTAGGCTACGCCTACTTCGCGTAAGGCTTTCGCCTCACAACACTTAATTATTTGAAATTTTAACTTTTCGACTTAACGGAGAAGGATTCTGGAGTGAAGGCGAATTTGAGTTGGAAGTCGGCTATGCCGACTTCGTTCTTTCGAACGCCTTCTTTCTAAGTTCCTGCGCCTACTTTAAATAAGATTTGTGTTTTGCAAATCCTTATTTCATGAGCGACTTGACTTTCTCCGCAATCTCGTTCACCAGCTTCTTCGCGTCACCTTCCTGCGCAATTGCGATTGATGAGGTGGGAACGTCTATCCCGCATGCCTTGCCTAGCTCAACCTTTGAAGGCACAAAAACATACGGCACTTTCTTCTCATCGCATAGAACCGGAAGATGCATAAGGATCTCCGGAGGCGTGACGTCCTCGGCCATTACAACAAGCTTTGCAATTCCCCTGTCTATCGCCTTGGTGGTCTCGTTTACGCCTTTCTTGATCTTTCCGCTGGATTTCGCGACTGTAACGGCTTCGTAAACCTTTTCCACAAGATCCTTCGAAACCTTGAATTTCACGAATGTCATATCATCCCCTCCTAAAAGGTACGATTTTGGAAAGAAGGCGACTTCGTCACCTTCAAACTTTGGACGCCTTTTCAGGTCTAAGTTTACGATTATATAACTATATTAATATATAAACGTTTGGATTTATAACTTCCCCGTTCTGAGCGCCTTCACCCTGCTTTTGTAGAAATTGATGGCCTCCCTCAGGGCCTTCCTGCCTGCTGGGGTGAGGGCGTAAACCTTTTGCCGGCCTGAGACAGTCTTCTTCACGTACCCGGACTTTGAAAGCAGATAAAGGACCTTGTATGCGGTGACAGTGCCCGGCTCGAACCCGAACCTCTCTCTTATATCCTTCCTTATCACGTAAGCATGCATGGGGCCATCCTGCAGAATCCTGAGTATGTAAACCCACAGGCACTCCTTCGTGTTCAGCTGGACCAGACGAGAGAGAGGCATACTATCTTATTCTTTGTTTTACATAAATAATGTTATGAAAATCGACCTGCACGTCCACACCAAGTGGTCTGAGGATTCCATAAACTTGCCCTGGCTCATAATGAAAATGATAAAGAAGCGAAAGCTTGACGGCCTTGCTGTAACAGACCACAATTCCATCCGCGGCTGGAAAAGCATGCAGGAAGCCGCTCGGAGATACGGCCTCCAGCTCATCCTTGGTGAAGAGATAAAGGTCTATCATAATGGAAAGCTCTCGGGAGAGGTTCTAGGGCTGTTCCTCAACGAGGAGATAAGGAAAGGCGAGCCGGAAGAGGTTATAGACCATATCAGGCAGCAGGACGGGGCTGCAGTGATAGCCCACCCCTTTGACAGGATAAAGGGCTTCAGGAACCTTGATTCTTTCGCTGGGAAGATAGACGCGGTGGAGGCATTCAACGCGCGGGTCTTCTCCATGGCTACAAACAATATGGCATTTGATTTTGCCGAGAAAACCAGACTGGGATGCACAGGAGGAAGCGACGCGCATATACCGATAGAAGTGGGCCTGGCTTACACTGTGGCAGACTGTTCGGACCTTGAGGGCTTCAGGAAAGCGCTCAAAAGAAGGGAAACGCGATTCTTCGGGAGGATGGTTTTCCCGCTAACACATTTCTGCGGGATAACTATACTTTCTTTAAAGAAGGCTGGGTATTTTTGATTAGCGATTTCTTTCAGTAGCCTCTTCTTTGTTTTGGGGAATAAGGAGGATTGTCTATCATTATTTTTATCTTAGGTACATATCCAGGGTCAGACATTGACCTCAAGCCATCTTTATAGTGCTCCAGGTGGAATTTTTCTTCCAAGTATATCCGATTAGAAAGTTTGGATTTTGCTTTTGCAGCGTTTTCTTTAATTTTGGCATTAATTTCTTTAATTTCCGATTTTGTCAGTCTCATTTCCTCCCTTAACTTCACATTCTTGGTTTCAGTCTCATAAACCACATTTATCAGCTTGCGACCCTTTATTGCAAACATAAATGCTATTTCAAGAGGAGGAATCTCGCTTTCGTAAAGTATTTTTTCAAACTCTTCTGGGTTATAGATATGGGAATCCGGCTTAGGTTTTCCGACCTTTTTGGCCTGCTCAGGAGCGGGGATATTAGCAGGGTGTTCCTTGAACCCGCAGAAATAAGGCTCATTGTCTTTAACGGTTTCGTCAAATGGGTCGGCGCCCTTGAATTTTCTCTCAGCCTTGAGAATCTTTTCAAGGGGTTTGGGCTCCATATCTTTTTTCATGCTTAATCTCTCTTGGAAAGAAATAAAAGCCTTTCAGGCGATTCAGTAATTCCTTTTCCATTTTTTGGGGCTATAAGTCTCCGGCTGCCCAAAGACAACTTTTACTTTTGGAGAGTAGTTGGCCTGTGATGCATTCGCAAAATCATAATGCTTCTGAGATTCAAAGAGAGACAGAAGCACCATGTAGTCAGAAAATCCTGACTTCCCGTTGAGGTCTTTCAGGAGTTCCTCAAAAACCTTTTTGCCCAGCTTCATTTCACGCTTGAAGATGCATGAATAGGTCTCCGCATCGTAGACGTAGTTCGTGATATTCTTGCAATCAAGGCTATAGACTTCCTTCTTGGAACTTCCCATGGCGCTGATGGCCCCTCCTTCCCAGATTACTTGCCCGGACCCCATATCATTTGGGTGCCTTTTATATTCTCTTCTCAATCCGTCTAAGAATAACCGAAGGGTTTCAGCTGGCACGGACTGGGAGCAGAACTGATGGCCTTTCTTGTAGAGTCCTCTTGGATTTGCCTTTGGAACTCCTGTTCGGTTATATGGATATGTTACCCCAAATCCCAAAGGCCCCAGTACCTCATCGTTGTTAATAGAAATTGAATCCGGGTTGACCGGATAACCTTTGGTTCCCTCACGCTCCAGAATCTCTCCATGCTTCTTTGCCTTCATATGCTTTCTATTGTCAGGAAAAAATAAAAACCCATGCTATCCCAGGATGCTATTTTACACCCATAAAATATATAAGCCCCCGGAACCAACTATTTTACAGGTGTATAATACTAAGGGTTTCGGGGTGAATTATTTATGGGTGAAATAAAGCTTGCTATCGCGGGCGTGGGCAACTGCGCCTCTTCCCTTGTGCAGGGATTCTTCTATTACAAGGACGTTGATTCCAACAATAGGCTCATACCGGGGCTCATGCACAACGTCCTGGGAGGGTATAAAATCTCGGACGTGAAGCCAGTCGCCGCGTTTGACGTGGACGCGCGCAAGGTCGGGAAGGACCTTTCCGAGGCAATATTCGCGCTTCCCAACTGCACAAAGGTCTTCTGCAAGGATGTCCCGGACATGGGCGTGTCCGTGATGAAGGCGCCCGTCTTGGATGGCATCGCGGAGCACATGAAAGACTATCCTGAAGATAGGAGTTTCTTAGTCTCCAAAGACAAGCCTGTGGACGTGGCGAAAGTTCTCAAACAAACTGGAGCAGAAGTGTTTGTTAATTATGTTCCAGTAGGTTCTGAACAAGCTGCACAATACTATGCACAGTGTGCGCTGGACGCAGGCTGCGCATTCGTGAACTGCATGCCTGTTTTCATAGCCTCTGACCACAAGTGGTCCGAAAAATTCCACCAGGCCGGCCTTCCAATAGCAGGGGATGACATGAAGAGCCAGCTAGGTGCAACCATTCTGCACAGGACGCTTGTGAAGCTATTCGCAGACAGGGGAGTGAAGATAGACAGGACATACCAACTCAACACGGGCGGGAACACGGATTTCCTGAACATGCTGGAACGCTCCCGCCTGAAGAGCAAGAAGCTGAGCAAGACCCGCTCAGTCCAGTCGCAGCTTCCTGTCCCGCTGGAAGAGGAAAATATACATATCGGACCGAGCGATTATGTGCCCTGGCAGAAGGACAACAAGATATGCTTCATTCGCATAGAAGGCCGCAAATTCGGGGACGTCCCTCTTGACCTTGAGCTCCGCCTCTCGGTTGAGGATTCTCCGAACAGCGCGGGAGTGGTCATAGATGCAGTAAGGTGCGCGAAGCTTGCCCTGGACAGGAGCATCTCCGGACCCCTGACAAGCATATCCGCCTACACCATGAAGCATCCGCCCCAGCAGTATCCTGACCCGGTGGCCAGGCAGATGGTGGAAGAATTCATTAAAGGGGAGAGGGAGCGCTAGCTTCTTTTCCACCTGCAAAACCCCTAAATAAGCCCTATTTCTGCTCCTTTTCCGCTATGCTGCACCTCACAGAAACCTTTATAAACCCTCTTTTTAAGAGTAAATAAGTGTTACTATTAAGTGGTTACAATATCTAGGTGGGTTATGGACCTTCAGAAAGAGATGGGGGAGCATGCTAGGATACTGGAATCTCTCCAGACGGCCAAAGGGCTCTTTCTGGCTGCACCCAGCCAGGGAACAGGCTACAACAAGGCCTGGATAAGGGACAACATTTACGAGTCTCTGGGACTGGAGATTGTCAGGCCTGAGAAGGTGGGTCTGGTAATCCACAGGCTGTTTGACATCCTCAGAAAGTATGGGTACAAGATAGACTGGGCTATAAAGGAGAAGCCTGTTTACGCATACCAGTATATTCACGCAAGATATAACCCCGAGACTCTTGAGGAATTATGGGATGAATGGGGAAACAAGCAGAATGATGCTGTAGGGGCGTTTCTTTTCAAGGTCGCTGACCTTCTGAGGAAAAGCCACAGATTGATCAGGAATTCCGGGGATATGAGAATTCTGAAAAAGCTGGTTCTTTATTTGCAGTCCATCAGGTACTGGGAGGATAAGGACAATGGAATGTGGGAGGAGAACGAAGAGGTACATGCCTCCTCTGTGGGAGCATGCCTCGCAGGGCTGAAAGCAATTTCCAAGTTTATTGATGTTCCAAAGGAACTGATAGGAAAAGGGCAGGAAGCACTGGAAAAACTGCTTCCTAGGGAATCAGAAACCAAGGAAGTGGATCTGGCTTTGCTTTCGCTTATTTATCCTTACAATATTGTAACTCCAGCCCAAAGAAAAGCAATCCTGAGGAATGTGGAAAAGAAACTTGTCAGGAAAAGGGGCTTGATAAGATACTCTGGAGACAAGTACTACAAAAGGGACGGGGAAGCCGAGTGGACCATGGGATTCCCCTGGCTTGCTATAATCTACAAAATACTTGGGGACAGAAAGAAGTTTGATTTTTACATGAGAAAGACAAGGTTCGTTATGAACGGTTCAGGCCATCTTCCTGAGCTTTATTTTGCAGGCTCAAAAGAGCACAATGACAATACACCCCTTGGCTGGGCGCAATCCCTCTATCTGGTGGCGCTGGCTGAGGGGATGGGTTCTTAGGATTTTAATCCATTCCGCTTATTTTCTTTATGGACGGCATTTCAGTCGTGATAAAGAAGGACGGCAAATACATGATGATACAGCAGGCCAAGGGAAGACCTTTCCAGCTTAAATGGATGGCTGTTTCCGGTGCTATCAACGAGGACGAAACAAAAGAGGAATCAGTCATAAGAGAAACCAAAGAAGAGGTGGGATTGGATATAGAAATATTAAGGGAAATTGCAACTCTTAAGTCCGACTGGAAATCAGAAAACACGCATTTCTTTATTGCCAACTGGAAAAGCGGGAAGATAAAAGCTGACCCACGGGAAATAAACAAATATGGCTGGTTCACCTATGAGGAAATCCTGGAGCTGGATTTGATGCCAGCGACCAAGGTTTTCTTTGAGAAGCACTTCAGGCCGTTCTGATAGAGTTCTACCCCTTGTACCTGTACTTGAATCCCCTGGGGAATCCACCCCTGAGGAAGCGAAGGCCAAAGTAAATCCCGCCTGCCACGAGAAGAATAACCACTACATACTGGGTAACTGGGTTGGCTGTCACAAGCCCTGTGGTAGGGATTGCTTCAGGTTGTTTTTGGGCTGGCTCAGTCGCATTTTCCTGCTGCTCTGGCTTTGATGCCGGGACTGTTGCATTGATGATTGGCGTGGCTGTTTTGTTGATAAGTGGAGCTTGCGTCTGGTTCTGCTCGGCAGGATTCGCGGCGTCCTCCGGGACTACGCCACCTATAACTATTTTCGTTGGGGAGATGTTTGCGCCATCAGCGGCGAACCATATTATGGCGCTCTTCTCACCGTCAGGAATGATTATCTTTATGGATGAGTTTTCACTTTGTCCCGCTTTCAGGCTGCTTGTGGTAAAGTTAGCCCCGCTGTACCAGCCCTCTGGAATCAATGGGTAAACCGTTGTCGAGGCTTCGCATGAGCCTGTGTTAGTCACAGTTATGTCTATCCACACAAAAGTTTTGCTAATATTCACAGAATCTGGAGAAGTGATGGCAAACTGGGGCGCGCACCCGGAGCTGTCCTGAGCAAAGGTTGCCTGAGCTATGAAAACAAATGCCAGAATGGCAAAAACTGGCAAGCAGGCGAACCTGGGTTTTTGCATAATCAGCCCCGGATTTATATATAATAAATTATTGATTATGCAAGCTTAAATCATAATTCTGCTTACCATCTGCGAGAAGGTCCGCGCCTGTGCGGAGCTCCGCGTCCAAAGCTTTCCTTCCGTTCCCTCCCCGCATACGGGTTGAAAGGCACTTTCGCGAAATTCTCCTTCTCACCCTTCTGGACAGAGAGTCCAGGATTCAGCTGTAAAATGCGACGGAAATTCTGGTGGTCTGCAGGAGCCAGAAGGGTTATTGCTTTCCCGGATTTTCCGGCCCGTGCGGTCCTTCCTATCCTGTGCGTGTAGTCATCGCTCTTGTCCGGGACGTCATAATTGAAGATGTGGGTGACTCCCTTTATGTCAAGCCCCCGCGAGGCCACATCTGTCGCGACAAGGACATTGATATTTCCCGCGTGCATTTCACTCATGATTCTCTCGCGCTTCTCCTGTTCAAGCCCGCCATGTATGACCTTTGCGTTCACGCCGTTTGAAACAAGGTTCCTGTAGACCGCGTCACATGTTGTCCTGCGACCGCAAAAAATCATTGCCAGCTTTGGATTCTCCTTCTTTATCAGATGGACAAGCAGGGAGAACTTCTCGTTATCCAGCACATCATAGTAGAACTGGTGGAGAAATTCGGCCTTCACGTACCTTTGTGTTGCTATCTTGACAGGGTTCCTCATGTACCTCGTGCTTATCCTGTAGACAGGGTCAGGCACCGTGGCGCTGAAAAGCATGGTCTGGCGGGTTCTCGGGGTGAGGTGGATTATGCGCTCCACATCATCTATGAAACCCATGTCCAGCATCCTGTCCGCTTCATCAATAACAAGGAATCTCACATGCGCAAAGTTTATAGTCCTCCTGTTCACATGATCCAGAATCCTTCCCGGGGTCCCTATAACAAC
>JAPLVB010000010.1 GCA_026397335.1 Candidatus Aenigmatarchaeota archaeon
GATTTACCACGTTTTCTCTGATGGCTATTACGTTAACATAAGAGTTCCGCTACCCAAGAAAACCCTTGAGATAAAGACCGTTACCGGGATTTATCCGGGCGCAAACCTGTTCGAGAGGGAAGTCCATGAGATGCTGGGAGTGGATTTTCCAGGGCATCCTGACCTGAAAGGGCTGTTTCTTAATGAGAAGTCCCCGAAGACCCCCCTGAGGAAGGAGTTTGGTGAAAAAAGCGATCTTGGAAAAGGATAGACTTTACTGCTTATCTGTTCTGTATCATTCATTCTCTCAAGCAAATAATATAAGGACAAATGTCCATATATTAATATGGGAAGGACAAAAGCTCCAAACGAGAACATAGTCAAGAAAATCAGAGATGTTTTATACAAAAACCCGCAAGGAATCTGGATAAGGGAGATAGCAAGAAAAAGTGGAATAAGCAAATCATGTGTTCATGTTTATTTAACACACCATATGATCAATGAAATTGAGGAAGTTGTATCTGTTTCTAGTCTGGTTAAGTTTTACAAGTTGAAAGGGGACAAAAATGTTTGATTTGTACAAACTTTCTGGTAATGAAGGAAAGGGATCTATAAGAGCCATTTTCACAAGAGAGCTAAAAAAGGAGTTTTTAGAATCGGTCAAGGAAATAAGAAGCAAGGTAAAACTTAGAGAATTTTGCGAAAATATTGGCATCGGTTATACAACCTTTTGGGATTATTCAAACAGGCGAGAATCTGTCCCCTTGTTTCTATTAAAAGAATTGGAGAGCATTTCAGAAAGAAAGTTCAAAATACATGTACAATGTTTAGAAGCGGGTACAGGTCCTACGAAAAGCAAAGCGAAAGTGGTTGGAGAACTATCAGAAAAGTTAGCAAAAATAATAGGCGCATATGCGGCAGACGGAAATTTGAGAATGATGTCAACGGATTGGAATGGTAAGAAGGTAACTCATTATGAGCTTGTCTTCAGAGAAGAGTTTGAATCAAATGCAAAGGCTTTGGTTGACTGGCTAAGTGATGTTTTTGGTATTAAACCGAAAATAAGGGAAGAAAAGAATCATTATTGCGTTTATATAAGCAACAAGATAGTTTTCAGATATTTCACAGATGTCTTTGGACTCGATCCAGGCAGAAAAACCGAAATTGTCTCGGCTCCGGAATTTGTGAAAAATTCTTCCCAAAACATAAAGAAATCTTTTATAACAGTAGTTTTGATGTTCGATGGTTCAGTCAGCTACAGAAATGGATATGTGGAGCTCTGCTCAAGGAGCAGAAGATTAGCAATAGACACGGCTTTTATTCTGAATGAAATCGGAATAGAGCCTGACTATACACGTCTAGAACCGGATGGTTTTGGCAGGTACAGAATTGGGGTAAGAAAATTTGGAAGATTGGAAAAATGCCTGGAACTGTTCGAGGCTAAAACTGAAAAATGGTGGAGATTGAAGGAGCATTTGTATGGTTTTGATGGCAAAACCAAAAGCTTAAATATATTGATTGCAAATCTAGATGAACATTATCCTAAAAAAAGAAAATCTACACTCTCTATAGCAGAGATTGTCAAGTCCGTGGCTTTACTGCAAAACAGAGGTGTACCGTCGAATTTCAGCAGTATAGCTGAAAGCTTAAATAAAAGTTCCACAGTGATATATGAATATCTAAGAAAACTGGAAAGACTGGAAATATTAAAAACTGAAAGATATGGCCAAGGAAAGATTTGGCTCTTAAGTGAAGAATTTCCCTTTCCTAAAAGAGGAGATTAAATGGCAAAAGACGTTGCAGAAACAGTCAGGGTTTTGATGAGGAAACCAGAGCATATCAGGAACATAGGAATCGTGGCGCATATATAGAATTAGCATTAGGCTATTTCTAATGTTAAGACCATGGTAAAACTACGTTTTCTGACAACCTCCTAGCTGGAGCTGGCATGATTTCCCAGGAGCTGGCCGGAAAACAACTGATGATGGATTTTGACAAGCAGGAGCAGGAGAGGGGAATCACTATTTATGCTGCCAATGTTTCCATGGTTCACGAGTATCACGGAAAGGATTATCTGATAAACCTGATTGACACTCCCGGACACGTGGACTTCGGCGGTGACGTCACACGAGCGATGAGGGCAGTAGATGGTGTGGTGGTGCTTGCAGACGCGGTGGAAGGATGCATGCCACAGACTGAGACTGTGATAAGGCAGGCCCTCAAGGAGAGGGTAAGGCCTGTCCTTTTCATAAACAAGACCGACCGTCTCATAAAAGAGCTCAAGCTCACTCCTGAGCAGATGCAGGAAAGGTTCAAGAACATAATCACGGAAGTCAATCTTCTCATACACAAATTTGCAGAGGATGAGTACAAGGACAAGTGGACAGTCAATGTGAATGATGGTTCCGTCGCTTTTGGTTCTGCCACCAAGAAATGGGCCATTTCCATTCCGGTAATGCAGAAGAAGGGAATAACATTCAAGGATATTATAGAGATGACGGAAAAAGAGAAGGAGAATGAGCTCTCTGAAAAGAGTCCGCTTCATGCTGTTGTTCTGGACATGATCATACACCATCTTCCAAACCCTCTTGTGGCGCAGAAATACAGGATCCCGAAAATCTGGCCGGGTGACATTCATTCTGATATAGGAAAGGATATGGTTACATGCAACCCTGAAGGGAGCCTTGCAGGAATCGTAACCAAAATCTACCCTGATCCTCACGCTGGTTATGTTGCAACCGTCAGAATTTTCTCCGGAAAAATAGAAAAGGGACAGGAGGTCTATCTTGTGAACAGGCTGAAGAGTGAGAGGGTGCAGCAAGTCTCCATATACAAAGGCCAGCAGAGAGTGCAGATGGACGAGGTTCTTGCAGGAAACATAGTCGGGATTGTGGGCCTGAAGGACGCGTCATCAGGCGAGACTGTATGCAGTCCTGACAGCCCGATGCCCGGATTCGAGGCTATAAAGCACATATTCGAGCCGGTCGTAACGAAAGCAATAGAGCCCAAGCATCCGAAAGACCTTTCAAAGCTTATAGAGTTCCTGAAGAAAACCAGCAGGGAAGACCCGACCCTCCAGATAAAGATAAACGAGGAGACAGGAGAGTACCTGGTTTCGGGGTTGGGAGAGCTGCACATAAACGCAAAAGTCGAGAACAAGCTCAAGGATGAAGGGATAGAGGTTGACATATCCCCGCCAATCGTGATATACAGGGAGGGTCTCAAGTCAGTCACGCCACAAGCTACCGAAGGAAAATCCCCCAACAAGCACAACAGGTTCTACCTGATTGCGGCTCCGCTTGAGAAGGAAGTTTATGACGCAATGAAAAGGGGGGAGATTGGGGACACGGAGATAAAGAAGAAGGACCAGGGGCTTGTGGAGACACTTGTCAAATACGGAATGGACAGGGATGAGATAAAGAAGATAAAAATGATATACAACAGGAACGTTTTCATAGATGCCACCCACGGGGTGCATGCGATTCTTGAGATCATGGAGATGGTCAAGGAGGCATTCAAGGAGGCGATGGACGAGGGGCCGCTGGCAAGGGAGCCCTGCTCTGGCGTGAAAGTCATGCTTGTGGATGCAAAGCTTCATGAGGATGCCATACACCGGGGGCCTGCACAGGTTATCCCGGCAGTCAGGCGCGCCATAAGGAACGCAATGATTGGAGGAAAATCGTTCATCCTCGAGCCCAAGCAGATTATCAGGATAGATGTTCCCACAGAGGAGCTGAGCGGCGCGATGAAAGAAGTGAACAACAGGCGCGGCCAGATAATCGAGATGTCAGAGGAGAGAGGGACCACAATAATCAAGGCGAAACTGCCAGTAGCGGAGATGTTCGGCTTCAACTCCTCCCTCAAGTCATCCACAGGTGGCAAGGGATTCTTCTGGCTTATAGACATAGTTTACGAGCCCCTGCCAAAAGAACTGGAAACCAAGGTAGTCAACCATATCAAGCAGAGGAAGGGCATATCAGACGCGAAGGAAGAGGAAGAAGAGGAATAGGCTACTTGAGATATTTCCACACCATACTCTCTTCAGAGGGATATGTAACCAGCATTCTGCACCGATTGATTGCTTTGTATCCATCCCTGATTTTCTTGTTCATCTCTCTTTCAGAATTGGCTTCAAACACTATCTTCTGGCCTTCCTTTTCAAGAATGTGTTCTTTGGATTTGTAACCTTTTTCCTTACAATTCAGCTTTTTTGTGAATAGTTCTATCCCTTCATTCGTGACGCAAAGGCCGGAAAATCCTATTACCCTGAGATTCGCATTTTCTCTTCTGAGATTGCTTACAATTCCTGAAAGGTCAGTCAAACATTTTTGATATAATTTGCCTATGGTTGGGTCTAGTTTTTCTATATGATACACGTGTATTCCGAGTTTTTTATCCCTTGAATTATCAAATATTGTCCTTGCATCCAAGTCTGATTCAGCAAGCTCGCCATTAATTAATCCTGTCCAGCCTTCAGCATTAAGCGGGATTGTGCTGCACATCCCACAAACACTATTGCCTTTTTCATAAACCAATCCGAATTCAGGATTTCTTTGATACCACTTATCCAGTATTTTAGGGGTCACTGGTGAGCGGGTAGGATAAACTTTCCTGTCTAATTCAAGCAATAATGCATAATCGGCTTTCTGAATTGGCCGTGAAATCATATAAATCAAACCTCAACCTCTTTCTTTCCGTCCCAGACCTTTCTCTGGGTTTTCTCCTCTTTCGGAATCAGGGCGAGATACCTTCCTCCTTTTGTTGGTATTAGGAAGTAATGTACTTGCTCCCCTTTCTCATTCGTGAGGATTATGCTCACCTTCCCGCCTTCCGCCTTCGTCCCGTCCGGGTAGACGTACGTGTATCTCACGAATCTTCCCTTGTCTATCAGCAGCCGCACTTCTGTCTCGCCTTTCCTGTTCTTCGTCAGGACGGACTCAGGGTACTTCATAATGAGAATATAAAAGTGCACAATTTAAATAATATCTTGAATGAGAGAAGGCAAGCCCCTGATTATAGGCATTGATCCGGGAACCACAACTGGCATTGCTGTTTTTGACCTTGACGGAAAGCTTCTTCTGATAAAAAGCGGCAAGAATCTCGCGAAGTCCGGCATCTCCAGAATCGTCTCGGATGCGGGAAACCCCATAATAGTGTCAAGCGACATAAAGCCTACCCCAAGGGCTGTGCAGAACGTGGCAACCATATTTTCTGCCAGGATTATAGAGCCGGGAGAGACATTCTCAAGGAAGGAGAAGCATGAGACTGCAAGGGGGTACATGAAGCTTCACGGAAGGGTGTGGGCAAACAGGCACGAGAGGGACGCGCTGGTCTCGGGGATATACGCATGGAAGCAGGTAAGGCAGATTGTTGACAGGATGAACTCCAGGCTCAGGAAGGCGCGGGTAACCGACAGCTCAGTGCGCCACAGGATAATGGTGGAGGTCCTGCTTGGAAAGAATAGTATAGACTCAGCTATAAAGAGGCATGCCTGACTTTCACTGCCTGTTGTTTCCCAAATTTGCTATCAATTCCTCATCCAGGTAATCGTACTTGTATTTTTCTATTATAATATTGGAGTTGTACCAGCACTCTTTTATCACGTCCTCCAGTCTATCCTTGTAAAAAAGCCTCTTGTCCTTTTCCCTTGCACTTTTAATCAGAAGGGCCTCCGCTTTTGGCAGGTAAATTGACACATTGTCAAAAGCGTTTGCAAGCCTTTTGCGTATGAGCGCTTCTTGCATAAGCCTGAAAAAATCATCAAAAGATATGTCTCTTTCGGGTGCAATACATTTTGAGGCCCATCTGAAAGGTTTGTATTTCTTGATCAGGGATTCAAGTTCCCCTTTTTCCTGGCATTCATTGAACCTTTTCCTCTGAAAGTCCTCGTCAATTATCTCCTCAGGTTTCGTATTTCCTTTCCTATCCGCTATCTTTATTGTAATCTTGCCTATGTCAAGGTTCCTCCTTCTGCTCAAGGAAAAGATTTCTTTTTCCATGTAACCCATGTATTTCATGTTCGGCCTGTGAGTTATCTTGTCATCTATATAGCACACCATTTTGCCTTCTTTCCCGAAATCGGCAAGAAGAATGTTAAGATAGACAAAACCCTCTTTGAAATTTCTAGGTAAACCGGAATAGGGACGTAAACGAGAATAGGGATTGAAAACTTCCACAGGCTTTCCGTCAATTTTTCCTTGTTCCGGAACATCGTGAAGGTCTGTTGCACAGAGAATTATATCCTTGTAATTAGTTGGTTGTAGTATGTAACCCATAATTTCTTCCATTTCTAACGGATGAAT
Organism: Candidatus Aenigmatarchaeota archaeon; assembly: GCA_026397335.1. Classification (GTDB taxonomy): domain Archaea; phylum Aenigmatarchaeota; class Aenigmatarchaeia; order QMZP01; family QMZP01; genus JAPLVB01. The sequence continues at coordinate 6,282 of JAPLVB010000010.1, forward strand.
TATATATGGTTCTCCTGTATCCCTGTACTGCCCTTTGTATGCTTCTCTTGCTATTTGACGGCACTGGAGACGCATTTTTTCGCCGATTGGCAAATCTGCTAAATCCTGTTCTGAAAAACTGCCTATTAAACCACTATTTTGAAAATCCATATTATCAAAAAGCGAATAACTTTTAAATAGCTGCTTGGTTTCAGCGATTTGAATATAAGAGCCCCTCTTTTAAGTCCCCAAAACTAAATATTAAATAAATGAAGAAAGGAAGAGCCAGAAGGAAGGCAGCCAAGTTACCCTCTGTCAAAAAACCCGGGCGAACGAAGCTAACTAGAGACCAGCAAAAACTCTGGGAGACCTTCATGTTTCTTGTCAAGGTTCTGGTCCTTTCCATTCCGCTTTATTTCATCATACTTTTCAGCATCAGCCTTGCTCCCATGCAGCAGGCTGATGCGACTGTCTCTTCAGCGATTTTGAGGGCCATGGGTTACGCTGTCCAGCAGGATGGGGCTTATATTACTGTGGGGACTCAGAAGCCTTTTTCATTCTACCTGACTGAAGACTGCACTGCATGGAAATCTATCCTGTTCCTGTTCGCGCTCATTTTCGCAGTCCCGAAGATTGGAATGAAGAGAAGAATCATTGGCCTTGGAGCAGGGATTCCTGTATTGTGGCTGGGGAACCAGGCAAGGATATTGGGGGTGGTTCTTACGGAAAGGGTCACAAGCGTCCAGTTCGCCATGTTCACGCATGACTTTTTCTGGAGGGTTTTCCTTGTCTTCCTTGTCATTGGACTGTGGCTTGTCTGGATGAAACCTCCAGCCTTAAACCACAAAATATATCCGAAGAGGCTTGGAATAAGACCCCGGTTCCGGATGAAAAACCCCTTTCCAAGGCTTATAACAAAGAAAAGCAAAAAATAATCATGAACGTGGACTGGGCTGTCGCTGTCTCTGTCTTTCTGATATTTGTCGGGATAGGAATGGCCTACTATTGGGGACTGTTTGAGACGAACTCTAACCCTGTTGGCACATCCCTTGATATAGTGAACAAAAAAATCCTGGATTTCCTCATAATAGATTCATGGAAGGTTCCTGTAAGGTACAATTCCTCCGGCAGCGGGTTGGCTGTGCTGTACCTTGATTTTTCATGGCCTGAAGGGACGAAAAACTCCACAAGGATTCTGGATTCGGGCCTGCCGCTATCCTGCATGTTCCAGGGGGACAGGCTCTATTTCCAGGCTAACGTTCAAGAAGGTGACAATGATTTTCTCATGACATTCTCCAACACCAGCAGTCCTCTTGCCTGCAATTCCGCTCTGGAGACGGCAAACAGCAATGCTTCTCTTCCCTTGGCTTCTGAGCGCTCCATATCCGTTTCCCAGTCAAACATAGACTATATGCTTGCTACAGATTATAGCCAGTTCAGGCAGTCCCTGGGCATAACCAGAAATTTCAGGGTTGAGATAGATTCTGGAATCGTTTCTTTTTTAGGGCCTCAGCCTCCTGCATTCACGAATACGTACGTGAAGGAAAGCCGCTACCTCATTCAGGAGACAGGCCAGCCAGTAACAGTAAGGGTCATGGTGTGGTAGGCCATCAGAATCAGTATTCCACTTCCTCCATGTATTCTTTGCTCATGGGCTCGTTTACGAATTCGAATCCAAGCTTTTTGAAATCTGAGAATATTTCAAGCGGGTCGCCTTTATGCAAATATCGCTCCTTTATTTTTCCTGGAGCTTTCAATTCTTCATCGAATGTTGGCGGGAACATTCTTGGGAAAACCATATCTTGCAGGTAGAATGTACGCTCCTTCGAGCCCGGTAGCCTGAACATGACCCAAGGACCTTTCCTTTCAGGAATGTTCTGAACTATGATTTTGTGGTCACCTTCGCTGTGACCATGATGATAATTAACCCCCAATATAATGGGGCGGATGTAAACGGCTCTCAGGCAAAAGGTGTTTCCGGGATCAAGATGGTAGATGGCTGTAGACTCGTTATTCAGAAGAAGTTCGGCCGCTGTGCCTGGATATTTCTTGGTAGCATTGAAGACCATGTCCAGGTTCCCAAATTGGATACCTGCTGGTTCAAAAATGTCAATAGGAATATCCCGCTTGCAAATAAGCTCTGACATGCTTCCGTTTTTAGAAGTAAAAGATATAAGGATGACTGCATTTTTATTCCCCCAGAACAAATTATTAGTATGAAAGCTAAGCTTGCATGCCTTGCATTCTTATTTGCGGTATTTCTTGCAATTCCAAATGTGTCAGCCTATACCCTTTCCGTCAGGCTTACCATAAACAACACAGTCAATACCGTTTACATTCCCGGTGTCGGGGAGCTGCCATCCTCCGGAATCTCCGGGGAGTATTCAAATCCTCCGCACTTCTATCTCGCTTCCTATTCAGGCGGGTTCCTGAACGGGCTTGCTGCCAGGAACGGGCAGAATCTTGTCACAGGAAGCGGCTCTGACTCCCATTTCATAGAAATTGAGCAGGAACTTAACAGCAGCAGGATTTTCTTGGTAACTACCCAAGGAGACTGGCATGCAATTGATAACAGAATCCCGCTTATCGAGGCCGGAAGATTCCTTTCACAAATCTCGCCTTCATTCGCTTTCCCGCTTGGAGGGCTTTATCCTGTCAGGCTGCTTCTGAAATATCCTAACATAGATATGGCAGGGGACCTGATTCTAGGAAAAGGTATGCACAAACTTGTGATAGAGAACAAAGGTGTCTCGGGTGGGAAGCCTGTTGTGCAGATTAGGAAAGGTTAAATCTCGGGTTTTTTCTTTTGACCATACATTTCTGAAAAAGAGCAACCGCTCTGGGCATGTTCAAACGTGTTTATATCTGAATCTAGAAATGGTATGTTCAAAGGGTCTGGTTTAGTTTCTAGTCTTTTCTTTTTAATGTAAACTTCTATTTCCAGTTCCCTTCTTTTTATGTAATTCCAAATTCCTTTTAAAGTTCTCATCGTATCACCTAGATTCTCTATAAATGAGATATTTAAATACTTTTCGGTAGTAACAGTGACACTTTTTTCCCACAACTGATTATGCATAAAAATCCCTGCTCCATGAATATCTTATGAAGAATCTCTGGACCGAGAAGTACAAGCCCTCGAAAACGGGCGAAATAGCAGGCCAGCAGAAAGCGATATCAGAAGCCCTCGCTTTCATGGATTCTTTTGAGCCGGGAAAAGCGCTTTTGCTTACAGGCCCCGCAGGAACGGGGAAGACCCTTCTTGTGGAGACCCTCGCCAGGGAGAGAAGCCTCTTGCTGTTACAGCTGAACGCCTCTGACAGCAGGAACGCAGAGGGGATACTCGGATTCTTTGAAGATTCTACAAGGACTAAATCCCTTTTTCACAGTGGAAAGATTATTCTCATAGATGAGGTTGACGGCATCTCGGCGAATGACAAGGGCGCTGTTTCCGCTATAACAAAAATCATAAAGCAGTCCCTGTATCCGGTTTTTCTTATAGCTAATGACCCGTGGGCTGCAAAGCTCAGGCCGCTAAGGCCTTATGTGAAGATGGTCAAGTTCTCAAAAGTCCATTCATCCTCCATAGAGAAGCGGCTTAAGGAGATATGCGAGAAGGAGGGAATTTCTGTCAAGGGGACCGTGCTGAAGGACCTTGCCCGCTGGTCGCAGGGGGACTTGAGGTCAGCAATAAGCGACCTCCAGACAGTTGCGCAGGGGAAGAATGAGATTTCTGAGGAGGATCTGGAGATACTCGGATACAGGGAGCGCGAATCCTCCATCTTTGAAATCCTTCCCACAGTCTTCAAATCAAGAAGCATTAGTGCGTCCAGAAAAGCGATCCAGAGCGTGGACAAGGATCCGGACGAGGTTTTCTGGTGGATTGAGAACAACATACCTCTGGAGTTCCCTCCCGAAAAGCTTGCGCAGGCATATGACCTTCTCTCGAAGGCAAACATGCTCAGGAACAATGTGGCTGTACAGCAGAACTGGAGATTCAAGGCAATAATGACTGACATGATTTCAGGGATTTCAGTGGTGAAGGGAGAAGCGCATGCTCCGCATCATGGTTTCATGATGTACCAGGCTCCGCAGAAGATAATGATGATGGGACGAACAAAATCCAGCAGGGCTGCACTGAATTCTCTGTGCAAAAAAATAGGCGGCGTCTCCCATACTTCCACAAGGGTTGTGAAGAGGGATTATCTCCCTTACATGAGGATAATCCTCAAAAAAGAAAAGCCTGCGGAAACACATTCAGCTTTCTCTGTTAATTTTAATAAGGAAGAGATTGCTTTGATAGTTAAGGTTTAGTTGAAGTTGCAAAGCAACTTCTTTCGAAATCGAGAATGAAGGTGGAACTGAGGAAAGAAGGCGTCTGCAGACACCTTCAAACGAAAATCCACCTTCTATCGCAAATCGGGCCCGTAGTTCAACGGATAGAATGCGGGATTGCGGATCCTGTGATCTGGGTTCAATTCCCAGCGGGCTCATCCATGATCCCTCTTTTGCAAAAAGGTAGGCACTACCCCAGAAAACTCTCACCTTTTTTCTAAAAGCTTACGCAGGTGAGTAAGCTGCCATTCTATTTCTGATGACATTGGATTTGCATCGCTTTCAGGCTGAATTAAGAAGCTCACTGCTTTACATGCATATTCTGCAGCATGAATTGCATGGCCTGCGACATGTGCAGTTCCAGCAGCATGGCCTGCAGCTCTTGCAGCAGCGCGAGCATCATCTTGATTTACTTGACGTGCAGCCGCATGTGTTGCAATCGCGGCTTTACGAACTTCACCTACTCTTTTTTCGCCCCTTATCCATGCCCTTCCAGCCTCAATAGCTTCTCGAGGCCTTTTATCTTCTGGATACTTTTCTTCAAATATATGGAGCACATGTTCAGCGCAGTCTGCTGCCCACATCGCAATTATTCTATGAGCTTTTTTATCTCCCAGCAACCCGATCAATAATTTATTGTCCCTCCATCCCTGCGCGTCAAGCCCTTTCTTGTTCATATTACCCTGTTCGGAGTTAATGCTCATATGCTTTCTGGACCACGAAGCAAGCGAGTTATTATATTGGAATCACAATGGTTTCTTAAATATAACCGTCATTTATTGAAAGATAAGCGGAACACTTCGTTTTAATTACAGCGGGCTCATAAATGCAAATAAATTGTTTACTGCCCTCTAATAAGCATGGCCAATGATTTGTTATATGACAGCAACTTACTTCAGGGCATTATTGTTGTTAAGGGAGACCCAGCAGGCCGAGGACGTTCTTGTAGTCCAGTATACTATACTCCACTAAAAGGCATATTTGATACTGCTATAAAAGTCGACAAAGTGTTTGATTGTCCGATAATAAATTATTTCTGGTTTAAGCATCCGTTAGACTGGGAAAAAATTACTAAAATTGGTGATGCGATAATAGCTAAATATGAAAAGAGAATGGCTGATTTTATTTAGATTATCAGAATCCCCGCCAGGAAGGCGAGCAGCCCCAGGAAGTATCCATATTTTATCAGCCTGCTTATTCTTGAGAAATCCTGAGTTCTCTCTGCCCTGGCTGATTTTAATATGCAAAGCAGGAAGACTATATCAGCAGGTATAACGAGAATCAGATACCAGAAATCTACAAGCCCGAGAATGTAAGGGACCGGTGAAAGCGCTGTTGCAACCGCCAAAGAGAATGCTGAAGTGATGAGGCCTGTTTTCTTTTTGTATTTCAGTATCACGCCCTGGTCGGTGACGGTGAACCTTTCCATTACCCTCTTCTTGACATATGAATACTTCTTGATGAACATCTTGCTGTCGCCTTCTATGTCCTCTATATCCTTCACAATCTCCCTGGGGAAGGTGGTAAGCGCTGCCAGCAATCCAAAAAGCAAGGGAAGCTGTATGTTCTCGACAGCCGCGCCTCCGAAAAGGAAGGTGGAGCCTGTAAGGTACGCCACTGTGAAATTCCCGAAGAAGGTCTTGTGCTGCAGACTCCAGGAATAAATGAAAAGCATAAAAGAATTGAAGATTGCTATACCGAATGCAAGGTTGGTGGTGAAGGCCGCTAGCAGGATTCCTGCAAGGAAAAGTATTATGGAGAAGACAAGCGCTCCCCTCACAGAAACCCTTTCCGAGGGTATCGGCCTGTTCGGCCTGTTAAGCCTGTCAGCCTCCACATCAAAGTAATCGTTTATTGCATTTCCTCCTCCTGTTATGAGGAATGCCGCTCCTATTGCAAAGGCAACAGGCTGCCACACCTCAAGCAGGTCAAGTTTGAGAACTAGAAAGCTCCCTATGAGAACCGCGAAAGCAGCCATGAGGCAGTTCTTGGGGCGGATTATCTCGAGGTAACCGAACATATTAAAGAATTGGGATATGGATTTAAAACTTTCTGGGAATCCGGATTCATGGAATTTAACCAATAAATTCTTTTTCTGCGCTTATCTTAAGATGGACTGCTTCCATGAACACAAAATAACAAAAGATGAAAAAATAGACATAGATATGTTTGCCTACGCCCTTACAGAGGATTTTACCCAGGAAATGTCAGAGCATGCAAGAAACTATGTGGTGGATGTCTATCTCAAAATCAGGGATTCTCCACCCAAGCAGGCTTATCTTCCCGCGGCTTTGGGCGAGGCGCTAAAATGCTGCGCTGACGTGGAGCTGGCTCTTTTCAGGTTCAGAAAGAATTATTACATGCTTGAGAGGGAGAGGCTTTTCCAGTAATCATCCCTTTATCACTCCAATCGGAACCATCTTAGCGACCTTGAGGGAGATGCCTGAGCCGTGCACGCTCTCTATCACGGCGTCCACGTCCTTGTACGCAAGTGGCGCTTCCTCAGCAAGGCTCTTGGGGTGTGTAGCCTGCGCGGTTATTCCCTTGTCAGCCAGCTCTTTCTGGATAGTGGTGCCCCAGAACCTCTTTATCGCGGCCTCCCTGCTCATTGCGCGGCCTGCACCGTGTGCGGAGGACCCGAATGTCTTGTGCATGGCTATCTCCGTTCCCTTAAGGATGTAAGAAGATGTGCCCATGGAGCCTGCTATCAGGACAGGCGTATCGGGAAAAGAGCGAGTAGCTCCCTTCCTATGGACATACAGTCTCCTTGTCTTTCCGTCCACCTTGTGCTCCTCAAGCTTGACTATGTTATGGGCGATTGCATACACGGTCTTCATGTCCATGGATTCCCAGTCTCTCGCGAACGCTTTCTCAAAAACCTCGCGAATCCACTTGGTCATTACAGCGCGGTTTGCAAAAGAATAATTCACAGCAGCCTTCATTGCAGCGAAAAAATCCTGACCTTCCTTGGACTGGGCCGGAGCGCATGCAAGCTGCCTGTCAGGAATCCATATCTTGTACTTCTCAACTGCCTTCTCCTGAATCTGCATGTAGTCTGTCGCGACCTGGTGACCAAACCCTCTCGACCCGCAGTGCAGCATTATCATGGCCTGACCTTTCGAGTGAACTCCCCATTTCTTTGCAGTGGGCGTATCAAAAATATCAGAAACTTCCTGTATCTCCAGAAAGTGGTTTCCCGCTCCCAGGGTCCCGAGCTGCGGGCTTCCCCTTTTCATTGCGAGTGGGGAGATTTTGGAAGGGTCTGCTCCCTCCATGCAGCCTTTCTCTTCCGTGGCTTCAAGGTCTTCTTTGGTTGCATAGCCTTTCTCAACTGCCCATTTCACGCCGTGGATAAGGACCTCGTTCAGTTCGGACTGTGAGAGCCTGAGCTTTCCTGTTGCCCCAACCCCGCAGGGTATTGCCTTGAAAAGCGCGGGCACGAGCTCCTTTATGTGCTTGCGCACTTCGTCCGCGGTAAGGTTGGTTCTGATCAGATTGACCCCGCAGTTTATGTCAAAGCCGCACAGCCCCGCGGAGATTATCCCTTCCTTCTCATCAAAGGCGGATACAGCCCCCATCGGCAGTCCGTAGCCCCAGTGCATGTCAGGGAGGCCGATTACGGGCTCCACAACTCCGGGAAGCGTGGCAACATTGGTTAGCTGCTCGAAAGCTGAGTCATCCGCGCCGTCCATGAGGGCCTGGTTCATTATCACCTTCGCGTCCACCCTCATTTCTTTTCGCACGGATTTGGGAAGCAGCCACTCGTAGTCGTTTATCCGCTTGAGTTTTTCCTTCATTGCCATAATATCACGCTGTATTAATTGTAAGGGGTCTTTAAATGTTGTTGGGCGTTCGATAGCTCTATATATTTCTTTGTTTTATCTATTTTCATGGAAAGGATGATGCAGGGAAAATACGAGAAGCTCAAGGAATTTTACAGGAATGGTTTTGGAGGAGCACTGACTGGCCTTTTGGGCCATTCGACAATGCTGATAGCAAGCGGAAATGGCAGGGAAAAGAGGATAAAGTATCTTAAAAATGAGATGAAATCTCTTCAGGAATTGTATGGTATTGACATCCCTTCCGAAGACGATGATTTTAGCGAGGTATCTCGGATTAAGGAACTTCTGCCTTGTCTTTTTGGGGAAATCGATTATTTTCTGGACAATTATCAAAGATTGACAGAAGAATCTAAAGATTACAGGAACCACATGGATAGGGCTGAAGAGATTGCCCAAAAAATAAGCCAGCATGGGGAAAACTTCAGAAGAAGGGTACAGGAATACAGAACAAAGTTAGGTATAAAGAAAGACGTATTTTTTGATAGTGGTGTAAAACGTTTAAGCCCGCCTCCCAAATAAGAAACCATGTTCTACAAGAAGCCCAGGAGCAGGAGGGGAAGGACGCACAGGCTCATAAAGAGAATGCAGAAGGCAAATTGCGCCATGTGCGGGAAAGGGATTCGCGTTCCGTTTAAGCCTGAAGGACTGAAGCCTGTGTACTGCAATGAATGCCTGGAGAAAATGAAAAGGGAGAAACGCATTAAGCGGGGGCTTGAAGCACCTGACAGTGACGAATGAAGTTCTATTTCACGATTATATACAACTTTTGACAAGAATATATTATGCAAACTTCCCGTATCGCTCTTGTCCTTTTGGTTGCAGCATGCATCCTGATTGTGTATTTTTCCGCTATCAAAGCAGCATCCTATACAATCGGAATAACAGACAACCAGAGGGATTATGCCCCTGGAACCGCCTTTAAGGGGACAGTAAACATAAGGTTTGATACGCTTCTGCCAGAGGATGCGCAGCTTGCTGCAACTGTAGATGGCTCCAACCCCTCGTATCTTTATGTCCAGCCCTACATTAACGGGACACCATACCAGTTCAGGAGCTACCAGTTCTCATACAATTTAATAGCAAACGGAAGAAACCAGTGGTATGAATATCCTGACAAGCAGTTCTGGTACAGGATAAAGGTTGAGGGAACATGCGGAAATAGTGAGTGTGCTTCTTCAGGAACCTGCGACTGCGCAGGTTTATGCAATCCTCCCTACTGCTACTGGAATATAGTATATGTTGATGCTGAATCCTCTGTGAGAGCTGATGAAGGGCTCAAGTTTATACTTGATGCAAGCACAGTAATAGTGCCTCCCACAAGCGCTAATCCTGACACAAAGTGGTCAGAGATTCTTAACAGCCCCACATCACAGTACGGGGTGCAGACCACAATGAGAATGGTATGCGGTAACATGGATTATGCCGGCCATCTGACAGACCAGAACGGCTGGATAAAAATGACCCTCCAAGATTTCCAGCCAATACCAGGCACGTACTGGAAAAAAGTCACAGTGGGGCCCTTTGACGAGTCCAGTCTTGCAGCCGACAGGCAGAAATTCATTTCAGCCAGCTGCACCCAGCCTTATGTTTGCGGCGGTATTTACAAGGACACAAACCTTCTTAATTCTGGCTCAGATTACACAGTAAACGGGACTTCAGGAGAGGTGATAATCAAGAACTACAGCCCATCGGCCGTTTACGCAATGATATATCTCCCGCCTAACGGCCCTGTTTTATGCGCATATACCTCCTCCAAGGTTTCCAATTCCACAACATGGACGAAGACGAGGACGGAGAGCGGCTCTGTCAGCTACAACCGTCCTTTCTCAAAAACCTATATCCAGTCGCAGCTGCCTTCTGTGTTTAATGACACCAACAAAGGCTTCATAAATCCGCCTCCATGCCCTTATTATGCAACGGAATGCACCCAAACTGCAACCTCATATTCTGCTGTTATGGCAAATGATCCTACCGGAGGAAGCATACAAATCACCTACAATAGCCAAGCAAGAACAGTAACAGCCACTCTCCTGTCTCCTGAAATAGGAAGCCGTCTGCTCATGATAAATCTTTCCGACTTCATAGGCCTGAAAGCGCCATCATCTCCGGGTGAGCATACGCTCGAAGTCTCCCTCGACTCAGCAGGTTCCGAGCTTGCCAGGGGAGAAATCATATTCAACGTGTGCGGGGATAAAGACCATGATGGCTTTTGCGTTGAAAACGGTGACTGCAATGATATCAGTCCCAGCATACATCCGGGAGCAAAGGAGCTGTGCAACGGTATTGATGACGACTGTGATGGCGGCGCTGATGAGCCTTTCCAGGCAGCAGGCAGCAAGCTCGGAACAGAATGCGGGACAGGTATATGCAACGGTACATGGGTATGCGCACCAAACCAGACAGCTGTTATCTGCAACAGCAAGTACAAACTTGGCCAGCTCCTTGAGATATGCGGAAATAATCTTGATGATGACTGTGATGGTGTTGTGGATGAGCTTTATGAAATGAATTCACAAGGCATTCCTGTGAGGGGATGTTTCTGCAAGGACGGGGAAAGAAAACCCTGCGGAAGCGCTGTAGGGACATGCAAGCCAGGTTATCAGATTTGCGTAAAAGGCGACTGGTCAAAATGCCTGGATGCCGGGACTCCTTCCGAGGAGGTTTGCAATGGTGTGGATGATGACTGTAACGGAATTATAGACGACGTGAATGGCGGTGATTCTGTTGTTACGAGCGCATGCGGCTGCTACGGAGGAGAACAACCGACTGAAGAGAAATGTAACGGAATTGACAACGACTGCAACGGGCTTATAGATGACGGGATACAGTGCTGTCAACCGGGACAGACAAGGACATGCGGGGTTAACAGAGGTGTATGCAAATCAGGGATTCAGACATGCGATAAAAACGGACAATGGGGAACCCAATGCGTGGGTGAGGTGAAGCCAGCTGACGGGAACTGCAACACTCCTGCACTGACCTGCCAGAATGGGAAACAAGACCTCGGTGAGGAAGGCGTGGACTGCGGCGGCGCGTGTACTGAACCCTGCGGGCTGCCTTACAACTGGCTGCTTGTTGCGGGAGGTATTATTCTGATTATAATTGCTGTAGTGCTCCTGGAACTAAAAGGAAAGCTTTAGTTCAGAAATTTGTCAAGGCTGCTTCCCTTCTTGTCTTCAGAGTCTATGACCATGCCGTCTCTCGCTGCAATGGTTTTTATCCCGGTTTTTTCCTGTATCCAGCGGGCTTCTTTCTCAGCCACGCCCCTCATCATCTTCATCCCGAAGTGCGTGAGAATCGCTTTCTCCGGCTTCACCTTTTCTATCAGTTTTCTCGCGCCCTCCGAATCCATATATCCTTTAAGAGGGGATTCTTTCGGTCTGTGGCAGTTTATCAGCAGGTATTTGCAGCCTGCGAAATGCTTCTCCTGGCCCTGATAATATTCCCCGTCTGCGGTGTATCCTACCTTCATGCTCTTTCCGCTAAAAACATAACCTAGGCATTTTGGTTCAGTATGCTTTGCAGAAACAGCCTCTATCCCGAGTTTTCCGAGAGAGGTCTTTTTACCTGGCTCCATTATCTCATACCTTGCAAGGGAATTCAGGTGGTATTTTGAGAATACAGGAATGAAGTTCTCACCATCTCCCCTGAAAACATACTCATTCCCTATGACCACACCCTTCTTCTTGAGCGTCCCCTCTGTCATTGCTTCCAGAACAACCTGCGCATCGGTTGTGTGGTCGGAATGGACATGGGAGATAGCGATTCCCGTGAGCTTCCTGAGGTTCACACCATACTGCTTTGCTCTCACAAGAGCTCCCGGGCCGGGATCTATGTGAATCATTTCCCCCTCCATCTCCAGAATCCAGCCGCCAGTCGCCCGAATCTGCATTATGGTAACGAACCTTGCCCCGCCGGTCCCCAGGAATGTTATCCTCATAAAACCACCGAAATCCGCATAATTCGCATTATACTTATTAATATCATTCACATTAAATCTATATGGCTTTCCAACCACAGGAACCGATAAGGGTGAGGACCCCCAGAGGGAAGGAGATACTTGGAACTATAGAGGAACTGCTCGGGGCAAGCAGGTTCAACGTGAAGTGCACTGACGGGAAGAAGCGGCTCTGCAGGATTCCCGGAAAATTCCGCAAGAGGATAAACGTGCGCATAGGGGATGTTGTTCTCCTGACACCATGGGATGTGGAACCCGATACGAAGGGCGATATAGAATGGATATACACCAGAACCCAGGCCGATTGGCTGCGCAGCAGGGGATTCATAAAATAAGAGAGTCTCTCATTTTTCTTCCAATCCGGAAAATGGTTTTCTCATCAGTGGGAGCTTCAAGCCACGTTTTGCCTACAATATCTTCCCTTTCCCAGTTTCCTTTTTTCAAATATGAATCAAAAATATCCTGTATGGAATATGGAAAGGCGATTATAGTGAGAACTCCACCTTTCTTTGAAATAATCACACCCTGATATTCCGCATTATCGTCCATTCTTAACAAATAAGAGTAACCAATTTACGCTTTACTGGGGACCTGCCTCTTTTATCAGTTCCTCAATAACAGCCCTGAACTCCTTCTCCTCTTTCTCGAGGTCCTGCTCCCTTTCGTACCCGTTCCCTATCCTGTAATACTTGCCACCGAATACGAATGTGGGTATTGAGTTCCGGGGATTGAATTTCGCGAATACAGCCTGCTCTGATGCAGGAGCCTCTGTCTCCACTTGCGGAGTGAGGGTGTTGTCACCTGTGTCAAGCTCCCAGTGGTATGCCACTATCTTTCCAGCGTCCGCATACTCCTTAGCCACGCGGTCATATGTGTCCTTTATCCACTGGCAGTGCGGGCACCATGTGGTGGAGAACATTCTAATAATCGGCTTACCGCTAACGGTTTCTATAAGCCCGTCTATTGCCTGGAAGGTCTTTATCTCAGGGTTCGTGATGTTTCCAGTCTGGTTGTTTCCGTTTCCAGGAGACTGGATACAGCCACTTATGAAAACTACTGCAAGAACTGCTGCAATAACCAGACCGGACAGGAGTTTTCTCATTGCATACACCTTGCAACTTTAAACCAATATGGCAGATATGACGAAGTTGGAAAAGCCGACTTCTTTCAAACAAATACCTTAAGCACTTTATTCCAACTATAGTTTATAAACTTTGCCCATTTTCTTCGTCATTTTGCTCAGCTTTAAAAACCAATGCGCACATATATAAACCAGATTTCTATATTAAGCGAATGACGACTTGTTAATTGGTCAAGGCCGTCTATCTGGTGGACGGCTTAAGCCAGCGAAAGAAGGAAGGCGGCAAGAGCCGCCTTCAATCAAAAATCAAGCCGTCTTTCTAAGAATCGGGAGCAGGTGAAAATCTATGTATAAGATGCTTATGGTGGAGGACAAGATAAGGGTTCCTCCTGCAAAATTCAGTCTGGGATCGGAAAACGCGATAAAGGCCAGCCTGGATGAGAGATGGGAAGGCACGGTGGACAAGAATCTCGGGGTTGTCTTGTCCGTGGTCTCCATAGAGAACACAGGGGAAGGCAAGATACTTCCTGGGGACGGAGCCATCCACTATCCCGTAACATTCAGTGTTATTGTATACCAGCCTGAGATGTACGAGATTGTGAAGGGGCAGGTAATAGACATAACAGAGTTCGGGGTTTTCGTGAGAATGGGTCCTGTGGACGGGATGGTGCACGTTTCACAGTTGATGGATGATTTCGTTTCGTACGATGCAAAGAATTCCATATTCCTTGGAAGGGACTCCAAAAGGATTCTCAAGGAAGGGGATGTTGTAAGGGCTAGAATAGTTTCGGTTTCAATGGGACCTGACAGGCAGTACAAGATAGGCCTTACAACAAGACAGCCTGGCCTCGGAGCGCTTTCATGGGCAGACAAGAAAATCGAGAAAAAAGAGGTTCATGCCCCTGCCAAAAAGCCCGCTGGCAAGAAAAAATAACTGCATAGTTAATGGGAGTTTGAAGGTGCGAAGCACCTTCTCCGTCAAGTTGCATAGTTAAAAAATGATATAGTAAATTGTCATGAAGTGAAGCGTATGGGAGTAAAAGATAAAGTGTGCAGGAACTGCAAGAGGTTTGTAGGGGGCTCTGTGTGCCCTGTATGCAACCAGGCAAACTTCTCAAGAAGCTGGAAAGGTGTGGTTTTCATTAACGACCCGAAGGATTCGGAGATAGCGCAGGCCACGGGCATAACAGTCCCGGGAAAATACTGCCTTTGGGTTAAATAAATGCTTATGCAGCTAAATTGTGAACTATATGAAAATCGAGATAATATCACAGAAAAAGAACCCTCTGATGGGAAGGGAAGATTTACAGGTAAGAATAAACCACGATGGGCAGAGAACTCCATCAAGGCAGGAGATTCTCAAAGAGATTGCGCACTCCCTAAAAACAAGGGAAGACCACATAATAATTGACAGGATTTTCACAGTTCAGGGGCAGGCTGTCTCCAACGCCAAGGTTTTGGCTTACGAAAGGAAAGAAGACGTGCCTGCCTACAAAACCGAGAAAATGAAGCGCAGGATGAAGCTCGCAAAAGAAGCTGAAAAGGAAGAAGGTGGAGCAGTCTGATGGAAGTAGGCGAAGCCTACTTCTTCATATCTGTCGCATTGGTTTAAAGTCGTAAGGTGGAACAGTTAGAAGGAAAGTGTCTCTTGACACTTTCGTCATAATTATCTTATAGAGTTTAAGTCGTAAGGTGATGTTTATGGGTGGAAGAGAGGGCGGCAAGAAAGCGACTGCAAAAAAGGGTAAGAAGCAGAGGATAGGAAAGAAGCATTCTTCTCCAAAAATCTACAAGTTCTATGAGGTTAAGGGAAGCGAAGTCGTTAGAAACCACAAGACCTGCCCGAGGTGCGGGTCCGGAGTTTTCATGGCCCACCACAAGGACAGGGACTACTGCGGAAGATGCGGATACACGATTTCTGCAAAGAAATGAATTTTATCTCTTGTTCTTCATGTCTTCCAGAAAATGATAAACATAACCGTGCGTCCTTCCCTTGAGCAGCATCTCCATGCACCTGCTGGCTGTTTCCAGCTCCGCGGTGCGTGCTATTATCGCGACCGTTTTCCCGTAAATCGAGATTTTTGCCCCGCACATCTCCTCTATCTTTCTCCTCGTCCTGCCCTGCCTGCCTATTACCCTGCCCATGAGTCTCTTCACTGTTCTCTCGCTCTGGCCTGAAAGCGTTATCACGTTCAGCTCGTGCTCCTCGTCCAGAAGGAGGAACGCATTCTCCGGGGAGAAGCCCCTTGATATCGCTTTCACCACGTTGGCCGCCAGCATGACGTCAAACGTCTCGCCTTCTATCTCTATCTCGTCTGTTATGGTGATTTTCGTGCGGGTCCTCTTCTCCAGTTCCTTCTTCACTGTTCCTTCCGTCCCTATAAGGACCGGAATCCTTTCCTGGGGGATTTTTATGAATTCCTTCATGCTTTTCGCCTCGTATGCAGGGGCTTTTAAAACATTTTTTAAGAGTGAAAATGTCTATATAAGTAATATTTGGCTTTAATAGATAGGTTTAAAACGTATATTTCAAGCATCAGACCGAAAGTGTCAAGAGACACTTTCCTTCAAGAATCCAGGTGATTTTATGGTGCAGAAAACTCCAAAAGCTCCTAAGGTTAAGGTATATTCAACCCCGACATGCCCTTACTGTTACATGGCAAAGGATTTCCTTAAGCAGAACGGCGTCCAGTTCGAGGACATAAATGTGGCTGAAAACCACCAGGCAGCCCACGAGATGATAGAAAAATCCGGTCAGATGGGCGTGCCTGTCATAGAGATAAACGGGAAGATGATAGTCGGCTTTGACAGGGAAGCCATCAAGAAGGCGCTAGGCATAAAGTAGCACAGAAACCATAAAGCAAAAGTTAGTTCGAAGTTGGCGAAGCCAACTTCGTCATCATTGTCACGCTGTACACAAGTCATACGGTGCTGGTTTCGCCTCCGTAGCTCAATCGGTAGAGCATCCGACACAAGCTTTTTTCAAGAAAAAGCTTGAGCAAAAAGGAGCCCGCTCCACTAACGCTGCGCGGGCTTCCAAGCTTCCATTTGAAATGAGCTTGAGGGGTTTGTATCCGATATTCAGAGCCCTTAGGGCTGTGATGGAATGATATCGGAAGGTTGTGGGTTCAATTCCCATCGGGGGCTTCGGCAGTTTGAAGGCGTTTTGCCTGGAAGGTGGAACAAGCGATTGAAGGTGCTTTGCACCTTCGTCCCATCGTGACGCCTTCTTTCGATCAAGGGGTTATGGTGTAGCTTGGTCTAGCATTGGAGCTTTGGGAGCTTCAGACCCCGGTTCAAATCCGGGTAACCCCATGCTTTGACCAAGCGTGTTTTAGGAGGCGAATGATATGCAAGATTGTCTGTTTTGCCAGATAGTGGCTGGGAAAATACAAGCCAAAAAAGTTTATGAGGATGACCACTCGATTGGCTTTCTTGACATAAACCCGAGGAATCCCGGCCATACGCTGGTGATACCGAAGAAGCATTTTGAGACCATACTCGATATGCCGGAAAAGGAGGCAGGGAAGCTTTTTGAGAGTGTGCAAAAAGTCGCTGCAATGGTAAAAACCGGAACAAACAGCCAGGGAATATCCATAGGCCAGAGCAATGGCCAGGCAGCCGGCCAGGTAGTGAGGCATGTGCATGTACACGTTATTCCAAGATTTGCAAACGAGGGACCTGTGGGTCTTGAAGGCATTCTTCCTTCCAAAAAGATAGATGACCTTTCCATGGATAAGATAGCAGCATCAATCAAGTCTGCTTCTGCTCATGCGCACCATGCACACAAGGAAGAGGAGCCGAAAAGCGAGAAAAAATCCAAGAAGTCAGAAGACATAAGCTTTGAGTTCTGATGGCATTGCTATTTATTATTCCTGCTGCTAGATTATTGGTTAGTCGGGGCTATGGTGTAGCTTGGTCTAGCATTAGCGCATGGGGACAAGCTGTTCTTCATCGAAGGCTTGCCACGGTTGCGTTAGACCCCGGTTCAAATCCGGGTAGCCCCATTTTAGAGCTTCCGCTAACCAATCGATAGCTCGCTCAGAACTGAGTTGTCAACTTGGTTTTAGAGCTTCCGCTAACCCGTTGATACTCTCAGAATCGAGTTCTCAACTTAGTATTTCCTTCTCTTCATGAAGCACTCTTTGCAGTAAACAGGTCTGTCTCCGCTGGGCTTGAATGGGACTTCCGTCTCCTTCCCGCACTCAGAACAAACGGCCTTGTGCATCTCTCTTGGGCCGAAGTCTCTGCGCTGTCCACCAAAGCCTCCACCTGAAGGTCTGTCGCCGAAGCGCTTTCTTTCAAATGCCATTTTATCCTTTCTCTTATCGGATTCTCGTGTTGGAACCTTTGATTGAAGGCTTTATTCAATTGAACCAAGCCTTCGTTCTAAAGTTCTTTGTTTATCTGTCCGCTTTAACTTGTTGTTTATGATTCTGTCTATAATGTGTTTGGGTATTTATATACGTTTTGCAGAATTACTCTTAAGTTAGAATGAAGGCGTCTCTTGACGCCTTCGGTCTCGAATCGCGCCGATGGTCCAATGGCTAAGACAAAGGCCTTCCAAGCCTTTTATCCGGGTTCGAAAGCCAATCCCTTCTTTCCCGAAAGAAGGTCTAGGCCTTACCCCAAGAAAGGGGTCTTGCAGAAAATCCCGGTCGGCGCACTCGGCTTCAGGTGTAATACGCCACCGTTTCGAATAAAAAATTTCGAGGGGGTGTATTACACATGGCCAAAGAAGACGAGCTGAAGGCCAGCATAGGAAGGCTCAGGGGATCCCCTATTTCTGCGCGGAACAAGAAGTCCATCCTGAGATTCTCGGATTTCTGCCTTTCCACGGGCCTTCACGTGAACACGATAAAGAAATACCTCTGCTACCTGCCCAAGATGGCGGAAATGCTGGGGAAGGACTTCGAGAAGTGCTCAAGGGAAGACGTAATGAAATTCATGGCCCGCATCGAGGGCTCTGATATGGCGGAAAGGACCAAATACGACTACAAGAAGATGATCAAGCGTTTCTACAAATGGCTCCTGGGCGAGGACGAGTTCTACCCTCCACAGGTCCGCTGGATCAAATGCAGCCTCAAGAACTGCTACAAGATGCTCCCGGAGGACCTGCTTTCTGAGGACGAAATCAGGAAACTGATAGAAGCGGCCACGAACATGAGGGACAAGTCCCTAGTCTCCATGCTTTACGAGGGAGGTTTCAGGATAGGCGAGGTATTGCCCCTTAAAATGAAACATATAGAGTTCAATGCCCAATTTGCGAGGGTAACTGTGCCCCAGGAGGGCAAGACCGGGGTAAGGAGGGTCCTGCTGGTAAACTCCGCCCCGTATATAGCCAACTGGCTGAGCCACCACGAGCAGAGGGGAGACCCGAACGCCTCCGTATGGGTATCCATACGCCATAACGGGAAAAAGACCCAATACAACACCGTAAGGAGCCTCCTGATAGACCTGGCCAAGAAGGCCGGGGTAAAAAAGCGCGTAAACCCCCATTCCTTCAGGCACGCGAGGGCCACCCACCTGGCCGGGATGCTGACGGAATCCCAGATGAAGCAATACCTGGGCTGGACCCAGGGCTCCAAGATGGCGGCTGTATACGTCCACCTGAGCGGCAGGGATGTAGACAACAGGATCCTGGAGATGCACGGCCTCAAGAAGCCCGAAGAAGAGGAAAAAGCCAGGCAAATGGAGCCGAAAATCTGCCCGGCCTGCGAAAAGGCCAATGAGTTCGAGGCCAGGATATGCTGCCGATGCGGCAGGGTCCTGGACATAAAGGCCGCAATAGAGGAAGAAAACGCCTACGAGAAACGGATCTCGGGCTTCTTCGCCGGAAGGCCGGAAACCCTTGCAGACCTGATGGCCTACCTGAAGGCCGAAATTAGGAAACAAATCGAACAGGAACTCGACATTAAGAGTATGAAAACCGAACTGCTGGAGAAATTCAGGAGGGATCTGGAGAAGGAGCCTGCGGAAAGGGTTTTGGAGAGGATGAGGATTGCGGCTAAATGATATCATATGGCGGAGGGTATTGTCTAACCATGTGCCTTAGCTTTCTCTCAATCATTTTTGCATCATTGATTATCCTTTTTATTTTTAATTCAGAATATTTTTCTCTTTCATCAAAACTGTGAGAGAAGTCATTTCTAAGTTCCCTTAATCGATTCAGTTTTTTATATTCCGATTCATTAATGCGATTAAATATCAACGCATAGTCATTAATTTGGAAATTTTTCATCTTTTTTATCAACTCTAAAACCTTCTTGTATCTTGGATCTCCTTCATCAAGCGGAATGTTTTCATGCCCTTTAATACGCTTTAACAAAAGGAACCTTAGTTGTTCTGAAATTTGTATGAATATTGTTCCGATTGCTTCTAAATAGAAACCTTTAGCAATACATTCATCAACTTTACGCTCGTCATATTTTGTGATGAAGGAGAACAGCCTTTTGGTATATGTCTCAACGGTGTCTTGGATTTTGATGTTTTCTGTTAGGGTTTTTTTATGACGCTTTTCTTCTTCCATAGTATTTTTTTCTTAATTAGTTTAATAAGGGCTATAGGGGTGTTATAATTCAAACATACTGATACAGTTTGTTATTTTTTCTTAATCGAACTCATCCAATCCTTGACGGCACGTGTTGCGATTACATCATCTTCATTGTACTTTAGAATTTTATCCAGAATACTGCTGTCTTTTGTTTGTGTATATGCAATATACATCGCAATTGATTCTGTAGCGCTTACATCTTTTTGCCTCCATTTGAAACCGCAATAAGGCGCTACTTTTTTTAGTGAATATCCATAAGTTGGAAACATGATGCTTCTCCTGGCTATAGGAAGTAAATCTAATAAAGAGGATTCTATCTTTACCCACAATCCTGGTGAACATCCATGACGCATAGCAAGTTTTTTGAAGTGAGTACTTTCATAATTATGCCAATGATATAAAATAAAATCATCTTTTTTGGCGATCCACTGAAGAAATTCCTTCCACATTCTACCCTCTTCTTCAAAGGAATGAGCAACAAATGGATAAAATTTTTCTTTACCTTTTCCTCTCTCAAGGACACCTATGAGATAATCTATAGGTTCGATTTCAACATCATTCTCGCCATCTCCCATTGTAGTCTTATTTGTACCTTAAAATTCAAAAAAGTTTTATTTTTTTTTCTCTGTAATTTGAAAAGGTGCGGGTTTAATTTTTTTGTGTTTTCGTGTCTCGTTTGCTTCTTTACATATCAAACTCATATCCATTGTCCTTTCTGCTTCTGTATTGGTGTAACTTTCCCATGGCCATCCACACCCATTATAGGTCGGGGTTGGTTTGACTTTCCCTGCACGTATGTCTCGAAACAGTTGTATATCATCTTTAAGCATTTGTTCATAATCCGAAAACCGGTATTTTGACGCCTCATTCTCTCCGTTTACAATAATGAAATGATTTGGAACGTATTTTTGAATTTTTCCAAGAAGTAGAGAGTAAAAGGCTGTCTGAAGCAGGTGTTTTTCCTTAATATTAGTCGCTAGCTTAATTTCTTTCGGAATATAGTGATATTCCCCAAATATGGATTTTCCCTCATCAACACGCTCAATGACGTCTACAACACCAAAAATGCCGTCCGGAAGGTAAAACAAGGGAACATTTGTGATGACATTAGCTCCCATGACCATCGATCGAAGAGCTATTTTGAAGCCTTCCTCATATGTCTCGAATTCAAGTCTTTCGGCTCCTGGATAAGCTTCCTTTATGAATCGCGTCTCATGTTCCTTTCCAAGCCTAAATAGTAATTTCTCATAATCTCCAATCGGATCGCGCATTTCCGGGGGTGCGAAAAACCTACACCAAACAGCAAAGGGTTGTTCTGAGGCTTGGGCAATATCACTCGCGGCAACGTCTTTTGGCCCAGAAAGGCAGAACCCGAAAATCTTTTCAATGTCCATTAACAACATCTCCTGATCATCATAGTCAAGATTCTTTTGGCCAAACAAATCTTGCATCCATCTTTGGAAAGTTCCTTTCCTGCCTTAGCATTTCCAATAGCTTCTGGGCCTTGAATCTGAGCTTGTACCCCTTAAGGTCTTTTCTGGAGATTTTGGAGTCCTTAACACCACCATCGGGCAATTGGGATGCTTTCTGAAAAGCAAAAATTTCTCCATGCCTTTCAACAACTTTACGCTTTTGATTCTTTCTCAAGAAGATGTCCTCTTTCCATATGTATTCGTTCTTTTCCAGTTCAGTCAAATACTTTTTGAGGGTTCTTGACCTGTCTATTCCTATTCCTATTGATTGAAGCCATTTAGCAATCAGGTGTGAGTTATTGTGACCCCTTTCTATGGCTAAGAGTACGAAAATCTTCCTTTCTGATATACTATTTGGGTAATTTTTCATACTTTTCTCAATTCCTATTTCGGAAACAGCTTTTTAAGCAAGATTAATGAGAGAACTGCTCGAAAAGGCGAAAAGAAAGGCGCTCCTGGAAATTCTGGATGAAGAGCTAGAGAGACGGAGGGTGCTTGGTGAACACCATGAAGAAGATTGAAGAATCGATACTCCGTCTTCTGAAAAATAGAACATTATCCACTGACACCCTTGCTTTTGCCCTTGACGAAAGTCCTGGACATATGAACAAGATATTGATAAATCTTGAACAATGGGATCAAATTGAGCGCGTAACTTGTCAAAAAGTTATTTATTGGAGGTTAAGAAAGGTCGATTTGGGAAGGCAGTGACCTGCTTAGTTGGGAAGAATTCTGAGCATCACTGTTATTGTTTTAAGTGGGGTTAAGGTTTGATAGAATAATTTTCTACAACCTTGCATCAATATCTATTTCTTTCTAAATTCGTCTCTTACTATTGCATATCTTATAAGGTTTATGATTAATTCTTTGCTGTTATCCCAGGTAAGGGGTTTATTATCTGGTATTTTGCCAAGATTAATAATTTTGTCACTCTTGACTAAATTCTTTGTGTATTTACTTTTTTTACAAAACTTAATTACATCAATATTCTTTGATCGTCCCCCCTTTCGCCCGCTTGCACCAGAAGCCATACTACCATCATGTGAAAAAACCCAGTTCATTTTATTTTTCTTTATGTATTTGTCCATCCGAAGCTGTAAAGAATTGTGTATCTTTTTATCATTCTCAATTCCAACGGTTAATGAAGTATACCCTCTACTAACACCAAAAATCGACATAAGGATATTAAAAGGCTTACCTTTATGGTCTTTTATTTCAAAAAATCTGTAATCCCCCAGATAACCTCCACCACTTGCATTTGGAATAATTGCGTCCTTTATTCCATTATCTTTAATCTGGAAATGATTTACTTTAATACTGTTTTTAAATAGTTTTTTATCATTGATTAAAAGTCCTCCTCTTAAGCCTATTATCAATGGATAAAGTTCTTCTTTGGTATCTTTGCCTATGAATCCGTCATACTTATATTTTTTAGCGTTTTCTTTTTTACTGTATTCAGAAAATTTTAGAGGGAAAATCTTTTCTTTCTTAACAAATTCTATTTTATGTTTCTTACTTAAATCAGATAGTTTTTTAGGTCGTTTTATTTCCACGTGTTTATTATTATTTTTAATTTGATACCATCCTAAGTTATTTTTATTTGGTTTACAACCTTCTGCACGGCTACACAAACAAATAAATTTACATTTCAAAGTTTTATTGTACTTTAGAGCCTGAGTAAGAGCACCACCCTTAATGCATTTCTTTTCACTTTTAATTTCATAAAGTAGCCATGGTTTTGCATCTACACCTTCTGATTGAAAAATGACAATGTCTGCTCTCTGGCGTTTTCCCATCTTATAGTGTGTTAGGCATTCTTCAACTTTTATGGATTTCTCAGGAACATGATCATATTTCAATAAATGCCGTAGCACTATTTGACGAATCTTTTCCTCTTCCAGATGCTTATAAATATATTTTTTTCTTATTAAGCACTTCAGGGGTCGCGGTTTCTTTTTCACATTCCAAATTATTATCACCTAATTCTTATTACATCCCCGCTATCCTTCCCGCATCCGTCAGGCACAGGCTGCCGTTTTTGTCTTCTATCAAGCCCTTGTCCTTGAGGGATTTAAGGTTTCTGTAGAGCATTGCCCTGCTGATTTTGAGGTCTTTGGAGAGGCTTGTGATAGAAGGCTTCTTTGCCTTGCATGGCTCCAGGGACTTCAGGAGGGAGAGCTGGCTGGGATTGAGGTCGAAGGAGAGGATGGGAAGGTCTATTATCTCATTGTTTTCGTCTATTACGTACATTATGCGCTTTATGCGGAGATTACGCTTGTATGAGGCAAAAAGGAGCCCCAAAGCCTGGGGTTTTCTGGATGGGGTTATGTTAACGTATATCTCATCTGTTATGGGGATGAAGTCTATGAGGGAGACTATGTCCCGTGTTATGGGGACTATCTCGTAGATGTCTATCTTCTTCTCCTGGATCTGGAGGGCTTTGCCGAACATATCTTTTATCTTTTTCACGGTGGCAAGCTGCTCCGCGTTGGGTCTCTTGTCCACCAGGAGGAAGAGGCTGCTTACGGAGAGCCGGGTGATGGCAAGGACTATGGAATCTGCGGAATATACCGTGGATATCAGGATTCTGGCCATGATACTGCTATTTGAAATTGCGGGTTTAAAAGTTTACTTGTGTATATTATTGTATATATGTATACTTTTTAGTAAACGCTTAAATACTCATTGATTCAAATATTAAGCTGGTCGGGAACTGGTGATGGTATGGGAAAAGGAGCGCCTAAAAGTGGCTTGATTGAGAACGAGCTTGAGAACTGTGCGATTTGCGGCAGGAAAGGCGACAAGATACCTTATGAGGCTTGGCATTTCTGCAGCCAAGAACATGTGAAACTGTACAAAGAAAAGACAAAGGTCGCCGAGAGGAAGATGAAGATGCTGAGGACATGCTCTACATGCGGGAGGCCTCTCAAAAAGACGAGGTGGACCATGATAGACTGCAGCATAAGGAAGATTGGAGATGAGTTCGTGCCGCTCAAGTTCTGCAGCGAAAAATGCTTTGATAATTGGGGAGCTGAGAAGAGGAAGAAAGACCCCCTCGCAGAATTCTTTGGTGTGGACAGCATCCAGAATGAGAGAGAGATAAAGGGGCGCAGGATGCGACTCATGCTGGTATGGGAAATAATAAAGGAGCTGCACCCTAAGGGCGAAATTCCCATAAGAGAGATAAAGAGAATGGGTATTGAGCAGGGGATGACCAGGAGCGAAGTGGATGACGCTATAAAATCGCTCAAGGAAAGGGAACTCATATCTGAAGCAGGAAGGGGAAAGGTAAAGATAGATAGGAGAATGGGGTGATATCATGAAAGGGGATGGTAGGACAAAAGGAGCGGTCGTTGCACTTTCGGCTGGAATGGCATTTCTAATTGTTGGGACATTTTATACGCCTGCGGAGTTCTGGTCAAGGACCTCCTTGTTTGGGGTTGGTTTGGTCTCATATATGTGCGGGCTGGTCCTTTCCAAGGGTAAATAGGCATGGGGACATTCTTTGTCTTGGAGATGGTAAAGGGGACCGGAAAATAGTGTGTGAAAACTTCATGAATAGTATATGAATTTTATGGAAAAACTTATTACAGAATATTATTGCAGCCAAGGCGTGAATTTGTGGTAAAATATGATGGAAATTGAGGGTAAAATACATCTAGCCGTGAACTAGGGTTTCGAATAAGATAGTTTGAGGCCACTAATTCTATAGAAGGGAGGGTGCATTATGAACATTTGGCGCTGGCAGCTGCTTGAATACATTTTGGGCACGGTGGTTGATGCAAAGGAGATTGCAGATGCGTTCCAGGTACCGCTCACCACCGCTGAGAACAGGTTAAAGCGGGCATATAGATCCGGATGGCTGGGAAGAGAAAAGTATGAGGGGGCTTATTGGTATTCCCTGACGGAAAAAGCGTGGGCGTTTTGGGCTGAGTGTGGTGAGTCGTTTACATTGAACAATCCTTGGTTTGGGTGGGGAGTTAAGAAGGGACCTTGATGGCGAAAAACACAATTGTTATAAAAGCGATACTAACGTTAATTGCCGTATTGAATCCTTTATTTAAGCGTTTGAAATATTTATCGCTTATGGCAACCGTCGGAGAGTCGCCTTTTGAGGAATTACCCGAAGGGTTAGTAGAAGAAATGCTTTTGCGTTCTAAACAAATAAGCATAGAAATGTCTAGTCAATTCGGCCAGATATTTGAACAGAAAGAAAGTATTAGAAAAACATTAGAAAAACAAGGATTATTGCACAACATAAACAATTTACCTACGCCATCTATCTACCCAACTTCCTGTGGTATTGATGGAGCATATGCATTAGAGAGACTTGTTTCTACTGACTTTGCTTGCGTAGCGGCTGTAGCTGTAGAGGGCTTAACTCCTCCAGGGCCCGAAAAGAGATATTGGCCAAAACCAAGGTTTTTCTCGCATATAGACTTAACAACTCATAATGAAGCAACTTCCCAAGTATTAAGGGGGATGTCCGCTAGTATTGAATTACATTTAGCCGTTCACGCCCCTCACGATGTGGTGTTTTTAGATGGCTCTTTTCTTACACATGGAATATTCCTAAATAATGCAACAGTTGCAATTTCACAATCGCCAACAAATCTGAAAAATGTTTTTTTGAAGGGAAAAGATGTGCAAAATGAAGATAATGTAAAGTTCCCTGGATTTGTAGATGCCTTAAACGCTTATAAAATAGTCTTGTCATCATCCAGATCTGATAAAATCTTTGCAGCTTTACCGAAGTATACAACAAAAAATGAAGTATGTGAAAGGTTGGGCCTACCTAATCATGAAGACAGGGGTCTGCTTAACTTTGTTTTAAAGGGGGATGAGTTTATAGGTCCATTAGAGGTTAAAGAAAGTGCACACATAAAAGTCCCAACAGATCTACAGGATAGAGATAAAATAGAAGCATTAGTGCAAGAAATAACACATTCATTATTTCCTAAATTATGTATAATATATTACAGACCTTCTGACTTTATGCCTGTGATAAGAGTAGAGGTCACAGAATCCGTCGCAAAAAACAGCAGTAGACTCTCTATTCTTCTGAAAGCACTACAAATTCAATGTGTAAGCCCTTCTATCATGGAACCATATCCATTATATCTTGCAGATAGAATGGTAAAGCATTTATCAACGGCGCTACCTGCTATAAGAAGATCCGCAACACAAGAAATAACAGAGAGCTGGAAAGGTGACGTAGGAGATATATTGATAGCTACACACGGATATAGAACCGAGTGGGGATAAATAAGTGATTTTATGACAGACAATCTAAAAAAAGCGATTGAAAGCGGAGAAAGAATAGGCGTTATAGGTTCTCCTTCTTCGACTTCCAATGTAACAATAGATATACTTGGTACAGCAATAGACAAAAAATTAGTAGGGAATCTTTGCATTTTCGGTTATCCTCAGGAAAGTAAATCAAACTATGCATTGGGGCAGATTGTAGAAGTGAACATGAAAAATACATGGTCAGAAGATCCAACAATGCGTGGATTAATACGTCAACGTGGTTGTGTCCCTCCAGTGACGGAAAGGCAAGATATACACATTGCAGAATTAATAACCAGTGCAGTTTTTTCTGTAGATGCTGATGGAATAGAGCCAAGTATATTTGGTACTGTACCATCTACGGGTACATATGTAAAATTGATGGATGAAAAAATAATGAGTTCTCTGTTTAATGAATATAAAAATGAATTGTTCTATTTGGGAAAGGCCTATGGAACAGACATAAAGATGCCAATGTGGTTCAAACATTTTGGTGATTCAGTTGGTGGAGCAGGCGAAGCGTATCACATAGGCATATTTGGAAAAACTGGATCTGGAAAGTCTGTTTTAGCAAAAATGATGATGATGGGATATGCTCGACATAAAAACATGTCGATTTTTGTTTTAGATCCTCAAGGAGAACTATCTAAGAATCTCGTGAGCAAAGAAACAGAAGCAGCATTAGACAAAGTCGGTAAAAAGATTGATATATACAATTTGCACAATCTTGTGCTTTCTGGATGGGATATATTTATTAAAATACTTGTTGACTCTGGGTTTTTTGAAAGACTGGGAATAATACACGAAGATAACAGAAAAAGGGCTGGTGCTGAGGTATCTAAGATTCTGAATCCCAAAGGCAGAACTTTGAGTACATTGAAGGCCTTTAAATCAGCTGAGGAGATAAAACCTTGGACGGCACACAAGAGAGAAGTTTTCAATGTGGTTTGGGATGCTCTGGGCCAAGAAGAAGTTCAAAAAAACATATACAGCGGAAAAGATTATGTTGCAAGAATACAAAGTAACTATGAAAATGCTGATGTAGAAGAGTTTTATGAAATATGGAAACGAATAGCCAATCTCTTTACTACTGAGGGAAAGACGAATGCAAATTACATCAAGAACATAGTAGAAAAGTTAGGTAATAGTGACGGCAAGATAACGATTGTAAATTTATCTCAAGCAGAAGTACCACAGGACATACTATGGAACGAATCAATAAAGTTGACGGTTATAAACGAATTTCTGCTTAAAATTGTGGCAACCGCGGAAAAGAAATTTAATGAACACACATTGCTGAATTCACTCATAGTGATAGATGAAGCGCATAGATTAGCTCCCAGGGATACTCCAGATTCTGAACATCTTCAGCAATTAAGGGCGCTGTTGATAGATTCTGTTCAGACAACAAGAAAATATGGACTTGGATGGATGTTTATTAGTCAGACTTTGGCAAGCCTGTCCACGGAAATAATAAGTCAACTTAGAATTCATATATTTGGTTTTGGACTTGCATGGGGTATGGAACGAAACTCACTTAGAGATTTGATTGGTGGATTAGATGATGCTTTAAGGCTTTATCAGCTCTTTAAAGACCCCCAAAGCTCAATAAGGAAAAAAGAGTATCCATTTATGGCAATAGGTCCTATATCTCCACTTTCACTTTCAGGTAGACCCTTATTTTTCAATGCCCTATCTTACCCATCTGAATTCCTAAAGATTAATTTTCCCTAATGAATATGATGAGCTATTGAAAAATTTATAATTATTATACCTTTGAGATCTAGGAATCATCCATCTTTCCTTCATATACTCAGAGATATCAGCTACAGGCATATCGTAAGGCTTGAATCTCTTGTGCTTTTCTAATAAGAAGTCTTTCCAATTCTCTCCTAATGGGGCCATGAATATTTCTCTTTTGATTCCATGGTACTGGAATTTGGTTGGCAACTCAAGCAAACTAAGCGCCTTTCGAACAACTACCCTTCGACTTCTAAAACCAGATCCCCATTTCTTGTTCTTACCTGTATATCCCGAAGACTTTACAATTCCAGAAAGCTTTTCATAATATCCGTTCATAAAGTGAAATTCCCCAGAGCCCCTTGTCCAGCCAATATGCATGAATTCGGGTCCACCAGGAATCTTTATTCTATCATAAAGCGAGCTTTTTCCTAATGCAGATGCGGTTGTTACAGCGACCAGATTTCCATCGAAACATTCCCCTCTTATTAAAGATTTCTTGCCACCATACTTCTTCTTGAAATCGTTGAAAACTTCTTTGGATCCGACTAAAGATGCGACAAGCTTCCCACCAAGTACCATATTATATGGTGGAACAGAACCCAGAACAAAGGCGTCCATCAGGTGCTTTAGCTTAGTAGATTTCTGTCCTGGTGACCATCCAATAAGATTGTCTCTGTCTGTAAGGGAATATACAGGATCACCGAGGCCTATTATTCCTATAACACCACCATTGGTGTCATCAAAAACTATGTATCTCAGCCTTCTACCATATCCGGCAGAAATAGGTATAGACCAATGTAATTTTATCCACCTAAATAGAGCAGCATGGTAGTCATCTTCTACTTGAACAATTCTCGCTTCAATATTTTTCGGGTCGAGAGATTTTCCATCAACTATATATTTTTTTAAGAAAGTATCGTCGTATTTGTCTATTAACCATTTATTTTTTTCCAAAACAAATTCCACCGAGTGGCTATTCAATTTCCTAAGATTTTCTTTTGAAGATGAATCAAATACAAGTGTATTTTTAACAATACTAAATCCTTGACATCTGAGATTTTTCATTAGATTTTTTCTCATTAGTTCTTTATTTTCCTTTGATAAAGAAGGTTTATTATCCTCGATTTTTCGATTGTTTTCTTTAATTTGTTTTTTTGCTGTCATCTTCTCCACAAGAAATTTTAAAGCATTTATTGCATTGGTAGCAGTTCTGATCCAATCGTCTTACGTTTCCGCCGCATTTGCTACAAATTCTCTTTTTAATCATCCCACTTACCCATATTAACCTTAGTATTTAGATTAAAAATGACCGCCAAGTGTTCCTCATAACCTCCTTGGTTAGGGCCTAGAATGCCCATAAATCTTGAAAGCAGGGGCTTTGCAGGCGATTTCTGGCCTTCTGCTGGGCATTTTACCCATATAGATACGTTATGTGGGGGATTGTGAGGCCGGTTACTATAGTATGGCAAACCTCGGCAATCACAGTCCCCGTCGCTTTTATATATCCCTCACGTCAACTGTCTTAAGAAAGGCGGCGCGTTATAGCTCAGCCCGGCGCCCCGGTCGGCGCATTTCACGAAATTAGCCCAATTTCCCTTGCCCAAAAGTCTATATAATTTTCCTTTTTCGCTTTTCCCGGTTTCTGTATGGAGTCATCCAGCCTCCATACCCTTCTCCATGATTTGTGATCAATTTCTTCGGAACCCTGCGGCCTGCACAAACCTCTCTTATAATCCCTTATATGAGTCCTCTCATCCCTTATATGAGTCCTGCATCTGAAAGGCCTTGCAAGATATGCAATGCATCCGCTATCATCAAGGATTTTGCAAGAATATGTGTTCTTTCCATCCAATGATATAAGTTGATATATTTTCTCTCCTTCCACAATTATATTTTCGCGTAGAATCTTAGGCTGCTTCAAAACTTCTTTTACCTTCTCTTCAGGAAGTTTTGTGTGTAAGAAATCACTCAAGTAGGCAAACTCCACATATGACATCGGCACCTCGTCCGTGCAGCAAAAATTTGAACAGACAGATTTGTTTAAACAATACCCGCTATAGTCCCTTATGCCATTGTAAATGTTCCTAATCTGCCTGCTAATTTCATCTGGCAAGAGCTTCACGGTCATTCTTAAGAAATCGGTATAAACTTTATATACATATGTTAGAAATTACCTTGGATATATCCTCTCTATCCTTTTCTTTTTTGCGAAGACGGCCTTCTTGCCTAAGCGTATCTCCTGCACGGATTCCATAGGGACGGAGAGAATCTCCTGGTGGGTTTCGCCACCGCGGAATTGTATGCACAGCCTTGTGAATCCCGATATGTCCCTTCCGAAAAGTGTCTTGTGCTTCCTGAGAGCATTTTTGTCAGAAACAACTATCGAACAGTGCCTCAGCATGCCATCTGCCTTCAGCCTGTTCAGGACATCATAAGCCATGCCAAAGTATTCCTTTTTTGTTTTATAAGCAGTCCTTTTTATTCCGATTTCCATTATTTGAACTATTTCGGTGATTTTATGAACAGGAAAAATCCCAGGAAAGGGAAAGACCTCACAAAAGGCGGGGTATGGAAGACGCTTTTCCTGCTTGCGGGGCCTGTTGTGGCAGGAATGCTTCTGAGGATAGGTCTAAACATCACGGACACCTTCTTTGTCGGGATGCTGGGGACTGACCAGCTTGCTGCCATAAGCGTCACCTTCCCTGTGTTCTTCATCTTCATAGCAGTCGCCTCAGGCCTGGCTATCGGTTCCACAGCTCTAATCTCCCAGGCAATAGGAGGGAAACACAAGAAGCTTGCAAACAACATAGCCGAGCATTCCCTCCTAATTGCAGGAATCACAGGGGCCATAATCTCCGTGCTTGCGCTGATATTCTCCCCGCAGCTCTTCACATTCATGGGCGTGAGCGGGGACATACTGGCAATGACCCTTCAGTATTCCAACCTTATATTCATCGGCTTCGTTTTCGTTTTCCTTGACTCAATCGCACAGGGCATAATTAACGCTGATGGGAACACAACCACCCCTGCTAGGAACCTCTTCATTGCGTTCATGTTTAATGTTGTGCTTGATCCGCTCCTGATTTTCGGCATTGGTCCTTTTCCACGCCTTGGCCTCTTTGGAGCGGCTGTCGCGACAGTGTTTGCAGAGGCAATAAGCATCTTCCTGAACATAAGTTATGTCCTGAGGGGAAGGACCTCTGTCACTATTGACCCCAAATGCTTCAGGTGGAACAGTTCAATTTTCAGGAAGATTATAACTATAGGTCTGCCTTCCTCCGTGAGCCAGTCCATAAATAGCATCGGGCTTATCCTTCTCATGGGGCTTGTCGGGGGATTCGGGGTTAACGCGATAGCAGCTTTCGGGGTTGGCATAAGGCTTGAGTCCCTGGCAATACTTCCAATCATAGGATTGGCAACTGCTGTGATTCCTTTCGTGGGGCAGAACCTTGGCGCAGGCAAGCCGGAGCGCGCAAGAAAGGCCGTGACAGCCGCCACCTTTGCGGCCTTCGCCTTCATGGTCTTTTTCTCCATTGTTTGGTTCTTTGTGCCCCAGATCATCTTCTCTCCTTTCACTTCTGATCCGGAAGTCCTGGCAATAGGCGCTGCATATTTCCAGATAATAGCTTTCGGTTACGTGTTTCTCGGGATGAATATCATAATAGGCTCGGCATTCCAAGGAGCGGGCAGGACGGACCTGCAGTTTGTCATCAATATTGTTAGGTGGGCGCTGATCGTGGGGGTGGCATACGGACTTGTGGGAATTTTCGGCTTGAATGGAATATGGATGGGTTTCCCCATTGGGAACTTCTTTGCCTTCCTTGTCTCGTTCTCCCTCCTGAAAACCGGGGCTTGGCTCAAGGGTTGAGGGAAAAATCAAAGATTCCAACGGCGAACTGGGCTTAGCAAAGCGCTTTAATCCAGCAAACAAATTCTGTTCATGAAAAAACTCCTTTTCCTGCTGCTCGTGGCGGCTGTCCTGCTTTCAGGATGCACCTCTCCCCAAGATTCTTACTCAGTCTCCCAAGACGGATTTCTCTCTTACACCAACAGACCTGCTGTTAACTATACACAAACCCTTCTCAAAGAGGACGAGAACGTGAGCATGTACAAGCTTACGTTCGAGAGCAGGGGCCAGAAAATTTACGCCCTGTTTGCCATTCCCAGAAATTCTCCCAAATCCAGGAACGGGAAAATCCCAGGAATTTTCATCCTTTATGGAGCCACCATGAACAAGGAGGGGGAATGGGGAGGTATGGGAAAAGACCTCGCGGAAATGGGTTTTGCTGTTTTGATTATAGACCAGAGGGGATGGGGCGAGACAGATGGTTTTGTCCCAACTATGGAGAGTGATTACCAGACATTTGCGAATGGTGGGGAGCCTGTCCAGCACAAGATGGTTTATGATGGATTGAGGTGTTATGACATTCTGAAATCCAGGCCGGAAATAGATGGAAGCAGGATTTACGCTTCAGGAGAAAGCATGGGTGGAAGGTATGCGATTATAGCGAGTTCCATAGAGAAAGGGATAGCAGGAGACCTCATAATCAGCAGCTCTGGTTATGGCTTCCAGCAGAATCAAGATCCCCAAGTCATGAGGTTCCTGGATTCAATAGACCCGAACCATTATGTGGCCGGAATATCCCCAAGGCCCCTGGTAATGATGCACTCAAGGAATGATAACGTGGTGCCTTTTGATTTAGGAAAAGCTACTTTCGAGAAAGCAGGAGAACCCAAGAAATTCCTCGTGACTGAAGGTGTGGGGCATTCCTATGTGAGGGCGGATATGAAGGAGCTCATAGAGAAAGAGCTGAAAGATTGGTAATATAGGGTTTTGCTCTACGGCTGATTTTCGATTGAAGGTGTCCTTGGCTGGAAGGGGGCCGCGCCACCTTCGGTCTGATGTGACGCCTTCTTTCTAGAATCATGAAGCCTCGAAAAGCTTTTTGTATTTAGGTGGTTTTTGCTCAGCCGCTGATTTGAAACTGACAGCCAAAGGCTGTCTTTCCAGAATCGCGGCAGCTCTAAAAAGCGGTTTATTTATCCCGCCTCTCCCAATTAAATAATCATGATAGTCGAGCTTGTCATTTTCTTTGGGGCGCTTGTGATACTGGCCAAAGCTTCCAAGATGGTCATAGACTCCTCCATGATAATAACCGAGTACACGGGGATTTCCCAGCTTTCCATAGGTTTCATAGTAATAGCCCTTGCTGTGGCCATGCCTGATTTCATGGTTGTGGTAACCGCTTCTTTCGCCCAGAAAAGCGCTCTTGCCATTGGGGATGCGCTTGGCTCCAGCATCGCGAACATCTGCCTCGTGCTGGGAATAGCCACTCTTATAAGGAGGGTGGATGTGGAGAGGAAGCACATGCTGGACAGCGCGGAGCTTCTCCTGCTTATAAGCATTGTCCCTGCCCTCATGCTCTCAAAAGGCTTTGTGGGTTTTTATGAAGGGATTATACTGCTGATGGTTTTCGTTTTCTACTGCTTCTTCACTATCAAGACCAAGTTCAAGGTGAATATAAAGGACGGTATCACAAAAAGGCAGTGGAAAGGGGCCTTTATACTTTTTTTTGCGGGGCTTTTTGCGACCATAGTTAGTGCGCAGTTTGTGGTTTCCTCCGGCTCGGAGATAGCAAGGGTGGTGGGTATCTCAGAGGCCCTTATAGGCATGACATTAATATCATTCGGGACCACTCTTCCCGAGCTTACCCTGGATTTCACAGCAATAAGGAAGGGGCAGTTCTCGCTTGCCATAGGGGACATCCTGGGAAGCACTGTAATAAACCTTACCCTGATTCTGGGGCTCTCCCTTATGATATCCCCAACCATCATAGATTCAGCAATGTACACAATACCTCTCGCTTTCATAATTATAGCGAACAGCTTCCTGTTCTACAGCCTGGTCAAGAGGGGAGGGATAGGCCAGAAAGAAGGAATGATCTTCATTCTGATGTATGTACTTTTCCTTATGCTTATTGTTACCTCCAAAATACTGTTATTTGCCTAATATCGTTCAATTCAAGGGATTTTGCTCTACGGCTGATTTGACTGAAGGCGTCCTTGGCTGGAAGGGGGCCGCGCCACCTTCGGTCTGATGTGACGCCTTCTTTCCAGAATCGCGGCAGCTCGAAAGGATGTAATGTACCTGCTCTTCCTGATGCTCACGATAACCTCGAGTGTGCTCCTGTTCGGTTAGCATGCTCGGGGTATAGTCAAAAACCTTTATAAATACCAAATACACATTGAATAAAAAATACTCGAGCTGGTTCTATATGGACGAAAAGATTGAAAAACTAAAGTCAGGAACTACAACTGTCGGGCTTGTATGCAATGGCGCAGTAGTTCTTGGAGCAGAGAGAAGGGCTACCATGGGCTATCTCGTGGCAAGCAAGACCACTCATAAGATTCTTCAGGTGGATGAGCACATAGCCATGACCATAGCGGGCCTTGTGGGAGATGCACAGGCCCTAGAGAGGTACATAAAGGCCGAGCTCAAGCTTTACAGACTGAGCGAGGAGAGAAGGATAAGCGTAAAGGCTGCCTCGTACCTTATAGCAAACATACTTTATGCAAGAAGGTTCTACCCCTATTACGTGCAGCTTCTTATAGGCGGTTATGATGATGAGCCAAGAGTCTTCAGCCTGGGTGCGGACGGCTCTGTTCTGGAGGAGAAAGAATACTTCTCAACTGGTTCCGGCTCTCCCATCGCTTTGGGGGTTCTGGAAGACGGATACAAAAAGAATATTGGTCTGGAAGAGGCAAAGAAGCTCGTTGTGAGGTCAATAAGTTCTGCAGTAAAGAGGGACATCGCTTCCGGCGGGAGCGGGATTGACATAACAGTGGTGGATAGCAGGGGATTACACGAGCTTTCGGATGAGGAAGTAAAAAAGCTGATTAGCCAGTAATCATGTTTACGGCGTTTTTGCTGCACAACGGTTTTAAAATGGACTTATCGAATTTTAGCGAGATAATTAGAACGAAGGTGAACGAATGCAAAGCGCCTTCTATCCAACAGTTCAAGTGAGAGAATGAGCATTCTAAAGGAGATGCAGGAGAAGCTTCCTGCTGACGCGAAAATCTCGGAAGTCAAGTTCGAGGGCTCTGAGATAGTGATGTATACCAAGAACAAGGATTTTTTCCGCGACAGCGAGACTTCTGTAAAGGGCCTGGTAAAGGAGCTGAAAAAGAGGGTGGAGATAAGGCCTGACATATCAATATGCTCCGACCCTGAAAAAACAAAGAAGCTCATACAGGAGATTGTGCCGGAAGGCGCGGGCATAGTGGAGATTTATTTCGAGCCTGAACTGGGGAAGGTTGTGATAGAGGCCCAGAAGCCGGGCCTCATAATAGGAAAGGGCGGGGAGACATTCAAGAAGATAAAGAACGAGACCCTGTGGCTTCCGAAGATAGAGCGCGCCCCTGCAATCAAGTCTGATGTGGTCCGGGCTGTTCGGAACCTCCTTCACTCCGAGCTGGACTACCGCAAGAAGTTCCTGAACATGATTGGCCAGAAGATAAACCAGAAGCCTGACGCAGGCTATGACAGGAACAAGGAATGGGTGCGACTTTCGACACTGGGAGGATTCAGGCAGGTCGGGAGAAGCTCCCTGCTGATCCAGACATCGCTTTCAAGCGTTCTTGTGGACTGCGGGATTGATGTGGCCTCCGACCAGTTCCCATACCTGAATGCCCCTGAGTTCTCTCTTGAGAAGCTGGATGCCATTGTCCTCTCGCATGCGCACCTTGACCACTGCGGATACATACCCCACCTTTATGAGGCAGGCTATACAGGCCCCCTTTACTGCACAGCTCCCACCCGAGATCTCATGGTTCTGCTGTGCCTTGACTATATAGACGTGTGCCAGAAGGAGGGCAAGCAGGTGAATTATTCGAAAAAAGCGATTGAGAAGGCTGTCAAGCATTCAGTTGTCCTGGACTATGGGGAGGTTTCTGATATAGCCAGGAACATTCGCCTCACGCTCCAGCCAGCAGGCCATCTTCTCGGCTCCTCGCTTGTCCACCTGCATGTGGGGGACGGCCTCCACAACATCCTCTATACAGGAGACCTGAAGTTCGGTCCCACGAAGCTTTTTGACCCTGCTTTTACGGATTTCCAGCGCGTTGAGACCCTCATAATAGAATCCACTTACGGAGCTCCAAATGATTTCTTCCCTTCCATGAAGGAGGCGGAAATGAACTTATTCAGGGTTATAGATGAGACCATAAAGAAAGGTGGGAAAGTTCTCATGCCCTCTTTCGCGGTCGGGAGGGCGCAGGAGATTATGGCTATTCTGGGGAGCATGAAGTTCGATTATCCTGTCTGGATAGAGGGCATGCTCTGGGACGCTACTGCAATCCATACTGCCTACCCTGAGTATCTTTCACAGAGGATGCAGAGGGAGATATTCCACCACGGGAAGAACCCATTCATTTCCGAGATATTCAAGTATGTTGCCCCAAGGGAGAGGAACTCTGTAATAGATTCAGGAGAACCGGGCGTGATAATCGCGACGTCAGGCATGCTTGTGGGCGGGCCTGCAATGGAGTATCTGAAAGGACTCGCTCCTGACAAGAAAAATACCTTGATGTTTGTTGGATATCAGGCTGAAGGAACGCTTGGCAGGCGCCTGCAGAAGGGATGGAAGGAGATACCTGTCCGCTCATCCACAGGCAAGACCAGCGTGATAAACATGGGGATGGAGGTCCAGACGATAGAAGGTTTAAGCGGCCATTCTGACAGGAACCAGCTTCTAAGTTATATGCACAAGCTTGGCTCCCGCCCGGAGAGGATAATAGTGAACCACGGGGAACAGCACAAGACCACAGATTTCGCGCGGGACCTGCACAAGATATTCAGGGTCGAGACTCTTGCGCCGAAGAACCTGGAAGCTGTGAGGCTGAGGTGATTTATACTTTGCGAGCTATATTCTATTATGAGAAAGGCTTTTGCTATACCTTATTTATCGTGGCTCGAGTCAAAAAGGCTTGTTCTGGGGACAAAGCACACAGCAGAGGTTGACGTGACTGATAACTGCAACCTGAGGTGCGAACACTGCTATCACTTTCATGGAAAGGGTGAGTTCAGGAAGGAGGAGTTTCCCATAGAGGTTTGGGAGGAAAGATTTCGCGGGCTTCACAGATCAGGAATAAGAGCCGTTCTTTTGGTGGGGGGAGAGCCTACCTTAAGGAAGGATGTACTTATGCTGGCAGACAGAATATTTCCGTTTGTTTATGTGATAACCAACGGAACGATAAAAATACCGGAGGAATTTAACCACAGGCTATTCGTCTCGATAGACGGCTCTGAGAAGACCAATGATTCGATCAGGGGGGACGGGACCTTTTCCCGGGCCATGGAAAACTACTCCGGTGACAGGCGCGTCGTGATAAACATGACCCTGATGAAGGACAATTACAGGGAGCTGGAGGATACTGTCAGGATCGCAAAGGACAGCGGGTTCGGTGGGGTTGTGTGCAATGTGTTCTCACACGCCAGCCATCCGATTGCCGGGGTTGACCGCTTTGTCATAAAGAAGGAAGAAAGGAAGGAGATAATAGCAGAGATGAGGCGCGTTAAATCGGTATACCCCAAGCACTTTCTCGTGAGCAGCTCCATGATAAAATGGTACGAATGCTCTGATCACAGGAATTCATGCTACTGGGGATATGGTGTGCTGCATTTTGACGTGTCATGGAAAAGGCGGAAGTGCTTCGGGAACAATGCTGACTGTTCAGAATGCGGCTGCCTTGCAGGGTCTTTCCAGAGCTTCATGAAGATGCTTGCGCATCCGAAAGAAATGCTGAGGATAGGTTTTGTGTAAAAAGCCCGGAAGCCGTGAGGCTGAGGTGATAGTTTTATAAGCCTATTCTTTACTATTATTGTTAACTATGCTCGCTATCGGTACTTGTGCCGATAGTAATTTATTCTGCTTTTTATTTGATGTATTATGGATAAGGCAGCAGTACTAATTGATAACGGATATTTCAAAAGAGTGGTAGCAGCATTATCAGCTGAAGGCTTGGATTTTGAACAATTCTCGCAGTGGTTATGCAAAAAGGTTAACGCCGAATGGTACAGGACATATTTCTATGACTGCATGCCATACCAGAGCAATCCTCCCACAGAAGAAGAGAGAGAAAGAACCTCCAGAATGGACAAATTCATTTATTCATTGAAAAAACTGCCACGTTTTGAAATAAGGCTGGGTAATTTGATTAAGCTTCCTTATGGTGGTTTTAAGCAAAAGGGAGTGGACATAAAGCTTACGATAGACTTGGTAAAATTGAGCATCCGTAGAGACATACAGAAAGCTGTTCTTGTGGCTTGTGATAGTGATTTTGTTCCTGCTGTCCAGGAAGCAAAAAACGAAGGGGTATTAGTTTTTTCATGTTTTTC
>JAPLVB010000024.1 GCA_026397335.1 Candidatus Aenigmatarchaeota archaeon
GGAGTAAAGATAACCCCCCCCATAATTCTGTGATGTGTTCACCCCCGTAAGCGTGATGTTCCCTGAGTTTCGCACATAAACCCCTGAGCCTGATGAGTACGTGTTCAGGAACGCCGAGCTGTTCCTCACTACAGAGTTGTTCGAGTACCTCATGTATATCCCGTACCGGAAGTAAGAGACATTCGGGCAGTTCTGTATGGTTATCCCGTCCGAGTCCAGGTTCGAGTAGAAAGACACGTTTATCCCCATTCCATCTCCGTCAGACGTCCTGTATATCTTCTTCCCATCACAGTCCAGCGTGATGTTGTCCTTCCCGTTGAACTGGATGCAGGTTCCTGCAGCGGAGAGGTCCGCGGTGAGCTGGAGAGTGTCTCCCGAGGACATGGAGCTGTTCTGGAGGTATTGGGAGCAGACTGTGCATGAGCTGCAGGTGAACACAGTGTTGTACGCGTACCCCGTATCATTCCCGAAAAGGAACTCCAGGTAATGCCTGCCCCCTGTAAGCACCTTGGAGACCTCATAACCAGTGTCTGAGCATGAATAATTCTCCACGAACACAGAGCCGTTCCCTGGGCCATAATCAAGCCATGTATAGTTCAGGATCTGGCTCCCGCACCTTATCTCCAGGAACCTCAGGTCATAACTCTCGCTCGAGTCAGACCAGTTCGTCCCGTTCACAGACGTGATTGTGAGGTTCGCATAACCAGTAGTGTTGAACTCCACTGTCCAGTTCCCTCCCAGGGTCGGGTGGCTGTACACGTTTATTATGGTTATGTCCGCTCCTGCATAACCCGAGAACCCTTTAACAGTGAAGCTCACATGCGTCCCGTTGTCCGTGAACGGGATTTGTGTGGGAACCCACTCCGGGCAAGAGTCAGTAGCGAAATCATAGGCAGGGCACTCCAGAATGGCATTCAATCTTCCTGTTCTCTCCAGGGTTATCTCCGCGCTCTGGATTCCGGGGATGTCAGCCGCAAAAACAGGAGTCCCAAGACTTACGCTCTTGTTCCTGAGCACAACGCTGTCCACTTGCACGGTCCTGATATCATTTACATCCGTGAGGTTCTCCAGGCCGAATATCTTAACCAGCGAATTGTCCTTGCTGAACTCAACCTGGTACTTCCCTCCGACCTTCTCCAGCCTGCTGACAGTGACAGCAAACCTATTCTCAAGCTCCTTGGCCTGCTTAACCAGCTCCTTCTCCGTCCCTGGTAAGACTTTGACGGAGAATTCCGAAAGCATGAATCCCTTACCGTCGCTAACATTCAGAACGATTGCGAACAAACCTTCCTGGTCGCTTGCAAGGACAGACAGCTTATCCCCTTTCAGTTCAAGCCCGAGATTCTCATTCGGAAGAACCTCATACGTGAGCTTATCCCCGTCCGGGTCTGAGAAGTATTTGGAAAGTTCCAGCTTCAGGGAGGAGTTCATATCCATAACCTGGTCAGGGACCCTCCCCTCAGGCGGTCTGTTCACCTTCCTTATGTAAATGGTTATCTCGTTCCCGCGGGTCTTCTCTTCCATGTCACTCGCTAGGAAAACGAGCTTCGAATCCCCCCCGAAGTTCGGGTCTGTCTTTATTGTGGCGATTCCTGAGTCTATGGAAACAGTGAGCTGCTCCTCCGCAATGAAGGAGAATTCCAGCGGGTCTCCGTCGGGGTCTAAGAAGTATTCTGAGAGGTTTATGGTCGCATTCCCTCCAGGGTATATTGTCATGTCAGGAATGTCTTTCAGCAGAACAGGCGGCCTGTTTGCTCTCTTCTCCGAAACAGTATAAACCGCATTGTCTATGTTCAGGACAGTCCCGTTCTCTATCTCTATCTCAAGCGTGTACTCTTTGTCCGAGAGGCCAATCGAGCAGGTTTCCATGCACGATTCATAGAATTTGTAAATGATTTCCTTTGGAATCGGCTGAGGCTGCTGTATAGAAACTGATGTTTCATTGGTTAGGTTGCCCGCTATCCCAGTTACATTCTCTTCAGGTGTGACGTTTTCGGTTATAGTTTCTTCAGAAATATTCAGTTCACTTGTGATATTGGCTTCTTCCTCTGGAACGATTTCCGGCAATTGGGTTAGGTTCTCCGGGATATTTTCTGTTGTGTTTGCTGTCAGGTTTTCAGTTGTTATTTCTGATGCATTGGTTTCCTGTTCCAATATCTGGAATCCTGTAACAGGAGACTCTTCAGCGGTAAAGTTCATGAGCTCAAGCTTTGAGGAGTCAAAAACAAGATATGCTTTCTCCTTTGTTTTCAGCCAGACCCTCACAGTACCATTTCCTGTGAATGAGCCTGAAATCCGGAAGGATGTGATATTTCCCTGGTTTTCAGGAGACCATTGGTATGTGATATTTTCTGCGGTGCCGATGTTGATAGCCTGTGTGTAAACGGCTTCCCTTGCAATAAAGAAGGAGGTGTACGAGAATCCGAAAAAAACCACAACCATGACTGCAAGAAAAAGGCCTGCCTTTATCATGGGAGATTTAGGGAATCTGGAGCGCTTGTAATATGGTCTCACAAAATAGTCCACAGGAGGCTTTGTCCCGATAAAGACATTCCTTACCTTCCCGTCCTTGTCCCTGACGTTCTTGTAGTAATAAGGACCGAACGTTTTCTTCCCTTTTCTTATGTACCTGGCGTAGACCATCAGCCAAACCCGCTCCTGGACAGAGAGATAAGAGATGAGAATGAATATTTTCTATGCGTGCTTTTTTTGGAGAAAGGCAGAGAATCAGGTTTGTGGTGTAACCAGAGAATTGGAATATGAGCGCAAAATTCGTACATATATAATTATTATTGGATATTATATATTAATTAATAAAAGTAAGTAAAAAGTAAGTAAAAATCCCAAAACCTTGGCCTGTGGTGTAACAGGAGAGGCAAAATCAATTTTTATGATTTTAAATAAAGAGATTCTGATTGTTCAGCCTGAAGAGGAACCAAGATATCATTGTGCCTTAATTTCATATTTCGTTAGTTTATGGTAATAAAATTTGATTGCTATAAGCGAATGAAATATTCTTAAAAAAATGCATTGGAGTTATCAAAAAAGATAACTTTAAATACTAATAATAAGAAATATATAATATGAAAGCCATAGAACTTCTGGAAAAGGTTAGGGAAAAGCCTGTATTCAGGGTGCAGGACATTGAAAGGATTGCAGGCATAAAGAGAAGCTATGCAAAATTAACGCTAAACAGGCTGAAGAAAAGGGGGTTGATAAAGCAGGTGGGAAGGAACGCCTATACCACAAAGGATAACATATTCGTAATAGCGAGC
Source organism: Candidatus Aenigmatarchaeota archaeon (assembly GCA_026397335.1). Lineage (GTDB taxonomy): Archaea > Aenigmatarchaeota > Aenigmatarchaeia > QMZP01 > QMZP01 > JAPLVB01. The sequence goes on from JAPLVB010000024.1 coordinate 3,276, forward strand.
AACATAACTTACCCCTCCTATATTTCTTTCTGGTCGGCTTCATCCTTTCTCGGGTATACAGAACAAATATTAAACACAGTACAGGTTGCAGCAACAAGAAGAATGAGTACAATAAGATTCGGGGGTTATACCATAAAATTCATCCCGCTAAAGGATTTCTTTGGCTATAGGAAAACAATGACCAATGACGGTGAGTTGTTCATAGCGGAAAATGAAAAGCTGCTAATAGATGCCTTTCTGAAGCCTAAGGAATGCGGAAATTTCGATGAAATAAGAAAAATCTTTGAAGGCGCCGATATATCGGAAGAAAGGGTAATAGATTACCTCAAAAGGACAGGGAGCCAGACTGCCATCAAGCGTGTAGGCTTCCTTCTTGAAAAGACAAAAGGGAAAGATATATCAGGCTCATTCGAACCGGACAGGAACTATGTGGTTCTGAATCCGTTTTCAAAAAAATGGGGAACTATAGACGGCAAGTGGAGGGTAAAGATATGATATCAAGAAAAGAACTGCAGGAATATGCGAAGACCGTCGGTCTCAACCTCGGACAGGCAGAGAAGGACTACTTCCAAAACATACTGCTGTTCCTCATTTACAGGAATTACGGCAAGGATATTGTTTTCAAGGGAGGAACTGCACTGAAAAAATGCTATGGTATTGCCAGATTTTCTGAGGATTTGGATTTCACATGCCTGAGCGAAATGAAAATAGAAAAGATAGAGGACGGCCTCAGAAGATTCAACTTGGAATTCGAAACGGAGACAAAAAAATACCCTGTCGGCTTAAAAGTGACTTTCAGGATAAAGGGGCCGCTATATAACGGAATAAGATTCAGCCTGTGCAAGCTCATAATGGACTTCAGCTTCAGGGAGAACGTCATTCTCAATCCCAATATAAAGACCATAGGAAGGTTCCTGGAGGAGATTCCCACCTTTGACGTCTTTGTGATGCAGGAACCCGAGATCCTTGCGGAAAAGGTAAGGGCTATACTCACAAGAACCACTGCAAGGGACGTTTATGACATATGGTTCCTCCTGAACAATGGAGTAAAATTTGACCAGAACCTTGTTAAGAAAAAGCTGGAATACTATAACCAGAAATGGAATCCAAGAGAGTTCTCAAGAAAGCTGGGCATGAAAAGCTCCATCTGGAAGACAGAGCTTGAATCCCTGATTCCAAATGTCCCTGATTTCAGGGAAGCAAGGAAGCTCATACTTGAAAATGTTCCGGGGAAGCCGGCCAGAAGCAAAAACAAATCCCCGGACCAGCCCCACCAGCAAGCTTTGCACTTAAAGTCCTAATTTTCACCTCCTTTAGGTGCAGGAGTTATATGGAGGTACAATAACAAAAATATATATTCTATGCACGATAAATACTTTATATATAAAATAATAGTGTTTTCATGGACTATGATAAAAAATCTCGGGAATTCATGGAATTATATTCTAATTTACCAATTAAAACCAGGGGAGAAATAGTCGTCGTAGTAAGGGGGGAACCTCTTACTTGGAATGTTGCTAAAAAGGAAATTGAAAATAATACGCAATTAGCAAAAGAAATAGTTAAAAAGTTGATCGAATTAAAAATATTGTGATTATATGATTACACAAAGTGAAATCGAAGTTGTAATAGCTCGCCTGAGAGCCATGCCAGACAATGCTCTAGTCTCAGCTGGTTTTGGTGGAGTAATGAATAGGGAAGAACTTATAAAGCATGTGAGGAATGCAAACAATGATGAAATAGGAAGGAAAATAATCGAAGCCCATCTTAGCTATATGAGGTCTGCTGGAAGGTGAGCTTATGCTTATCACACTACCCGATTCGGATTTAACTACTTTTTATATATCTGCATGGAGCGAACCGATAATAGAATTAGCCCGCAAAAATGGTATTAAGCCTATCCCTATCCGGGGCAAAAATGTAACCTCTTGGTCCGTTGAACAGAATATAAAATCAAAAAATCCAAATTTCCTTGCATTCAATGGACATGGCTCCCCAATTTCTATTTGCGGACAAGACGATGAGCCGCTAATAGTATTAGGAAGCAATGAACATTTGCTTGATTCAAGGATAGTTCACGCATTATCTTGTAGCTGTGCGAAAGAACTGGGTAGAAAATCCAAAGCAAAAGCTTTCATAGGCTATGATGATTGGTTTTGGCTATATTTTGATGGAAATAAAACCGCTAAACCATTAGAAGATTCTAAAGTAAAACCTGTTCTGGAATCTGCATTAGAAGCACCCAAACAAATAGTGAAAGGAAAGACAGCACAAGAAGCATACGAAGAATCGCAGAAAATGTACCAGAAGAATATAGATGAGTTAACTATAAGCAGCTCAAAACACACCTCTGAAGAAATACAAGTGATACTTCCTTTTTTGGATTGGAATAAAAAGTGTCAAAAGCTATACGGAGATCCAAATGCAAAAATATGAGTGGGCTCAACGAATTGCTTTGCTATTGGATTATCCGTTCAGTTCGATTTTATCCTTGCCGCACCGCAACGGAACAATGTCCGCACCACCCATTGATAGGGGTTGCCAATTCTTTAGGGTTCAAGGCCTCAGCCCTGGCAAGCAGCACCGCCGCCCACAAGAACGGTATCAATTTTATGTGCTTAGGCTTCTGTTTGAGAGGGACATAGCATCACCTCTGAGTATGATTGTAATTCTTGGTTTTATAAAAGTTCAACTCCTTTCTTTGGTCATCGTCTTGAGTTCAATGCCCTTCCATAGGTTTTTATACCTTTTGCCCAATCTGAGCGTATAAAAGTGCAACTTGAGGTTAAAGTGCAAAGCTGGACCAGCCGCAAAGGATATATACTAGTGACAAAAAACCGAAAAGCATTTAAATACATGCTCTATAGATAAATCTATTTTTCTTTGGTGGGAAAAAAAGTGGGTGTATTTTTCTGGAACGGAGTGAAGGCCAAAAGGCACTAAAGACTGAAGGCGACGAAGTCACCTTCCAATTAAAAAAGAGTGGTTTAATGCGAAATACCAATATCGCCAAGCTGGATTCGAAGGGGAGGATTCTCATCCCCTCGCATATCAGGAAGTTTCTTAATGTGGAAGACGGGACGGAAGTGATTATCCTCCCGGATAACGAGAAGTCAGAGGCGCGGATACTTCCTCTTGTCAGGAACAAGACCGCAGAGTTCAGGATAACCATGGCTGACTCCCCGGGCAGCCTGGCTGTCATTGCAGACATACTTGCAAGATACAATATTAACGTGCTCATGAGCAAGAGCAGGTCAATAGTGAAGGGAAAGGTCGCGGAATGGGACCTCATAGTTGACACATCCACATGCAACGGCAAGATAGAGAGGATGAGGACAAACCTGCTCAGCTCGAACCTCATAAAGAACATGGAGATTCTCCGTGTATAAACTTGGAAAGAAGTCGAACGAAGAAAGAAGGTGTCCGCAGACACCTTCAATCGAAAATCCGACTTCATTTAAAAATTTGGGAGTCGGCGGCTGAGTCGATTTCTCACCTCAATAATATTGGTAATATATTATGATTATGGCGGCGCCATCCAAGATAGACATACTTAAGCATGAGCTCGTGCCTAAGCATGAGATTCTCACTGCGGCAGAAAAGAAGGAGCTGCTTGAGAAGGTAAATGCGACGGAAAAGCAGCTGCCCAAGATTCTGGACTCGGATCCTGTGATTAAAAAGATAGAGGCAAAGCCAGGCGATGTGATAAAAATCACAAGGAAATCACAGACCGCTGGAGAGACTGTGTATTACAGGATTGTCGCTGAAAAAACAAAACACCATTAATACGATTACGTGCTACCCTAGGGTTTATCCTGGGGATATAGAACTGGAACTGTTAGAAAGAAGGTGTCAAGAGACACCTTCAGGCAAGAAGCCGACTTCAATTGAACTGTTGGAAAGGAGTCGAAAAAGAGTCAGAAGATGATGAAGCATCTTCAAGCTAAATGGCGGCGAGAGGCCGCCGGGTTGGGTTAGAACATGCCATTTGAAGCCATGATGGGAGCTTTTGAGAAGGACAGGGGCTGGGTCAATTTCCAGATTGAATCCTTCAACAATTTCCTGGATCACGGGATGCAGGAGATAATTGACGAGATAGGAACGGTCAAGCTGAACCCCGAAGTGGGGGACCTGAAGCTCAGGTTCGGGAAGGTCTCAATGGGCAAGCCTACTATAAAGGAGGCAGACGGCTCCACAAGGCAGATATACCCCAATGAGGCGCGAATACGCAATCTCACATATGCGGCTCCTGTTTATGTTGACATAACTCCCATCCTTAATGGAATACAGGAGAAGCCTGAGACAGTGCATATAGGGAACATCCCCATAATGGTTAAATCAACACTCTGCTCAACATACGGAATGACCAGCCAGGAGCTTGCTGAAAAAGGCGAGGATCCGCATGACCCTGGCGGGTATTTCATTGTTAACGGGACGGAAAGGGTCCTGGTTCTTATAGAGGAGATTTCCTCAAACAAGACGATTTTTGAGAAGGTGAAGGATACAGTATCCGTCAGGATAAACTCCGAAAAGTCCGGATTCAGGCAAAGGCACGTGATTGAGAGGAAGCCGGACGGTGAGATAAACATCTCCTTCGCGAACATAAGGAAGCTCCCGGTTATCGTGCTCATGAAGGCGCTCGGCCTTGAGACGGACAAGGAGATATGCTTCGCTATTTCAAATGAGCAGCGAATTTTGAATGAGCTCTACATCAACCTTTACCAGACAGATGCGACCACAAAGGAAGAGGCAATAGAGATTCTGGGGAAGAAGCTCAAGGTTTCTGAAGACTACAGGGCGGAAAGGGTAACGCAAATCCTTGACAGGTACCTGCTCCCGCACATAGGCCAGGAAACGAAAGACAGGATTGAGAAAGCGAAATTCCTGGCAAAGGTTGTCAGGAAAACCATAATGGTCGGGATAAACGCGATGCCCGAGGATGACATAGACCATTACGGGAACAAGCGCCTTCTCATGTCAGGGGAGCTGCTGGGCCAGCTTTTCCGGTCGATACTGCTTGGAAGGTGGGGACTGCTCGCGAAAATGAGCTACAATTACCAGAAGCTCATGAAAAGAGGCAAGCATTCGTCAATCCAGGGAATAATAGAGGCCAATGCTGTCACCAAGCAGATTCTCTCCTCTCTGGCGACAGGAAACTGGATAGGAGGGCGGACAGGAGTTTCGCAGCGCCTTGACAGGAGCTCTTACGTAAAAACGATCTCACATTTGCGCTCCGTGATTTCACCCCTCACATCCACGCAGGAGCATTTCAAGGCCAGGCAAATCCACCCGACTGAATGGGGAAGGCTTTGCCCGGCAGAGACGCCAGAAGGTTCTGCCATAGGACTGAGAAAGCACCTGGCACTTCTGGCAGAAATAACGCCAGGGCTTGACTCGAAAGAGAACGAGATGGTAATAAAGGCGCTGTCTGGATAGAAGGCGGCAAGAGCCGCCTTCAGTCGAAATGGAGGATAAAATGAAAGAGCATAAAACCCATGCAAAACCTGCAGATCCCGCTCCAAAGAAGACCGTCAGGGCGGATATCTACTTCAACGGAAAATTCCTGATGGAAGCGAAAAGCGTGAATGACTTTGTTGAGAATGTGAGAAAGAAGAGAAGGATGAATCTCATCCCCAACCAGGTTAATATTGCTTACTTGCCGGAATTCGAGGAGATCCGGATAAACACAACACATGGCCGCGTCAGGAGACCTCTCATAATTGTTGAAAGCGGGAAGTCCAGGCTGACAGAGCAGATAGTGGAGCGGATGAAAGAGGGCAAGGTAGACTGGACATACCTCATCCAGCACGGGATTATAGAGTACCTGGACGCGGAAGAGGAGGAGAACAGCCTCATAGCCCTGACAAAGGATGACATCATGAAAGACCACACCCATGTTGAGATTGATCCCATAAGCATGCTAGGCCTTTCAGCAAACCTTATACCCTACCCGGAATACAACAGGGGCGACAGGATTAACTACGGAGCGAAGATGGTGGGTCAGGCAATAGGGCTCATGGCAAACAATTATCTTGTGAGGACTGACACGAAATTCAACGTGCTTGCATATCCGCAGGCACCTCTCATCACCACTAAGGTCAGCGGCATAATGGATGAATATCCGGAAGGCCAGAACATAGTGGTTGCGATAATGTGCCATGACGGATACAACATGAACGATGCCATTGTCATGAACAAATCCTCCGTGGAGAGGGGAATGTTCCGCTCTTTCTATTTCCGCACGTACGAGACGCTGAAAAAGAAGTACTGGGGAGGCCAGGAGGATGAGATAGCGATTCCTGACCCTGCAATAAAGGGCTTCCGAGGGGACTCTGCATACAGGGACCTCGGAGATGACGGCATAATCAATCCGGAGACTCCTGTGGAATCTGATTCAGTCCTTATAGGAAAGATTTCTCCGCTCCGTTTCCTTTCAGGCGAGGAGTTCGTCAGTGATGTGGAGAACAAGCGCGAGACCGCTGTGACAGTCAGGCACGGGGAAAGGGGCGTAGTGGACAAGGTCATAATCTCCGAAACAATAGACGCGAGCCAGCTTTTAAAGGTGGTTATAAGGGATGACAGGATTCCCGAGCTTGGAGACAAGTTCGCATCAAGGCACGGCCAGAAAGGCGTGGTCAGTCTGCTTGTCCCACACGAGGACATGCCGTTCACGCCGCATGGAGTGGTTCCTGATATAATATTCAACCCGCACGCGATTCCCTCAAGGATGACAGTCGGGCAGATACTGGAGATGCTTGCAGGCAAGATGGGAAGCTATGCAGGAAAGAGAGTGGATGCATCAGCATTCAGCCACATGAAAGAGGACGAAATAAGGAAAGCAATGAAATCCATGGGATTCAGGGATGACGGAAAAGAGGCTCTTTATGATGGAAGAACGGGTAAAAAATATGAAGTTTTGATTTTTACAGGCCTTTCATACTACATGAAGCTTGACCACATGGTCGCGAACAAGATACATGCAAGGTCCCGCGGCCCGGTGACCCTTCTCACGAAGCAGCCAACTGAAGGCCGTGCAAAGAGGGGCGGCCTGAGGATCGGTGAGATGGAGCAGCAGTGCCTTGTCGGGCACGGGGCAGCCCTCACCCTCAAGGAGCGGTTCGATTCTGACACCACGAAAATCCCGATATGCAAGAGGTGCGGCCTTGTCGCCATACATGATGTCGTAAAGAACCGCACATACTGCGGCGTGTGCAAGGAGAGCGAGATTGCATGGGTGGAAACATCTTATGCATTCAAGCTTGCAGTGGACGAGATGAAATCCATGATAATCTATCCGAAAATAATAACGGAGGAGCTATAGCAAGCGAGCGTGGACTAATATGGCGCTATCAAAATTCAGGGAACTGGAATTCAGCCTGATGTCACCCGAACTGGTAAAGAACATGGCACGCGTGCGTATCGTGACGTCCGACTTGTATGACGCTGACGGCTATCCAGTGGAGGGAGGGGTGATGGACCCGAGGATGGGAGTTATAGATCCTGGATTCCACTGCAGGACATGCGGAGGCGGCATAGGCGACTGCCCGGGGCATTTCGGATACCTGGAGCTCGCGAAGCCTATTATTCATGTTTTGTACACAAAATTCGTTTATTATCTCCTGAAACACACATGCAGGAAATGCTCAAGGATAATGACAGTCGCGGCAAAGAGCCCGAAAGCCGGGAAGAAGTCAACAGCGACAGCCGCAAAATGCCCGCACTGCAATGCGCAGCAGAAGAAGGTCACTTTTGCGAAGCCTTATGCTTTTTACGAGGACAAGGAAGAGCTTTCGCCCATGACTATAAGGGAAAGGTTCGAGAAGATCCCGGACGGGGACTTGAAAGCATTGGGAATTAGGGGAGGAAGGCCCGAATGGCTCATCCTCACGCTGTTCCCCATCTCCCCGGTAACCATGAGGCCCTCAATAACTTTGGAGGGCGGCGAGCGCTCCGAAGACGATCTCACCCACAAGCTTGTGGACATGGTGAGAATAAACCAGTCGCTCAAGGAGAACATAGACATAGGCGCGCCCGAATTCATCCTCAACGACCTGTGGGAGCTCGTGCAATACCACATATCCACTTATTTTGACAATGAGCTGACTGGCGTTCCGCTTGCAAGGCACAGGTCAGGAAGGCCCCTCAAGGGGATTGTACAAAGATTGAAAGCCAAGGACGGAAGGATTCGCGGGAATCTGCTTGGGAAGAGGGTGAATTTTTCCGCAAGGACGGTCATATCACCTGACCCGAGGCTCTCGATAAACGAGGTCGGAGTCCCTGAAATAATCAGCCAGGAGCTCACGATACCCGAGTACGTCACGAACCTGAACATAAAGCACGTGAAAGAGCTGCTAAGGTCAGGTAAAGTAAACTACGTTCTCAGGCCGGATGGAAGGAGAATAAAAGTCAGTGAAGACAACAAGAAAGACCTAATTGATAACCTCACAATCGGCTGGACTGCTGACAGGCAGCTCCAGGAGGGGGACATAATAATTTTCAACAGGCAACCCTCGCTGCACATGGTTTCAATGATGGCGCACAGGGTTAAAATCACGCCATACAGGACATTCAGGATGAACCCGAGCGTTTGCCCGCCGTATAATGCAGATTTCGATGGAGACGAGATGAATCTCCACGCCCTTCAGACAGAGGAGGCACGGACAGAGGCAGAATGCATAATGGATGTGAAATACAATATAAAATCACCAAGGTCCGGCGGTCCTGTGATAGGCCTGGACCTTGACCAGATATCAGGAATATTCCTTCTCACCAAGAAAACCACTCTCCTGTCAAAGGAGGATGCCAGCCAGCTTTTAGCAGAGGCTGGCATCGAAGCCGACCTTCCTGATAAGAAAGAATTCACAGGCAAGGAACTTTTCAGCATGCTGCTTCCCAAGGGCCTGAACATGGAATACAAGGCAAACTGCTGCGAGAACTGCGATGACTGCACCCGCTCAGGATGCGAGCATGACGCATGGGTCATAATAAAGAACGGGGAAGTGAAGTCCGGATGCATAGACGCCAAGGGGGTTGGCGCTTTCAAAGGGAAGATAATAAGCAAGATAGACACGCTTTATGAAGACAGCGAAGAGGTTAAGAATTTCATTGACAGGGCAGGCAGGCTGGGAATAGCTTTCCTTATGAGGAGAGGCTTCTCCCTGGGGATTTCTGACCTTGACCTCGACTCCAGCGTGCACATGAGGATTGACCAGGAGATAAAGAAAGCGGAAAAGGAGTCGAATATACTGATAGAAAAATTCAAGAAAAAGGAGCTCAAAATCCTTCCCGGTCTTACTGCAGAGGCCTCGCTTGAGGCGCAGATAATGAACACGCTTGCATCAGGAGTGAGCAACGTGTCTGACATAATTGCGGACAACATAAAGAAGAGCGACATAATCGTGATGGCGAAATCCGGCTCAAAAGGCTCCATGATTAACACAACGCAGATGGCTGCTGTTGTGGGGCAGGAGACCATTCTCGGAAAGAGGATAAAGAGAGGCTACATGAACAGGACCCTTCCGCATATAAGGCCCGGCGACCTTTCCCCAATGTCCCATGGTTTCGTTTCAAGGGGATTCAAGGACGGCCTCACTCCATTCGAGCTGTTCTGGAACATAATGAATGGAAGGGAAGGGCTTATGGACAAGTCCCTGAGGACAAGGAAATCAGGATACATGCAGAGGCGCCTGATAAACGCGCTGCAGGACCTCAAGGTCCAACATGACCTGAGCGTGAGGAACGCGAACAACCAGATTATCCAGTTCATGGCAGGCGAGGACGGGGTGGACCCGACCAAGTCAGACAACGGGAAAATAAACTGGAAAGAATATATTGTGTGATGCATATGACAGTACCACCTTTAATCAAAAGGGAATTCAAGGAGTATGCGGAGAAGCACAGGCTCTCCCCACAGGAACAGGAGAAGCTCATGGCAATAGTGGAAGCCGTATACCAGAAGTCCACTTATGACCCTGAGGAGCCGGTTGGAGTTGTTTCTGCGCAGTCCCTTTCTGAACCAGCGACTCAGATGACCATGCGCACTTACCACTTCGCAGGGACAGCAGGAATCCAGGTAACGCTCGGCCTTCCGAGGATGATAGAGATTTTTGACGCGAGGAAGGAGCCGCGAACCCCGACAATGACCATTCATATTGACAAAGAGCACCAGTCCATAGAGCAGGTGAAGAAGATAGCAGAGCAGATAAAAGAGGTGAAGCTGAAAGACATAGTGGTTTCCAATGTCATCGACCTCACAGACATGTGGATAAAGTGCAGGCTCGATTCTGCAAAGGTCAAGGAGTTTGACATTGATGCCGCATCCCTCCCGAAGAAAATCAAGCTGAGGGGAGCGGAAGCCTCATACGAGGGAGGAAACCTCACCCTCAAGTCCAAGAACCTGGACATACGCGCGCTTTACAAGATGAAGTACGCGCTACTTGAAACCCATATAAAGGGCATAAAGGGCGTCTCGCAGGTCGTTGTGACAAAGGAGGAAGATGAATGGGTGATAAACACGCTCGGCTCAAACCTCAAGCAGGTTTTCGAGATAGAGGGCGTTGACTATGCAAGGAGCTTCTGCAACAACATGTTCGAGATGTACGAGGTCCTCGGGATAGAGGCCGGCCGCACTGCCATAATAAACCAGGCCCAGTACACCATGGAGGAGCAGGGGCTTGGAGTGGATGTGAGATACATCATGCTTCTTGCGGACCTTATGACAGTGGACGGGGAGATTAAGGCGATTGGGAGATATGGGATATCAGGCCAGAAAGCCTCCGTTCTCGTGCGCGCCTCGTTCGAGGAGACTAAAAAGCATCTTGTGGCGGCATCTGTCCGCGGGGAGAAGGACCAGCTGAAGGGAGCGATAGAAAACATAATACTCAACCAGCTGGCCCCTATAGGAACAGGGGCGTTTGACCTGGTTGGAAGGATACCGGAAGGCTTTGTTGCGGAGGAAGAAGAAGAGACGACTGGAAAGAAGGCGTCCAAGACGCCTTCAGGCGAGAAATCGAAAGCCGCGAAAGAGAAAAAACACAAAAAGGTTAAGGCAGCAAAACCCAAAAAAGAAGCGAAAAAATCCAAAAAGAGCAGAAAATAGCTATTCCTCGTGTAAAGTTATATATACCTATGTTTTAATGTATTGTTTTGTAAATCAGAAAAGAGCGTGTTCAAATGCCCGAGAAAGCAGTCCAAATCCCAAGCGGTATAGAAGTGCGGATTGAGAAGAAAGAGCTGATTGTGAAAGGCCCGAAAGGAGAGCTGTGCAGGAGCTTTTTCCATCCTTCAGCAAAGCTGGAGATAAAGGAAGGGACTGTTGTCTTCTCAAGCGATTCCAACAGGAAGAAGGACCGAGCGGTTGTGGGGACATGGGCCAGCCACTTCAGGAACATGTGCCTGGGCGTGAGTAAGGGATGGGAGACGCGGCTTAAGATAGTATATTCCCACTTCCCCATGAAAGTTAACGTGGAAGGCAGCAAAGTGATAATAGGCAACTTTCTCGGAGAGCGGAAGAACAGGGAAGCGGACATAGTCGGTAAAGCAAAGGTTGAAGTCTCAAAGGACGAGATAATAATAACAGGCATAGACAAGGAGCAGGTCGGCAACACGGCAGCCAACATAGAGCGCGCCGCAAAAGTGCAGGGTTTTGACCGCCGCATCTTCCAGGACGGCTGCCACCTCATCCAGAAGGCTAAACCTATGGAAAAATAAGGGTATGTTTATGAAATCCGAAAAATACGCAAAAAAACGCGAGAAAGAAAAAGCGAAGCTTGATTCCAGAGAGAAAACGCTTCTGAGAATAAAAATCCGCAAGAACAGGAAGACCCCAAGGTTCAAGAGGCAGGAGCTCTGGGCACAGGCCATGTTAAAGGATACGTGGAGGAGACCCAAAGGCCGCCACTCTAAAATGCGCAAGCAGGAGCGCGGCCGCGGAAGAATCCCCAAACCCGGTTACGGTTCACCTGCCGCTTTGAGGGGACTGGACAGGCAGGGCTTCCTTCCTGTGAGGGTGTTCAACCTAAAGGATCTGGAAAAACTCGACCCTGAAAAGGAGAAAGCCGTGATAGCCTCCACAGTCGGAAGGAAGAAGCGGCTCGAGATTCTGAAAAAAGCTGAAGAGAAGGGGATAGCTGTTGCGAACGCGTGATTCTTTTATTCTGCAGATTTAAACCAACGCAAAAACAAAGCAAAGCCAAAAAACAAAAATCTGAAAACTATATAAGCGCATAGCCACAAATATCTGAAAGGTGAAAATTATTTTTACTGGAAAATGCCCGATGTGCGGGACAGGCGGGAAGGTATGGAACAAGAAGCCAGAGGTTTTTATGTGCCCGAGCTGCTCCTCAGTCTTCTCGGACTTCGGCCTTGTGGTAGAACCTGAAAAGGAACAGCTCAGCATGTGGAACTGATTCCCAATCCCTTTCTTTTCTAGACGAATATGTAAAAGAAAGGTCTAGGGATTACCCCAAAGAAAAGGATTTATTCCATATTGGATAATTTATGCCTTGATTGTATTGATGTCTTCTGTGCATATCCATGCGGACATCGCACCAAACCCCTTTTTATCGATTTCAAAAGGCTCTATTTTGCGCGGGTTTTTGAGAAAAATCAGCATGCAATATTTCTTGTCCATGAACATATCGCGGAATTGCGGGATTCTCTGGATTTCAATCCCGTCATCTTTCCCGTATTTCCCAAGAATCTCCTTAACCTTTCTCGGGTTCAACCCGGAAAACTGCATCACCTTTCCAACTTCCGCTTTTATGGTAACGGGTTCCCCGGAATCCTTGAAATAGATGGTCTCTCCCGCCTTTATTCTGCCCCAGGGAGGGTATCTTGCCTTGTACCATCTTGACTCGATTTTCTTTTGTCCTGTCAGGATTTTGCGGGTTAAGCCCCACGATTTCCTCATTATTGCAATATGCTCCATAATTTAGATAAGATTCTTGGATATAAATTCATGGGATAGTTCTGTAGAGGGCAAACGTGAGATGGAAGGCGCGAAGCGCCTTCGGTCTCAAATCAGCGGCTGAGCAAAAACCTTCGAAACCAAATCTTTTGGAGACTCCAGCTCTTTGCCATTGCGGCTTTTTTATTATACAAAAAACAAATTAATTATATGGTGGATTCCCGGTACAGCTTTTTCGAGACTTTCGCCTTCATCCAAAAAGCTGTAGAGCAAAAAACCCGTGTAAAACTTTTCATTCCTATAGTCCTTACGATTCTTGTACTATCCACAACCGGAACGAATATTCTCTCGGACGTGGCTTTCAGGAATGCGGCAGCCTCCCCGAACCTTCCGAATGACAGGACCAGGATTTTTGTGAACACCACAAACAGCACGGAAGACCTGTCATACCAGATAACCAATGTGAGCATTATCCCCGTAATCTCCATGAGGCTTGATTACAGCAACCAGATTGGAGGCAGGGATATAGTCCCAGGCAGGAACACATTCTCTTTTAACCTCACTCTGAATGCGAGCGAAAGCCTTCAGGGAGCCTCAATGGTGATACAGGCAAGGAGGAATACGCTTGGTATTAATGACTCCATTAACTTTACCAGCGCTTCTGCAGCAGGCGGCTCCATCCAGATTTTTGATACCGACTTGGACGGCTTCAACGACAGAGTGTCCTGGTCTGGAAACCTTCCTCCGGGCGATTTCAACATCTCCTTTACGGGAAATATCATACCCGGGGTAAACTTTGACGAAAATCTAATGTACATGAACCTGGACGAAGGCCTGACTTACTGCATCTATGTGGAATACAACACTTTCACGGGAATCACTTTCTCGAACAGGTTCAGCAGGGGGCCCATCAGGGAAGGGGTAGAGATGGTGCAGCTGGGAACATGGGTTGCAAGAGGGTTCATAAAAAACATAGCTGCAGACACGACTTACATACTCAGCGGCTGGGAGCTTTACGAGATAGGCAATCCTGTGCCTGTCCTTAACTCTTCCCTGACAACATCAATTTCCCCGGGAGATACAAGATATACAGACTGGTATGATTCCGGTCTGGCAGACAAGCCGGCCTATTTCAGCGGCTCCTTCAACTGGGAGGTTGTCTGGGGGACATCAACCTACAGGGGAATCAGCACAAGCACCATGGATATGCCTGTGCTCTATGAGATGGATTCCTGGTCAGACGGGACAGCGGTCCTGCAATCCAATACTGCCGGTGGAAGGTCCGTAGCGGTTAACATAACCACAAGGCACCTAGGTTATTCAGGAATCAGCATCAACAGTGCAAGCATTAATTCCACCCTTCCGCGGTTCTCTTTCGAAGGAGTCCCAACAACATGGACACCCTCTTCAATCCGGGTTTATTATTCGAACGGGACAGGAACGCAGGATATAACACCATTCACTACATTCCAGACGCAGAACTCAGGCTCAGGGGACGGCTTTGTTTACGCGGAGATTCCGGATATCCTGTCCGCCACAGGCCATTACATGCAGCAGAATGATAACATAATTCTTTCTTACATAGCCTCAAGCCCTGCAAGCTCATCCAACCAGAACTACACCTTCGCTACCAACACAACCCTTGTAACGCTTTCAGGAACGCCTGTGACCAAAAGGATACAGCCATACCTGACAATACCTGGAGTGGTGATACCGGCAGAGCCAGGAGGCGGTGGCGGAGGAGGCGGAGGACCTCCGGCAGCTGCATATGCGGACATAGTGAAGGAGAGCGCTGACGCCTATTTCGTGACTGCTAACATAGTCAGGGTTATAGTAATAGCAGGTGTTATAGACAGCGGGGACAAGGGAATCAAGGACGTAAAGGTCCTTGCATACGTGCCCAAGGATGCGTCACTTGACACCTCCAGCGCTGCTCTAAGGATTTACCGCAATTCCACAAGAACATGGGAGGAGCTTGCCCTTGACAAGGATTTCATGGTTGTTGACAGGGGGCTCACGAAAATCGGCAAAGACGAATACAGGGAATACCTGATAAAGAAAGTCACGCCCGCCGGGTCTGTTTTTGAGCAAACGATAGACATGCGCAACGGCGACAAGATTGAGGTAAATTACAAGGTTAGTATCCCATTCGGGACCAGCTACCTGCTTACAAGAATATTCGGCTATAACTATTATCAGGACAAGCTCATTTTCGAGGATGCTTACACTCCTGTGAGGAGGGAGCTCTCACAGCTCGAGAGGTTACAGATTGAGGAGGACGAATGGTTCCAGGGCGAGGCCCTGGTGGGCAGGCCTGTCAAGTGGACAAAATTCTTCAGGATATACAATCCGAACAACGTCTCTGTAGAGGAGGTTATCGCGACCAAGGTATTCCAGGACAGCCTGAATGTTGAGCTGGCGGAAGCCGGCTTGCCAGAAAGAACAAAGCTTCAGCTGAGGGGAGGGAACGAAACGCTTGTCAACTGGTACGCGAGGCTTGGCGGAAACGAAAGAAAGACTTACATGATAGAGGCGGATACGCCTCCGGTGCTTGAGACCAGAAGGGAGATAACAGTTCTGGAATCCAACAGGACCTCAATAAGGATTATAGTTAACATGACTATGGAGAATTTCGCCAGGGAGAGGTATTCCAACGTGACTCTATTGTTCCCGGTAAAGAAGGAGAAGATTATCATGATATCAGATCCTACTGTGACCATAGAAGAATTCCAGGACAATGTAAAGATAATCATGCCAGGCTTCAACGGCTTGGAAGTCAGGAGCCTCTCCATAATGTACGTAGAGACCCCGCCAATGCTGGCCACCACACTCAATGCAATAAAATTCAGCTGCAGCGATTCCGCCAAAGTAACCATCATTGTTGTGCCTTCCGAGGCAGAGCTTGACTCGTATATAGAGACGGAGGTTGTAGGGCCTGAGCCGAACCTCATAACTTCCCACGTGGAGATAGTGGACCTCAAGGGAGCGAAGCCCTACCAGGAGATAAGAATCCCGATAAGGATAAGCCTCTCCTCCTTCCCTTCAGGCAAGTATTTCGTTTACACCAAGTTCAACAGGAATTTCGTGACCATACTTTCAGACAAAAAGGAGTTCACAATCGACTGCCCGGGAAGGGATTTAAAATCCGTGAGCTGGATGCTTGTCCTGGCCGCAAGTTTCCTGATAGTCGGTTTTCTTGCAATAAGGGTTTACAGGAAGAGGAGCTACGAGAAGGAGCTGGCTGAGCTGAGGAAGAAAGTGAAAGAGATTTGAACTGCTGGAAAGAAGGCGATTAAAGACCGAAGGCGGCTCGGCCGCCTTCAGGCAAGCAGACGCCTTCAATCTCGAATCCTTCCATCCAAGTAGCGAAAGAAGGCTGAGCATCGAGATTTTGTCCGCGAGATGTTTTTTCAGATTTAACCTTTATAACGTTTTAAAAACAATTAATTTATACATAATATAAATATAAAATGATAAAATGCGGGGGGTTTGATGAAGATTAAGCTTAATTTGATAATCTATCTTTCATTGTTCTTTTTTTGCTTTTCTTTCGTGGGTTCGGTCCAGGCAGCTTACGGGCCCAAGGCCTATGTGACTGAATACGTCTCCCAGGATTACTGGTGGAACGGCTCCACAAAAGGAACGGACGTAAGGAAAGGCCAGGTCCAGGTTTCTGTCCCCAATAACTGGGACGTCCTTCAATACGTAAGGGTCAATCTTACAGGGCCATGGGCGGCAGATACAGACCTCGTGAACAACACTACTTATGCAAACACAGTCACATCATACCCCACAACTGACAATAAGCAGACTATTTATGTAAATATAACAGGAGCCCCCCAGGCATCAAGCTATAATATAACAAACATAAACAAATCCCCCACATTAAATCTTTCCCTGAATGTTACGAACTGGGCAGGGGGGACTGATATATACGATGGCGATAATATAGGGACAGGCGGCTCCACAAACACGCTTCTTTTCAATCTGACAGTGAGGAACCCGAGCTCAACCAAGGCGCTTAATGGAGTCACAATACTGCTCCAGTTCAACGTGACTACAGGCAGGGATATTGTAAACATAACTGCGATAATAGGAGCAAGCACAGGGTCCCCCGCGGCGTCTGACACCAATGCCAACAACGATTACGACAGGATAACATGGACAGGAATCAATCTCGGGACCTCAGGCCTTGCTTACTTAACGTTCAATGTCACCCTTCTTGAAGGGGCAAGCGGAAACATGGGAAACAACATAAACCTTGCAAATCTTGATGGCCCAGGCGACAAAGGCGTGAATGGTAATTATACGAACGGCACGGATACGCATTCCGGTATCACAATAAGCTACAAACTTGCGAGGTCTTCCATCAGGCAGGGAGTAGACCTTCAGGTATCAAACGGAATGTGGTATGCAAGAGGACTGATAAAGAACATGGCCAACGGTTCACTAACTTCGGGCAATGTTTTAACATACAATATAACAGAGTGGAGGATATACACGGTGGATCCCTCAACAGGCGCTCCCTACTTATTACCCAACATATCAGGCAGGTTCAACCAGACCGCAAGCTCAAGCTATCTCACTCCCGCAGACGGGCAGATAACAACAATGGACCTTAGCAGATCCTCGAACACGAGCTGGTACAACACATCAAATCCCACAAAACCATACATTGCTGTTTACTTTGACTGGTACGTGGTATGGAATGACACGCAGTCTGACTTCTATGCAGGCTACATAAACACCACCATGGACATGCAGACCCTCTACAAGGTTGACCTTGACACCCAAAAGAGCTTAACAGGCGTGATATACCCTGATACAGGAAACCAGCCTGTGACAGTCATGGACAATGCAACAAATCTGGGAGAAAACAGCACATCCGTGGGCAAGATAACAATATATTCCATAATTCCCGTTAACATAACAGCAGGGCCTTACCACGGCATCTTCAACATAAGCAACAGCACCATAAAGGTTTATTATTACAACGGGAGCATGTTGCAGCTTGCAGGCGGTTCCAATGTCAACTGGACAGCCACAAACCCCATACTATCCAGTGCTAACGGGACTATAAGGCTGACAATAGCTGACCTTTCCACAGCGCCCTTGGTAGGAGGGGGAACAGTAGGCCACAACATGTCTACCAATGATAAAATAATCCTGCAATATGATGTATTATCAAACTCTAGCATGACAACAGGTGATTCCTATACATTCACCGGTAACACCACATTCACCTCAGCCTCAGGGACTTCTGACTCAGAGTATCACACATCTGTTACCATAGAGGTTTCCGCAAAGAGATTGATAGGCTACAAGGATTTGTTCATCCCGGATCCCTCAAATCCAAACTTTGTGAACGCAACGCTTTTTGTTGGGGTTAGTGCGCAGGGAAGCGAGAACATAACAGGCATCAAATTCATAGATTATGTTCTCAATGGCACATTCCAGAACAATGTAACCAAGTATGTGGGGAATCTCACGGTCCGGTTCTTTAACGGGGTGAGCACGGTCCCATGGGTTAACGGAACAGACTACAAGGTCACATTCAACGGGACCCAGGCGCTGACTGACGGCACAGTGGTGGAAATTTACGAGTTCACAAACGCCACAGCAGGGTCAACCGGCTTCCAGCTTAACAACACGCAGAACATAACAGTCAACTACCAGATGAATATAGGCACGTCCGGAACGTATATTCTTCCTCTCCAGATAGCAGCATTCGACCCCAGCACAGGAGAGACTTTCGCAGCCCAATCCTATGGCGTGATAAGGGTGGATATACTCAGCCCAGCACTTCCCCTGCAGATAACAGACCACAACCTCGAGCTCGCAAAGAGGGTTGTGGTAGGAACCCCTGCAATGTGGATAAAGAACTTCGAGGTTTACAA
>JAPLVB010000041.1 GCA_026397335.1 Candidatus Aenigmatarchaeota archaeon
GGGAGGAATGTAGGTGGATCTTCAATCGTAACTTCCGTTATACAATGAGGTATTAGATTCGCAAAAGACGCAAATGCGATGTTTGCGGGAACCCTTTTCTTTTGGTTCTTAGCATGTCTAATTATTCTTTGATTTATTGTGTTTGTGGAACCTTTAGCTTCCCAGACAATTTTTAAATTTCTGCTATATCCTTCATAGTCGGGTTTAGATTCATTCTTCTTTCTCTTAATTTTAGAAATGTTTGATCTTTGGATGTCATATAACTGCTCTGCAATTATTATAGATAGACCCTCACCAATATGTTCAGCTATCTTTATTTTGTCATCAACATCCACATCATTTATGGACACTATTAGTTCGTCATTATCATTTTTGACAAATCTCTCAACAAAATCCGCAGCATCTGCAAATTTGATTTTGTTCGTGGTTCTAACTGACCTACTAAGTCCAATAGCTAGAACAAAATTAAACAAATTTAACTTAAATCTGGTTTGTGCAGATCGATATTTTATTGGAAGACTAGAATGTAGAAGAGGGTCTATATTTAATTTTATGTACCTTTTTTGAAATCTAGCAAAAATGCTTTCAAACATAATATACTTAATAGTTGAATGATTTATCTAGTTTCCATCAATCATTCCCAAGCGTCTTGACTATTAGATTCTACCCCAATTCCTTCCAGATGTTGAACGCCCCCTTCACCCTCCCATCATGTCTCTTCAGGCCGAGTATTAAGAAGCAAATCTCCCCTCTCCCCAACCCATATAAACCCCCCTGCTAAGAGATAAGCATGGACGAAAAGCATAAGCGCATGAAGCACATGGACATGAGGGGATTCGGATGGAGGGTCGCGCTGTCCATACTCGTGAGCATGGGATGGCTGGCCTTCCTGATAATCTGGCTTTTCTTCTATGCGGGAAGTTTCAGCATATACCAGAACATAGCAATCCTCATTGTGTCCATACTGGTCGTGGGTGCCATAATGGGAGCATCATGGGCATCATGGGGCATGAGGCACGGCCATGGCTGGGAACGCTGCGCAGAGGAAGAGAAGGCAAAAGGAAGGCGGAACCAGAGACCGAAGGCGACAGAGTCGCCTTCAAACGAGAATCCGCCTTCAGGCCATGAGAAGAAGCCTGCGGCGAAGAAGAGGAACAGGAAGAGAAAGAGATAGCTGGTTTGTAAAGCGCACTATAAAGCGAGTTTATCCCTCTGTCTGCGCCAGAGCAAGAAGGCTTGCGCATGAGAGGGAAGGAATAAGCCTCTTCCTGGACTTTCTATAGGACTGGATGGCTTCCTTCTTTATCAGTCAGTTGCGGCCGAGCTTTATGGATATATCGGATAGTCTGAAAATCCATCTATCCGATACAAGATTGAAGGATATCCCTCCCCAAGCCGGGAAAGCCTGGGCACAGAGAAGGTGGGCGCTTGGTTTTGAGGTAGCGAAAATCTTATAAACAGTAATATACAATAAGTTACTATAATATCTTGAGATATATAATAATATACAGTGATATATCATGACAGAGAGATGTCACTTAAGGCCTTCAGGCCATGCCAAGGATAAGATGATAGCATGGGGGATTGATAAGGAAAGGATAATTGAATGCATACTGAAAGGCGCCAAAAGGCTAGAGAAAGATGCTGCGCTGGGTGACAAAATAGTGTCAAGATATAAGGAACTTGAGGTCGTGTACAAGCAGAGGCCCTGCAATTATTTCATAATCACGGTTTCATACCTAACAGGTTAGGTTTCAGGTCTGGGTTGAGAATGGAAAGGAATGGGTGATATTATGGAAGGGAAAGGTTGTCCGATATGCAGGGGCAGATTGGTCAGAAAGAAAGAGCCCTATTGGTTCGGCAGCATAAACTTGGGCGAGTTTGAGGCAGACGTGTGCAGCAAATGCGGCGAGGCATTCTATACGGAAGAGGCTTCAGACCAGATAGATCAGCTGGCCAAGAAGGCAGGCCTTTGGGGCATAGGCAAAAAGGTCGTTATCGGCCAGTCCGGCAACGCGCTCATAGTGAGAATACCAAAAGAGATAGCCGAGCTTTACAAACTGCACAAGAAGGCTACAGCTCTTATATCCCCCGAAGGCAAGAACAAAATCTGCATAGAGGTTAATGGATAGAAGAGGTCTTTGTTTTTGGGGAATGAGCAGGGCCCGCGCCAAAAAGCGGGATTGTCGAAGGGGGCGCAACCTTTATTTAAAGCCTCTGGCCAAAAGCCAGCTATGAAAGCCATCCAGATTGCCTTGCTTGTGATTCTCGCTCTCACAGCCTTCCTGGGGACCGCGCTCAACCTGTTCACCGACTGGCTGTGGTTCCTGTCTGTCGGCTACGGAAGCGTTTTCACCACAATGGTGTTCACCAGCGTCCTGCTGGGAGCCGCGGCTTTTGCCGCATCGTTTGCCTTCATTTGCGCCAACCTGAGAATCGCGAAAAAGAGGGCTTTGGGGAAGGCGGGAAGGAAGGCCGCGAAGGCAGGCGGACCGAAGGATGATATATTGCTCCTGTTTGCGTTGCTCTTCTCCCTCATGATAGGCATGGCGTTCTCGGGCTGGGAGGTTGTCCTCAAATATCTCAACGGGGCCAGCTTCGGCGTTGCAGACCCGGTCTTCGGAATGGATATCGGCTTTTACATGTTCCAGCTTCCCTTATTCTGGTATGTATTTTCATTTGCGCTTTCTGTCCTGACGGCTGCGGCAGCCATTTCATTCGCATCCTATCTGCTGCATTCCGCTAAAATAAGGAGGGAAGCGGACGCCGATGAAGATGCGGCATCCTGGCTGCCGGCCTTTTACAGGATTGACATATCAGCCGCGAAAACAAAGTCATTGTCCCACATGAGCGTGCTTTTCTTCATGGTCTTCCTTGTCATAGGATACGGCTTTTACATAGGCCAGTACAGCGTGCTGTTCTCAGGGGCAGGCGTGATCAGAGGCGCCGGCTTCACTGACCTGACCACCAGCTTGCCTCTTATCTACCTGCTCTCGCTTCTTTCGGTCGTGGTTGCGCTCGTTTTCCTCGCCAACATAAGGATAAGGAGGTGGAGGCTTTCACTCGAGGCGCTCGGGGCCTTTGTTGCCGTGGCGGTTATAGGTCTGATTGCCAGCTCTGCTGTCCAGGCATTCGTGGTGAAGCCGGACGAGTTCAACGCCGAGAAGCCTTACATAGAGAGGAACATACAGTGGACTCTGGCAGCCTACGGCCTGGATTCCGTGGAGGAGCGTGCCTTCCCCCTGCAGTACAACCTCACAATCAGGGACATCGAGAGGAACAGGGCGACAATGGAGAACATAAGGCTCTGGGACTGGAGGCCTCTGGAAAAGACCTACCAGCAGCTCCAGCTCTTCAGGACGTACTACGATTTCCCGGACATAGACATTGACCGGTACTATTTCAACGGGAGCTACAAACAGGTCATGGTTTCCACCAGGGAGATGAACACCGAGAACCTGGCGTCCAACGCCAGGACCTGGGTCAACACCCACCTCGTCTTCACGCACGGCTACGGGATAGTGATGAATCCCGTGGACAGGGTGACCGGCGAGGGGCTGCCGGAATTCTTCATGAAGGACATACCACCGAAATCGGATTTCATAAGCGTAACAAGGCCGGAGATATACTACGGCCAGGCAGACATGGAGTATGCTGTCGTGGGGACGACCACGGAGGAGCTTGACTACCCGGCCGGGGACGAGAACGTCTTCGCCATGTATAACGGCAGCGGCGGAGTGGGCATAGGCTCCTTCGCGAGCAGGCTTGGCTTTGCGTTCAAATTCGGCTCCATAGAGATCCTGGTTTCCAACTCGATAAAGCCTGAGAGCAGGATACTCCTTTACAGGAACGTGGACGAGAGGATAAGGGCGATAGCGCCCTTCCTCAGGTACGACAGCGACCCTTACATAGTTGCTGATGGGGGGAGGCTGTTCTGGATAGCAGACGCCTATACGGTCTCAGATTCCTATCCCTATTCGGAGCGCATGCGCATCGGCAGGGGGGAATCCATAAACTACATAAGGAACTCAGTCAAGGCCGTTGTTGACGCGTACAATGGCAACGTGACTTATTACGTGATTGACAGCTCAGACCCCGTTATCAGGACGTACATGGCCATCTTCCCCAACCTCTTCCAGGACTTCTCGGAGATGCCTGAAGGCCTCAAGAGCCACCTGCGCTACCCCGAGGACATGTTCACCATACAGAAGGAGATATACTCCACCTACCACATGAGGAACCCGAACGTCTTCTACAACAAGGAGGACGTGTGGGTCACACCCTACGAGATACTCGAGAAGACCAAGCAGGAGATGATACCGTACTATATGATCATGAAGCTTCCGGGCCAAGAAAGGGAGGAGTTCATACTCTTCATGCCTTTCACACCAAGGGGGAAGGACAACCTCGTGGCGTGGATGGCTGCCAAGAGCGACTTCCCCAACTATGGGAACATAACGGTCTTCACGTTCTCCAAGCAGGAGCTTGCATACGGCCCGCTCCAGATAGAGGCAAGGATAGACCAGGACACCGAGATATCCCAGCTGTTCACCCTGTGGAGCCAGAGCGGCTCAAGCGTGGTGAGGGGCAACACCCTGGTGATACCCATAGAGGACTCCATACTTTACGTGGAGCCCATATACCTTGAGGCCACGGAGAAGGGAAGCCTTCCCGAGCTGAAAAGGGTGATAGTATCATATGGGAACAGGGTAACCATGAAAGAGACACTTGACGAGGCGATAAGGGAAATATTTGGCGTCCAGAAGCCCGAAGAGCCGGGCCAGCCAACCGAAAACACAGAAGACAAGCTGGAAAGGATAAAAAGCCTTTACCAGAAAGCGCAGGAGGCCCTCACTTCCGGAGACCTCGGGATGTATGCGCAGTACATAAATGAGATAGGGAAGCTGCTGGGGATAGGGCAGCTTTCCCGGTAAGCGAAGAGCATAGAAGAGGTCTTTGTTTTTGATTGAGATCCGGGAAAACTCTAGCCTGGAAGCTTCAGGGCCACTTGTTGATTAAAAGGTAGCTTTTCCCCTTAAAGTCAAGGTCCTCTAGCCTGAGGTTTCCGATGCCCACACGCTTCAATGAAACCACATCATTCCCCACAGCCTGGAGCATCTTCTTTATCTGCCGTTTCTTTCCTTCATCAATGCCAATTTCCAACCTGCGCTGCCCAAGCTTCCTGACAGCAAGGGCTTTGACAAAGAACACCTTCCCTGTATCATCATCTGTTATCTTCACTCCCTGCCGGAGTGCTGCAAAGTCATTGTCGGTAACGGGATTCCGTGTCTCCACAAGATATGTCTTGATAATGTGGTTCTCCTTTCTCGTGAGTTGCTTTTCCAGCTGCCCATCGTTCGTTACCACAAGCAATCTTCACCACAGCAGCCATCTTGACGGAATGCTTGGGGTTAGTGAGAACCTTCCCGTCCACATAAACATGCCCGTGGCGGATTGCCTGCTCTGCATCAAACGATCGCTCGAACTCCCCGGACCTCATGAGCAGAGAAATCAGCCGCATCTTTTTCGACATAATTAATCTGATATATGCAGAAATATCAAGCTATGGAAAGTTCCGGGACTAGCAAGGAATTGATTAAACATCATCTTCCTTATTTTCTTCATCCGACTCTTCTTCAGCTTCGCTGTCTTCTGCGGACGCGTCAGATTCAGTTTCTCCTTCATCTTCAGATACTGCTTTTTTATCTTTGGTGATTTTTCCTACCTTTTCAGCCTTTGGTCCTCTATCGCCCTGAACGCCGGTGAATGAAACCTTGTCGCCATCAGTAAGCCTCGTCCCCTGTTCCACCTGCGTTGCGTGAAAATAGTAGCTCTTTCCATCATCACCGTTTATAAATCCAAATTGTTTTTCAGCATTGAAAAACTTTACCGTTCCTTCAGTCATATTTCTACCTCCTAACTAGGCATAAATATTGTATTACGGTTATTAAAAGAAGTCGGATGTATTCCCTTCTCCGGCTGTCTTTACCAAGAATTAGAAAAACCGAGAGATAAGATAGAGATTTTTGCTTTTGGGGATTGACGGGAAGCTGGAAGCCATGCTTTTTAAGCCGGAAGGCGAGTAATCATTTAATCAAAGAGGGAGGTGTGAGAATGACAGGCTATTCCGGAAACATAGAGAAGCAGACGCTGAAGAACAATTATTTCAGGCAGGTCCTGTTCACTGGCAAGCATGCCCAGCTGGTTGTGATGTCCCTTAAGCCGGGAGAGGAGATAGGGAATGAAGTCCACCCGAATGTAGACCAGTTCTTCAGGATTGAGCAGGGCGAGGCAAAATTCATCCTGAATGAAAAGGAGAAGCACGTTGTCCGCGATGGAGAGGCAGTCATTGTGCCTGCAGGAACCTTCCACAATGTGATAAACACAGGGAAGGGGCAGCTGAAACTCTATACAATTTATTCGCCGCCAAACCACCCTGATGGCACGGTCCACAAGACCAGGGCCGAGGCGGAAAGGGCTGAAAAGAAGCATAAATGAGCCCCTGAACTCAGGCACCAAATATATCCCACTTCGATTAATTATATATCATGCCATCCCACCCTACAAAGGCTTTCAGGAAATCCCACCTCTGGATTCCGATTATTGCGGTATTCATTATCCTTCTTGGAAGTCCCGCCCCTCCAGGTTTGAGCCTGCTAGGATGGAGGGCAATAGCGATTTTTAGCCTAGTGGTCATGCTCTGGGTTACTGAGCTTGTTCCGCTCCCCGTGGCTGCCATTCTTGGAGGGGTCTTGCAGCCGCTCCTTGGAATCGCAACTGTGACAGGAGCGCTTGCAGGATTCGCCTCCAGTTCAGTCTTCCTTATCCTGGCAGGTTTCATAATTGCCGCGGGGCTTGTGAAAACGGGATTGGACAAAAGGATAGCCTACTCTTTTGTGGGGATTTCAAAGAAGCCTGAGAGGATTCTGCTCGGCCTGATTCTTGCCACAGGGATTCTTTCCATGATAATCTCAAATACAGCCACCGTCCTGCTAATGCTCCCGATAGCAGTCACACTCGCGGCTAAAACAGGCTTGGACAAGAAGATGCTGCTGCTTGCGATTGCGTTTGCGGCAAACATAGGAGGAGTGGGTTTGCTGGTGGGAACTCCCCCCAATGTCATGGCCGCGCAGGCCGTGGGCTGGGGATTCTACCAGTGGATGTGGATCGGGCTGCCATTCGCTTTTATCATGCTTTTCGCTCTCTGGCTTTCGTTTCGAATCCAGTTCAAGCCGCACAGGGTAAGGCACGCGGAGAAGATGGAGAAGCTAGGGCCCATGAAAAAATCCGAGAAGAAGTGCGCCCTTGTCATCCTTTTCACACTGTTCCTCTGGGTGACTGAGCCGCTCCATGGGATAGATTCCGTGATAATAGGACTGGCCGGAGGTCTGCTAATGTTCATTCTTCTGTTCGACTGGAGGTTCTTCGAGAAAGAAACGGACTGGGGCTCCATAATCCTGATAGGAGGGGCAATCTCAATCGCGAACGCGCTTGCAGCCACAGGCGCAGCTGCCTGGATTGCAGAAGGGTTCCTTGGGACAACAGGCCTCACAAACCCAATTCTTATAGTGTTTGGGTTCTGCATGCTTGCGCTCCTGGTTACACAGTTCATACAGAACACAGCCACTGCGGGAATGTTCATCCCGATTCTTGTGGGCCTTGCCCAGCAGGCAGGCTTTTCTCCAGCAAGCACTGTTATCCTTCCGAGCATAGCGGTTTCCATGACCTTCCTTCTCCCTCCGGGAACAGCTCCCAATGCAATAGTCCACGGGAAAGGAGGAATCTCCACAAAGGAGATGTTAAGGGCAGGGATTCTGCCAACAGTCTTTGCGATAAT
Source organism: Candidatus Aenigmatarchaeota archaeon (assembly GCA_026397335.1). GTDB lineage: Archaea > Aenigmatarchaeota > Aenigmatarchaeia > QMZP01 > QMZP01 > JAPLVB01. Next base: position 7,838 of record JAPLVB010000041.1, read on the forward strand.
ACTGCTGCTGGTTTTCAGCTTTGTTTTTGTGGGAAGGATTTAATGACAGGTGCCGAATTTAAAGTTTATTGTCAACATTAGCGTGTGATTGAATGGCAGAGGAAAATGAACTGCTGGTGGGGCTTCGGAAAGCTGGGAAAGATAAATTCGAAGACAGAAACAACAGCTTCGAGAAAAACCTAAAGTTATATGAAAGTATACTTGAGGCAGCATATCGCGGAAATCTTAGTATTGATCCTTTGAAATTTCCAAGCACCCTGATAAGCGACCTTCAGGATGCAGGGCTTCTCAGCAACACTAACTACAGAAAACTAACGGCGTTGGGAAGAAAATATATAGAAAAACAAATAATGGTTTAATACACAAGAAACCTTTTGCAAAGCAAATTCCCTATTCCTCTTCTTCAGGAGGCTCTGCAGCTGCTGTGAGCAGGGCTTTCAGGACCTTGTTCCCTTTTTCCATTACAGGCTCCCCATGGCCCGGGAGGATTTTGCTTATCTTGAGCTTGGAAATCCTTTCCAGGGAGGAGTCAAGGTCTGCCACGTCCCCTCCTGGCAGGTCTGTCCTTCCCACGCCGTCCGAGAAAACCAGGTCTCCTGAGAAAAGGGTGCCGTCCTTCTCATTATAGAGGCATATGTGGCCTGGTGTGTGGCCCGGAGTGTGCAGGACTTTCAGAGGGATTCCGTTTACCTGCAAAACCTGCCCATCCTTGAGCTTCATGTCCACAGGCCTGGGCTTGAGCTTCCCGTCAAAGAAGTCAGCATAGCTGTTTTGCGTGTCCCCGTTCTCCAGTATGGGGGCGTCCCTCTCGTGTATAGCAATCTTCGCCTTGAGGAAGTAGCCATTCCCTCCTATGTGGTCAAAGTGGCAGTGCGTGTTTATCACCTGCTTTATGGCAGAGAAGTTGAGCTTCATGATTTTCAGGAGCGTGTGAAGGCGGGTGAAGTTGAAACCTGTCCCGGAATCGATAACAGTGTCCCCCAGAACGTAGATATTGGAATCAATGTCAGAAAGCTGTATAAGAACGATGTTCGGCCCTATCCTCTTTATCATATTTATTATTAATGGTAGCGAAAGAATAAAAACCCCTTGTTTCCTAGAACAGGAACCTTTTCATCCCTTTCTCCTCCAGGATGCCGTAAACCCTTTCCCTGGATTCCCCGGGAACCAGCATCCTTATTGCATACTGGTTTTCCGTCTGGGTGAGCAGGTGCTCCTTCAGCCCCGGGAAGACGCCATATATGCTCCTGAGCCCGCTGTCAAACAGGTCATCCCTGGAGCCTTTCCTCCTTATTAGCACATCAGAGCCGGCATTGGATACTTCCAGGGTAGGCGGTATGGAAAGGAGGACCTCTCCCTTCTGGAATCCCAGATCTTTTGCGATCCTCTCTTCAAGCCTTGTGAGGTTCTGGATTTTCCCGTATTTTCCCCCGAACGCATCCTTATCCTGCCTGTTTATGCACTCCACGGTTATTGGCTTGCCCTTTATGGGCTCATATTCCCTGCAGCCGTCAAGCTTTATCACGCCCGCCGTCTTCAGGAAGTCCCTGCTTCCCAGCCTCCTCATGAGCCCCCTTGCGGCCTCTGAAGAGGATTTTTCCAGGCACTCCTTGAGCTGGTAGTCGTCCATGTCCCACCCTTTCTCGGGGTCAAGGCTTTTGTCCTGTATGGAGTAACAGATGGCCCTGGAGAGCATGGTCCTCACTATCTGCAGGGCCTTCACCAGGTAAATCTCGTGGTAAGCAGAGACCATGGCATCCAGAAAGAGCTTCACGTCGTCCCTTGCCCTCTCATCGATTGCGTAATTCTTCCCGTCGAAAATCATGTGGTTCACTATCCTCTCTATATCCATCTTCGCTCCCTTGCTGCAGAAATATGCGTCCCTCTCTATGTAATCCAGCTTGTCCAGACCCACCCTGCTCGAAACAACCTTGTGCAGGGGGTTCTCCCTCGTGTGCATGGCCTCAAGGTCCTCGATTTTAACTCCCATGCCTTCAACCGCCTTCCTAACGTTCTTGGACCTTATCCTTTCAATCCCCTTCTGCTTGTGGTCCACGCCGGTTATGTCGTGGATAGCTATCTCCCATTCATGGGATTCCGGGCCATGGCCTATGTCGTGGGTGTTCGCATATGCAAAATTCAGCCTGGAATCGCGTTCATCCAGCCCGAGGACAGGATTTGACTGCTTCGCGAGATAGCCTGTTCCAAGGACATGCGAGAATCTTTTATGGTTTGCATCCGGGTATATGTGGTCAATGCAGCTGACCTGGTTCACGCGCTTCAGCCTCTGGAATTCCTCGGTATCAATAAGCTCTGTCAATTCGGTTATATCTACGTCAGAAGGTCCCCTGTACGTGTGCATCCTCATTATCTTTGTCGGGATTGCCATGAGAACAAATAGTGAATTAACTTTTTATTCGGATATTGTTGCCGACCCTTCCTTTGTGCCAGTTCCTTTGATTTTCCCCAAGAAATTGCTGAGAAGGCTCTGCTGCCTTTTCTCCACAAGAACCTCTGCAGTTATCCAGCTCTTCCTTGCGCATTCAGGCAGTTCCTTGTGCGTTTTCATCCAGTCCTCCAGCCATCTAACTGTGACAGGGTCGCTTGTGTAGCCGGAGCCTATGTCCCCGTATTCCTTTCTGAGCGAGTCTATCTTTTTGTCGCGCTCCACCTTGGCTATTATGGAGGCCGCGCTCACGACAGGATACTTGCTGTCCGCAAAGTGCTCCACCACGAGCTCTATCCCTTCAGGAGCCATCTTCTTCAGGTATCCATGGAGCTTGGGAAGGTTCCTGTCCGGGGCGTCTATATAGGCCTTGTGCGGCTTCTGGAGGTTGAGAATCTCCGCGAACTTTATGGCCTCCAGCCTGTTAAGGCTTATACCCTGCTTCCTGTAGTTGTCAATCTTGCAGGCAGCCACTTCAAGGACTATCACATTTGCCAGTTCCTCTATCTTTTTTGCCAGCTCCTCACGCTTTCCGGGCGTCAGCTGCTTGGAATCCTTCACCCCGAGCTTCCTGAGCTTCTCCTCATGCCCGTGGGGTATGGATATCCCTGCAATAACCATGGGCCCAAGAATGCAGCCCCTTCCGGCCTCATCTATTCCGGAGATTATGATTTGTTCGGGCATAAGAAGGATATGGTTTTTCACGAATATATTAGTAATCTTGTTTGAAAAGTTCGCTTATGGAGCCCTTTATCTGATTTCTTATTATTGCGTCACCAAAAAGAGGAGTTATTGATATTTGTTGTATTTTCGGATATTTCTTAAAATAATCAGGATCTTTCAGCGTTTTGTTTATTGTATCAGTAACAACAATTTCATCAATAACACTATCCATTAAACGCTCTTCAGCAAGCTTCCATCCGGTTTTACCTTTGTCTTTGTATTGACTCAGTACGGGATGGGTTGCTGCTAAAGATACGCTTTTTGCTCCCTTCTCTTTCAATGCCGCGCCCGCATTTACAGCTGTACCCGATGTATCCACCATATCATCAATTAATATAACATCCATTCCCTCCACATCACCTACGACATAAAGAACTTCTGAAACATTAGGTTGAGGTCTCCTTTTATCTATGAACCCCGACGGATGCGTTGGACTAAGCATTTTGGCCATTTCCCTTGCTCTTGTTACTCCCCCCGTATCAGGCGAAAATATGGAGTAGTTACCTCCCCTTTCCCGATAATATTTAACAAACAATGGCATGGCTTTCAGTTTGTCAACAGGTATCTCATAGAACCCCTCTTCTTGCTCAGCGTGCATATCAACTCTGACAACCCTCTTGGCTCCCATAGCTTCAATTATCTTTGCAACAGCCTTTGCAGTTATAGGAGTCCTCCCTTCCGTCTTCCTGTCCTTTCTTTCGTATGGATTCCATGGCAGCACAACATTTATCTTTTCGGCAGACGCTCTCACAAAGGCATCCATATCAGCTATCAATGCAACAAGTCCGACATTGGGGTCATCCTCACCGTTATAACCAAGAAATTGATGGATGAAATAAACATCCATTCCTCTGACACTTTCACTGATTTGCGTGTCTATTTCCATATTGGAAAAGAACTTGTTTGTAGCTTTTGCCGATGGCACCTTGAATCCGTATTTTTTCCCTATATAATCATGTACTTTTAGAGCAAAATCGTTCTCGTATTCCTCGTCTGTATCTCTGTCCAGGTACGTGGACCTCACAATTATCATGTCTTTTATATCGTCCATAAGCAACAATTGTAATTTAAGGGTGTTAAAAATAAAAACCCCACGTGTATCCAGTTCTGCAAGCATTTAAACACCGTTTGTTAATTGTTAATATTCATAGCGGGATGGAGCAGCCTGGAGTGCTCGTTGGGCTCATAACCCAAAGGTCGTTGGTTCAAATGTTAGAAGGAAGGCGTCTCTTGACGCCTTCAATCGGAGAATCCAACTCCCGCTATATTTCTTATTTTTTGATTTTCCAGTAAACCAAGCCAGAAACAGCCAGAATCAGCAGAATCCCCCAGAGTTCTAGGCCCGGGAAGTTTGGGGGATAGTCTATAAAGATTTTCATGTAGTCAAAATCCTGCATGGAGGAAGCGGTCGTGTTTGCGTTAAGTGTTATTGTGTATCCCCCGTCTTTCGGGGCTGTGGACAGGATCACAAGGGTCACAACCCTCTCCTCCTTCGGGTTCAGTCCCACTGTTAAGTTCCTCTGGTCAGGCGTGAGGTATAATCCGCTCTCGGCTGAGAATTTTGCCAGGGATGTGGGGTAATCACCTCCCAGCCAGACTGTTATGTTCACGAACTGCGGATCGGGATTCTTCACGTATGTCTTTACCAAGGCGCTTGTTCCTATCCCGACATGAATGGTTTCCGCTGAAACCATTACAAGGGTGAGGCTTGAGGGTAATGGCGGAGGCAGGTATGTCAAAAAATTCTGTCTCATTTCAGAAACATTCATATTCCCTAATGTGTCATTGGCATATACCATGAACTGGTAAGTATAGTCAGGGAGGCTTGTCATGTTCCTGTAGCAGTAGCTTCCTGCGACTGTCATTGTGTAATTAGTCCATGTCCCGGAATACCATTTTAGAATGCATGTGCCCGGGGTTTCTGACAGGGAAACGTTAACTTCTATGTAGTTAGACTGTACAATGGTGTTGTTTGGTGGTGTCGCAGAGATGAATGTTATGCTTGGGGGGATGATATCAGGGCCAGAAAAATACAAAGGTAAGTAGTCTGTATTGTTGGTGGCAGGAGTGTATAAGGAGGGAGAATCACATATCCCGTCACTGTTAGAATCTGCGCACGTGTCCGAGAAGCCTGTGCCTCCAGAATTGGTCCAGTAGTTCCCGCCTATACAGGGGCCTCCTATTATATTCGTTTTTGTGCAATCTTTTGTGGTATTCCAGTAGTTCTTAATTATGTTTGGGATTGAAATAGATTCGTCTTTGCCGAAGTTCACTGAATTATTGAGATAGTTGTTGTAAATGGTATTGTATCTAGGTATTAGATTGGTCCCTCCAGCGTCCATGAATATTCCTTGCTCACTATTGTTTGTGATGCGGGAGTCTCTTATTATGCTATCTGACACATTCAAAGAAAGATATATGCCTTTCTGCTGATTGCCTGAGACTGTCGCATTCACGATTGTATTGCTCCAACTTTGCCCCCCAACATAGATACCGGCTCGAGTATTCAAACTATAGATACCGCCATTATAATTAGTGGTAATATCCGTAAAAGTATTCTTCGAACTGTCATATAGCTCGATACCGTACACGCTGTTTGAATTGGCAGTCAGGTTCACGATAGTGTTGCCCGAGGCCCAATTCCAAAAATAAATACCAGAGTGAGAATTTGAATTTGCCGTAATGTTGGTAAGGGTGTTGTATTTGGTTTGTTCAGAATGAAGCCATATACCATATCTATTGAAGTTCGCGGTTACGGTGTCAAGAGTGTTGTAGCTGGATCCTACGTAAAGGTAGATGCCGCTAGAAAAAAGATCTCCAGAATTAGAATTGGCAGTTATGTTCGTGAGCGTGTTGTTCGAACCGTACACGAAGTAAATACCATACATTGAGTTTGAATTCACCGTCAAATTGGTGAGCGTGTTGTTTGAGCTGAACCCGAGGTAGAGGCCGTAATAGTTATAGGATGAGTTCATGCTTGTGAGATTGGAGTTGTCCGTCCTGAGCATAAGAATCCCGTTGTTATTTAAACTATCTGAACCGATTATGGTCACATTGGTCACGTTCGAATTGTCCGCATTGCACAGGATAAGCTCGGACAACGTTTCGTTCGAAAGATTCACTGAGGAGTTGAAATACTTTATAGGCCTGTTACCTGAGCCTGTGACATTTGAGATTGTGTTGCTGCAATAGGAGTCAGAGACGGCGGCATCAAGATAAATATCCCAATTATTGTTTTCTGCCGCGGTTATGTTAACGAGCGTGGCATTTAAACCGGAGAGATAGAGACCATTCCGATAATTAGAGTTGGCGTTTATGCTCGTGAGAGTATTATTGTTTGAGCCGAACCCGAGATAGATGCCTAACTGTGAGTTTGAGCTGGCAGTTATGTTCGTGAGGTTATTGTCCGAGCTGTAGAAGAAGTAGAGGCCATAATAGAAATTGGTCACATTGCAATTCCTTATCGTGTTATTATTGGAGCCGCCATCACTCTGATTAAGCCATATCCCGTATGTGCCATAGGCTCTGGTCCCATTTATATTATTTCCCAGGCAGTCGAACGTGAGATTGTCCTTCCCGCCAAAGGAGATGCAGCTTCCAACCTGATTGTTTATATTTGCGGTCAGCTGTACAATATCCCCTGAAGATGCGATAGAAATGTCGTTGTTGCATTCATTGCATGTACTACATGTATAAGTTACAGCTTGAGCAGAACCTCCCATGAGAATTGCCAGAATAAGGGATGGCAATAAGGTAGTCCAGAAAAGCTTCATGCTAAATATTTGGTTTCACTTAAATAAATGCTAGCCAGCCCCTTCCCCAGGAGCTTCCGCACCCTTGAGCTTCGCATCCTTTATCACGAACCTCCCTTCCTTGCCCTCCCATTCCTTCGCGGAATCCGTTATCGCCATCCTGCTCCTGAATATGGGGCCGTTTATCACGAGCGTCCTGAAGGCGGAGGCTTTCCCCGAGATGCTCTTGAGGTCCTTCTTCTGGACAGTCCTCCCCAGCCACTTCCTGTCCATCCCCTTCGAGTAGACTATGACTATCTCAAAACCCGAGTCTAGCGCTTTCTTCCAGAGCGCGTCCTGCCTCTTGCCGGCAAGCGGTGTGAACAGCTTGACTCCGAGGGACTTGCAGATTTGCGAGAGGAAGGCCTTCTGCTTTTTGGACAGCGGGACTCCCACCAACACTCCCTCTATATCCTTCGAGATGGACTCGAGCGCGCTTTTCATCTCCTCCTGTTCCTTCCCCGGTCCGAGCTTCTTGGTCACGAGCTTGAATCCAAGGGAAAGGGACTGCATGATTGCCAGGCTCATGTTGGGGTGGTTGTACATGTATGGCTCAGGCTTCTCCGAGAAGAATGAAACCAGGTACCTCACCTCAAAACCCTTCCTGAGGCAATCCTGAAGCGCGAGAATGGAATCCTTCCCCCCTGAAAAAAGGACCGCGACTTTCATGAAAACACATTCCTATTTTGATTTCCCGGCTTTTATATCCAGGCACACCTTGAACACCCTCGGCCCGTAAGGAAGGACCTTCCTTCTCGCGAGAATCTTTATACTCCTTCCAGCCTTTTTCGCGGCCTTTTTCACAAGGCCCTCAGCCTCAGAGTAGAGGTCATCCTCGTGCGCATAATGGTAAAAATGGATTATCCCGCCTTTGGTTTTCAGGCACCTGAAAGCATAAGGGAGGAACTTGTACCCTTCCTTAGGAAGAGGCATTACCACCCTGTCACACTTCCCGTAAAAGTTTCGCGCGACTTTCTTCACGTCCCCCAGTACAGGCTCCACCTTGTCCGAAACCTTGTTTATCCGGATGTTCTCCTTCATGTACTTGAAGGCATCAGGGTTTATCTCGATCGCATAAACCCTCGCGGGTTTCTGCTTTTTTGCAATCATGATTGCATAAGGCCCCACTCCCGCGAACATTACCATAACAGTCTCTTTTGGTCTGACCTGAAGCGCGATTCTCTGTCTCTCCGTGGCCTCTCTGGGAGAGAAATACACTCTCGCGAGATCCAGCCTGTAAGCGCATCCGCACTCCCTGTGCTCAGTTCTGGTGTCTTTTCCCACAAGTATTTCCAGCTCCCGAAGACGAAAAGTCCCCTCGCGTTCACCCAGCTTCCTGCACACTGTTTTTATATGCGGCTGGACTTTGGCTAACGCTTTCGCTATAATGAGCTTCTTGGATTCGAGCTCCTCAGGAATCTCTATGACAGCCACATCCCCTATTATGTCAAAACCAGTCCTGAGGAAAGCAAGCTTGCTTTCCGGTATCTTCCCCTCAAGCTCCTCTTTCAGGCCCATAACTTTCGCCTCGCTATCGATTACGGAGAAGGATTGACGATTGAAGTCTTGCAGCTTTGCTGCGAGATATGCGCTGCATCTGTCGCGTTGCAGCGCAACATTGCTTTGCAACTTCCCTCTAAAACCCTTTGCCAACTTCGAATAAGATATTTTATAGCAGAATTCCATAAATATAAACTAAGAAATCAAAATTTATCTAGTCATTTAAACTTTTGAGGTGTGGATTATGTTGAACTTGCTTTCAAAACTTGTTGAGGCGCCTTCCATCTCCGGCTCCGAGCAGAGCGTGAGAGAGGTCATACAGAAGGAGCTCAAGCCTTATGTGGATGAGATTAGGGTTGATAAGATAGGGAACCTTATAGCCAGAAAGGGAAAAGGCTCGCCCAAAATCCTCCTTGCGGCTCACATGGACCAGCTCGGGCTGATGGTGAAATATATAGACAAGCAGGGCTTCATATTTTTTGAGACAATTGGAGGATGGGATGAAAGGGTACTTCCCGGCATAAAGGTCCATGTTCAGGGCTCGAAAGGAGCGATAGTAGGAGTGATAGGCACCAAGCCTGTCCACCTTCAGGACAAGGATGAGCAGAAAGTCTCTTACAAGCTCAAGGAGCTGTTTATAGACATAGGGGCAAACGGCAGGGAGGAAGTGGAGAAGGCGGGAGTCTCAATAGGCGACTTCATAACCCGCAGCGGAGAAGTCAGCAAAATGATTGGCTCAAAGGCAACAGGAGCAGGCTTTGATAACCGGGTGGGCTGTGCAGTCCTGATAGAAACCGTGAAGAGGCTCAAGGGATTTAAGGGGACAGTTTATGCGGCCGGAACGGTACAGGAAGAACTCGGGCTCATAGGAGTGAGGGGAACTATATTCGGACTGGAGCCTGATATTGTCATTGCCCTGGATACAAACATAGCAGGAGACACTCCTGAGGTAAAGCCGCAGGAATCCGCTCTGCAGCTGGGAAAAGGCGTGACAGTTGACCTGAAGGACGCGATAAGCATAACCAACCAGAAAGCGAAGAAATGGGTTATTGAAACATCAAAGCAGTCCAAAATAAAAGTCCAGTTCAATGTCATGAGCGGCGGCGCCACGGATGCCTCAATCGCTCCAATGATAAGGGAAGGAATCCCTTCCGTATGCCTTGCAGTCCCTGTCAGGTATGTCCACACGCCTGTGGAGGTTGTGGATATGAATGACATGGAGAGCACTGTGAAGTTTGCAGTTGAGTGCGTGAAGAGCGCGGGCAAATATTTCTAAATCACATTTTGGAAATAAGGAGATGGTTTTATGGAAATCACATCTCTGGCATTCAAGGACGGAGGAAGGATTCCACAGAAGCATGCAATGCCGGGGGCAGGCGGGGATAACTTATCCATCCCGCTTTCTTGGAAGAATCCTCCAGCAGGAACAAAATCTTTTGCTTTGAGCATAGTTGACATACATCCGGTAGCAAATAACTGGATGCACTGGCTTGTGGTAAACATTCTCGCAGGTGTGAACTCACTTCCGGAAGGCGCATCAGGAAGAAGAATGCCTCCAGGCTCTATCGAGCTGAGAAACTCTTTCGGGGACACAGGATACGGAGGCCCGCAGCCTCCAAGGGGAACAGGAGACCATCCTTACGTGATTACCCTTTATGCACTGAATGCGGACAAGTTAAATCTCGGAACAAGCACATACCTTTCTGCATTCAAGAAAGCCCTTGAAGGGAAGGTTCTTGCTTCCGCGAGCATAACCGGGAAATATGGGCGCTAAACAAATTTCACCTGCGCCCTCACTGGAATTATCTCAGGTTCTCCCCTATAAAGCTCCACTGTCCCAACTATCTGGATTTTATCCCCGTTTCTGATTCCTGTTATGTTCACGCCTGAGTAAAGCAGCTGCTCCACATCACTCTCCCAAACCACAACCCTGATTTTATCTTCACGGTCCTTGAGATTGAAGAAGACGTGACCGTTCTTATGAAGATAGACGTTCGATACTTCACCTGTTACATTCACAACCTTTCCTGAAAAATCCCCTGTTATCTCTCCCACCTTCACGTTCTGGGAACCCACCTGCATAACCGCAAAATAAAGCACAATTATGCTCAGGACAGAGCCGGCAAGGCAAAGCTTTATTATTTTCTTGTCATCCATTTATTCATCTCCGCGAACTGAGAGGGAAGATTTTCACATCAGAATATATTGGCCCCTGCGGGGTGAGCACGCTCTGCTTGAGCTTTATCTCTTTCACATGAACTTCACCAATCTTCACGTCACCGAGGGAACGAATTTCACGCGCAAGGATTTCCCTGTTCCTCCCTGACCTGACCCGTGCGATGGTAAGGTGAGGGCTCGGTTCATGCTCGTCCTTCCTTACGAATGAGAGATCCCCATCTAAGGATTGGGCAAGTTTCACAAATTCCTCTTTCCCTTCATTCACGCCAGCCCATATCACGTTCATTCGCCTTTCTCCAAAATATCCGATTCCGTGGAATGAGAGAGTGAACTCGTGAAATTCTTTTGCAGCCTCAGAAATCAATTTCCCCATATACTCATTCTGTTTTTCATCAACTTCACCCAGGAACTTTAGCGTGAGGTGAAGGTTCTCGGGTTCCACACACTTCAGGTCAAAATCCCCGGAGCGGAGCCTTTCCTGTATTTCTGATATTTTCCCTATAACATTCTCGTTAAGGTCTATTGCAACAAAAAGCCGCATACTATATTCTGGGAATATATGAATATAAATCTGAAAACCCGAACGCAGGCTTGGAACAGCCATGCTTTATAAAACCTTTGGACAATCTTATTCACGTAAAATCCTCCAAGTTCACACATATTCACATATATAAATGAACATGTGAACTTGACTACCGAAAAGCTTTTAAACCCTGATTCCAATTTTCTAACCTGGCCGAAAGAAGGAAGGTGTTAATTCATGTTCCTGTTAAAGTGGCACCTTCTATCTAAAAATCGAGGTGTGAGAGATGGATTATGAGAGGCAACTCAGAAATTTCAACTGGAATTCAAATCCCTTTACTTTTCAGATAACACCAAGCATATTCGTGGGATACACGAAAGAGCTTAACGAGATGGCTACTGGTCTCCAAAGCGGGAACAAATTCTCACTCCTGCTCGGGCCAACAGGTTCGGGAAAGACCACCATGCTAAAATTCCTTGAGCAAAAATTCAACGGAGCTACAAAAATAATTTACATTTCAAAGCCGCCCAGGGATGCCAAGGACTGGATCACTGTTTTTGAGAGGATAACAAAGAAGAGATTCTCAATCCGCAGGAAAAACATAAACCTTTACAACCTGAACGAGCACGTGAAGAAGGCGCTTAAAGGCAGGAAGCTCCTGCTTTTCGTTGATGAGTGCCACGAGGCCTCCACTGAGAGTCTGGAGTGGTTAAGATCCCTCACAGACCATGTGGACTCTCTTTCAGTCGTTTTGGCCGGGCTTCCTGTTTTCGAATCAACCATGAAAACAAACCTGGAGACATTCATGAGAAGGGTGGGCATGAAAGTGGAGCTCGGGAACTTGAGCAAATCAGAAACCCGGGAACTCATAAAGAGGCGCATAGAGCTTGCCGGAGGGGATGATGTGCGGCCGTTCTCGCACAACATAATAGATTACGTTTATGACAGGACAGGAGGCTTTCCCAGGGAGATTCTCCGCGTATGCAATGAGCTGAGCCTGAAGGCCATGGAAAAGCAGATAACAACAATAGACACGGACTTTCTCAGAGAGACGGACGCCCCGGAAGCGCGTATCTCAAGCGACAGGATAGCCAACCTTCCTGAGAGGCAGAAGCTGATTATTGAGACGCTTGCCAAGCACGGGGAGCTCACTCCTGCCCAGATAATCTCCAGGCTTGATAGTGAGGAATACAAGGACAGGGAGAACGGCGTCCGTTCAGTGAACAATGTCCTCAGAAGGCTCATGAAGGAGAAACTCGTAGAGCGCAAAAAGTCAGGGAAAGCCTACGTCTATAAGGTTTCAGACCGTTTCCAAACCCTCTTGGTACAGGCTTGAACCAATAAGGTTGGGCTTGCACCCTCTCCCCCTATTTCTTTTCTTTGAGTTCGGAATACACCGCAAAAGCAAAGCCTATTATGGCTATGAAAAATCCAAGATAGAACAAAACCACAAAGCCCGCTGACCATGCGAATGCGGCGGCAGCCCCAATAATCCCTATGATAAATCCCAGCAGAATCAAAAACAGGCTGAACTTCCCGGGCCTTCCGCCTTCCATATTTGATATTGGATTTGACTGATAAATAGTCGTTCCAAACACACACTACTTCCTTTCAGGGACAATATTCTCTTATAAAACTTGGTGGTTCATTTTTGTTATGCCAATAATGAAAGGAGAGGGTAGAGAGTGAATAACAACTCTGCCAGAACAGATCAGGCTTTGATACAAAGATCTCATTGCGCGACGCGCTTCATTAGAAGGAATAAAGTCAAACCAGCCAGCCCCAACTGATTATTCCAACGGTTATCTGGAAGGAAGAATCGAAGAAGTGGACGAGCATATAAGGATGTTTAAAACCGGATATTTTCCGGAAGTCCCCCTTGACGATTAACCTTTAAATATGTTAATCCTAATATTATCAACAAGGTTTTCGCATATTATAATTACAATCGGGAGGTTTTTGTTATGGAAGATAAGGAAAGGATAAAGAGCAAGAAACTGATTGGAAAGATCCTGATTTCTGAGGAGAGCGGAAAGAAGTTCGGAGTGATAGGGGACATAGACTACGTTGCAGAATCCGGGGAGCTCATAAACCTCGTTCTTGTTGAGACAACCCCGCACTCATCAGGCCTCAATCTACAGCAGGACGAGAAAGGGCGATTCCTCGTGCCTTTTTCAGCAGTGAAGTCTGTTGGAGACTTCGTGATTGTGAGTGAAAAGGACATAATGTAAAATAAATTCTGGGGCCCAGCCCCGGAACATTTTCTTATTCCAATTTCTGAAACTATCCTTTCACTCTCGCGACTCCTGTCCTTATAGCAGCTTTCCTGACAGCTTCCGAGACGGCCTTCGCGACCCTCGGGTCAAACAGGTCAGGTATGATATTCCCGGCAGAAGGTTTTTCCACCAGTCCTGCTAGGGCCCTTGCAGCAGCCATCTTCATCTCCTCATTTATGTCCGAGGCCCTGCAGTCAAGAGCGCCCCTGAATATTCCCGGGAAGGCCAGCACATTGTTTATCTGGTTCGGGAAGTCGCTCCTTCCAGTGGCTATAACAGCGGCGCCGGCCTTTCTCGCCTCGTCAGGCATTATCTCCGGCACAGGGTTTGCCATTGCAAAAACAATTGGATTCCTGTTCATTGATGCTATCATTTTCCCGGTAACAATATTTGGCCTGGACAAGCCAATGAAAACATCCGCGCCCATCAAGGCATCTTCAAGCCCGCCCTTGATGCGGCCCTTGTTTATGTGCCTTGCAATCTCCCCCTTGAAAGGATTCAGCCCGCCCCTTCCCTGGTAAATCGTTCCCTTAGAATCGCAGACAATGACATCCCTTGCTTTTGCATCCAGGAGGATTTTTGCAGTCGCGATGCCCGCAGCCCCTGCCCCGCTTATGGATATGCTTACATCCTCAATCCTTTTCCCAACAACCTTCAGCGCATTCATGAGCCCTGCCAGCACAACAACAGCTGTCCCGTGCTGGTCATCATGAAAAACAGGGATTCCAAGTTGTTTCTTGAGGGCCTGCTCTATCTCAAAGCATCTGGGAGCGGAGATATCCTCAAGATTTATTCCCCCAAAAGAGGGCTCCAGCATCTTAACGATCCCGATAATCTCTTTCGCGTCCTTTGTCCCCAGGCAAATCGGGAAAGCATCCACATCCCCGAATTCCTTGAAGAGAATAGCCTTCCCTTCCATCACAGGAAGGGCTGCCTCAGGCCCTATATCTCCCAGGCCCAGGACTGCAGTCCCGTCAGTCACGACAGCCACAGTGTTCCACTTTGAGGTGTACCTGTAAACATCATCCCTGTTCTGGAATATTCTTTTGGAAGGCTCCGCAACCCCAGGAGTGTACGCTATAGTCAAATCTTCCCTGCTGCCAAGGGGAACCTTACTTTTTACAGCTATCTTCCCCCTGTGCTTTTCATGCAGCTCCAGGGATTTCTTTTTTATCTCTTCCTCGTCCATACTCTTCCTCACTCTAGATGAAATATACAAAATAGGGAAAGGAGAAATAAATAATTTTAGTCCTCAAGGTCCCTGATTCCATCTTTCCCGACCGTGAAAACAGTCTCACCTTCAGGAAGCCAAGGGGAATCTATAAGTTTCGCAATCCTCTTGCTCTCCTTGCTCCTCCTCAGGTAAACCCTGTATGTGGCCTGGTGGCCGACTATGTGCCCACCTATGGGGGATGTGGGATCCCCGAACATTATTGCAGGATTTGACATGACCTGGTTCGTGACATAAACAGCAACATTATAAACATCAGCAAGCTTCTGCAGGTGATGGATGTGGCGGTTTAGTTTCTGCTGGCGGTTCGCGAGCGTGCCCCTGCCTATGTAGTCGCTCCTGAATGACGCAGTAAGCGAATCCACCACAATCAGCCCCACATTCTCCTTCTTCAGAATCTCCTCTGCCTTCTCTGCCAAAAGAATCTGGTGGTCTGAATTGTATGCCCTTGCGATGAAAATGTTCTCCAGCGCTTTCTGCACATCCATTTCCAGCGCCTTGGCCATGTCCACAATCCTCTCGGGACGGAAGGTCTGTTCCGTGTCTATGAAGATGGCCTTCGCCCCCATACCTCCCTTCTCCTTGGGAAGCTGTACGTTGACAGAAAGCTGGTGCGCGATCTGGGATTTTCCGGAACCGAAAGCCCCGTAAGCCTCCAGGATTGCCTGAGTCTCCACCCCGCCGCCAAGCAGATCATCAAGGCTTTTCGAGCCTGTCGTGATTTTCGAAATGCGCTCCCTCTTCTTTAGCACCTCGCTCGCAGGCTCAAAGCCCATCTTGAGCTTGCTCCTTGCAGCATTTATAACCTTGGCTGCAGTCTCTTCCCCCAGCCCGGAAGCAGCAACCAAATCAGCTGTGAGAGCAGCCGCTATAGCCATGAGATTGTCATAGCCGCTTTCCCTGAGCTTCTCCAGGCTTTTTTCCCCAACTCCGGGAATCTTCCTGAGCTCATCCTCTACCGTCTCCTTCGCCTCTTCAGTCTCCTCAGCCTTTTCCTCAACTTTTATTTCCTTTGGCGCGCGTGGCATAATCTCCCCAATCACATTTTGAATCAAAATCTTAAATAATTATGAAATTTCTTTCATGAGCATGTCAAACTCTCTCTTTACATCCGGCTCCTCTATGCTGTTCGCTATCATCTCCAGGTTCTCCGTGAGCTCGTTCTTGCGCACTCTTCCCTTTATGATGTAATCCTTCCCCAGCACATCAGACGCCTCATAAATCGCGAGAGGATCCACCCTCTCCTGCGCAAAGGCCCTGAGCTCAGCCGCATTCTTCCCGAAAAGCTTTTCAGCCAGCTCCCTGAAAAACACAACCCGGATGTTCCCGTAACCATCATCCAGAACTCCTGATATAACCACATGGTAATCAGGCTTGACCTCCCCGTGCTGGTCGCATACCCATTTGCCTGTCCTGTTCTTCATCCTTACCCCGCATGTGGGGCAAACCTCGAAGAAGGGATTTTTCCTGAAAAGCTGGACAAGGCACGCCCTTGTCTCTATAGTCTCCCCGTCTTTCGCTTCGGACAGCGGCTTCCTCCTCACGACCCCGAAATCCTTTTCCATCCCTTTCAGCTCGGGAAGCTTTACCTCCTCCTCCACCTTCTCGATTCGGCCTTTTCCAATCCTGAGGTCAAGGTTACCCCTGTTATCCATCTTCACGTAACCCCTGCTTATTTTCACAACATCCCCCTCTTTCATCCCAAGCTCAGCTACGTTCTCTATCTCATCATTCCAGAGGGAAAGCCTTACCATTCCTGTCTCATCACCAAGAATAAGGTTCATAACCGAGCCCTTCCTGTCATCCTTCTGGAATTCCCTTGGCTCATAAATCCTCACAACCCTTGCAACAATATCCACAGAATTAAGCCCCTCAGTAAGGCTCTTTACCTTGAGCTGCTTCTTGCTTTCCTTGAGCAGGCTTATGCCAAGCTCCCTTGCCACGATATAAGCAGCGCCTTCCCTGGACACAAGGCCGGAAAGCTCGTCCTCCTTCTCATCTATCAGCTGCATGACCTTCTTCTGGCTCATCCCTGTGTGCTCGCATATCTTTTCAACAATCTCCTCAAGAGAGAACATAATCCCAAACACCCCTAACCAACAGTTATTTCAGCTGGAAGGTGCGATTTCAAGTTTCTTTCAGAATCGCGCCTTCTTTCCGATTTGAGATTGAAGATGTCTCTTGACATCTTCCTTCCAACTAATCATTCTCTGAAAACTTTATAAATATAAACATAACCAGAACCCAAAGTTTATCGGGTTTTCAGAAAAACTTTATAAAACATCAATCTAATCCCTAATATGGCGATTTCATTTGTTGCGGTGCTCCTGAATTTTGTCATCAGCCTGATAGTATCCACTATCGTCATCTACATCGTGGTGAAGCTGTTTGGCGAGAAGGAAGGGATCGGGACAGCAGTCATGGCAGCTTTTGTCGGCTCGGTCATTTATGCCGTGGCGTATTACTTCCTTGGCACTGGCCTGCTGGCAGCCGTCATCGGCGGCATTGCATGGCTCATCGCCCTGGGAAGCCTCTATAAAATCGGATGGGTCAAGGCCTTGCTGGTAGCTGTCGTGGTCTGGATATTTGCAGCCGTTATAAGTATGTTCCTTCCAACGCTTATCGGGCCGCTATAAGGGACAAAACAAAGAAGCAACCTGTAGGATAAGGTGATTAAAAATGGCAGGCAAAGTAACAATCCAATGGTCTCATGTTTCAATAACTTCAATAATAGCGTTCTTAATAGGCTGGTTTTTATTCGGTCTTCTTGGCGCGGTAGTGATAGCTGTTATAGTCTTGGTTCTAATGGGAATCATAAGAGTCAAATGAGATATTTGAGATATTTCTTGATTTCTTGAATCTCGGAATGAGAGACAAATAGAATGATAGAAGAAGAATATGGAGGTAGATTCAATATGGCAAAGAAAAGCAGAGGCGGAAGAATGACTGCAGCTAAAAACCGCGCTAAAAGCGGAGCGAAGACCGGCGGTCGTCCTGGTGGAAAAGGAATGGTCAAGAACCGTCCAGCAGGCAAAAACGTTATGAAGACTTAAACGTTTGGAGCAAGAATTCTGGGACTTCTATCCCCAGTTTATAATATTTTGACCATTTTCCACTGAAAAATAGCCGATTTTAACTGGTTTCCACAATAATCTTGATATACAAAAAAACAGATAATTTTATATGTGAGCTCAGATGGATAAACTTGGGTTTACCATCGTATTTATAAATATAAAGCGGCAAAAACATACATTCAACATGTTACCCGTTAATGCAATGAGTCCAAAGGCAAGAAAGCTCATTATCTATTGCTGATTTGCGAGGCGAAATTCTTGCGTGAAGGCGCGAAGCGCCTTCTCCGTCAAAGTTTGCGAGGCGAAAGTTATGATAATACCAATAAGGTGCATGACCTGCGGGAAACCAGTAGGCCATCTCTGGGAGACATACCAGAAGGAAGTGAAGAAGGGACGGAACGCACAGAAAGTCCTGGACGAGCTGGGACTCGAAAGGTACTGCTGCAGGGCGCTTTTTCTCACACACAGGGACCTGATAAAGACAGTTGGGCAGTTCAAGAAATAGGAACATACAACGGATTTAAAACTTCTTTCCAAATAGAATTCATGGTTTGCCCGTATCTCAAAAAAGAGCATAAACGCGTTTTTGCAGGAAAATGCGAGTCGCCCGAAGGTCCATTGCTCAATGACCTCAGGCCTGATTTTGAAAGCCTTTGCGAGGAATATTCCGGGAACTGCCCGTATTACAGGGAAGCGCAAACGGAGCGTTCAAGATTGTGGCGGGCCTTTTTCTCAAGAAAATAAAGAATAAGAAGGGGCGCGAAAGCGCCCGTTAAGATTGAAAGTGGCTCAGCCATTTTCTTTCCATTTAAGCTTTCTTCTCCTCAACCTTTGCAGGTCCTGCCCCCTCTAGGTCCTTCCTGCTCAAAATTGTTATGCTGGAGACGAACCTGTCCTTCTCCATTCCCACGAGAATCTTCACGCCCTTCCTCTTTGCAATGGAGTTAAGCCTGAAATCAACCCTCCCGTCAAACACTATCGCATGGGGGTTTTCAACAGTCTTCAGCGTGTCCATCAGCTCGCTCACGGGAACCTTCCCGAGAATGCTGTTATCGGAGTTGAATATGCACGCGGCCCTTGTACCCACAAGCTCTTCGAGCGTCTTGCTGAACAGCTCCTTCTGATCCGGCTTGAGCTCAGCCCTTGGCCTTGGTTCTCTTGGCTCCCTTTCCCTGTATTCCCTTCTTGGGAGAGAAGGCCTGGACTCGAACTGTTCCGCAGGAGGATGCTCGAAAGCAGGCGCAGGCTCGCGCCTTTCCTCACGTTTCTCAGTCTCGAATCCGCGCCTCTCGAATGGTTTGCGGCCGTTCTCATCAGGTATCTTGTACTCCATCCTGAACTGCTCGGCTGAGATTTTCTCCCTGAGGGCCTTGTAAACCTCTTTCTTCGTGAGCTCCTCAACCTCTTTTCCAGGCGGGGCTGTTGCCACGAAATCCACATCCGTCAGCTGCAGAATCTCTTTCGAGATTAGCTGCCCGCCCCTGTCCCCGTCCACGAACAAGGTCACGATCTTCTCCTTTGAGATGTCAATTATCACTGGCGGGACTGAAGTCCCCTCAATCGCGACCGCGTTGCGTATTCCGAATTTGAGGAGGTTTATGACATCCGCGCGGCCTTCCACTATTATTATATTATCCGAGTCAATCACGTTCGGACCGCATGGCAATCCCTTGTAGTTGGATATCTCGTGCGTACGCACAGCCTCCTTTATCTGCTCGGAAATCTCGGCCGTGCTCGGGACTCCTGCCTCCACAAGGTTCTTGAGAATCTCTTTCGCTTTTTCAATCACGTATTTGCGCTTTTCAGAGCGCATATCTTCCACGCCGCGCAGCTCTATTGCTGCCACGCAGGGGCCTATCCTCTCTATGGTCTCGTGAGTGGCCGCTCTGAGTGCAGTCTCTGCAGAATCAAGAGAAGACGGGATTATTATCTCGCCTTCAGAGTTGCCCTGGTGGGACTTTATGTTAACCTCTATCCTTCCAATCCTGCCTGTCCTTTGCAGTTCCCTCAAATCCAGGTCAGAACCAAGCAGGCCTTCAGTTTGGCCAAATATAGCCCCTATCACATCTGGTTTTTCTATTATTCCTTTTGCCTTTATGTATGCCTTTACCACATACTTTGTTGAAGTTGGCGCTAATTTCGCCATAATCATCACACTCCTTTTTTCCGGAAAGAGAATCGCCCCTGCCAATGCCTTCTTCCAGACCTCTTGAAAGGGAGGCCAGCTCTTCCGTACACTTTATTCCTAAATTCATGACATCACGCCTTATCCTATAGTTAGCATGAATATTGCGGCTCTGCAGAAGAAGCCTGATTTGCGAAGCGAGTTTGCGGCCAGTCCTGTCAAAGTCCGTCAATACTATAATTTCCCTATTTTTATGCTTTTCCCCCAGTGAAACGGCTTCTTCCGCCACTTTCCCTATGTGGCGGCTGTTTATCTTCAGGATATGCCTCATTCCCAGGCCTCTCAGGGCCTTCTCATCCTTCTTCCCCTCCACAATGAGAATATTCCCCGTGAGCTCCTCAAGGACCTCCAAAAGCCCTTCCAGTTCTATTTTCCTTTTCATGCTTCAGCACGGATTTGATGCGGAAATCTGTTGCATGGTTTTGTAAAACTCTATTTGATTTAGAATTTCCTTCTTTTTTTCCTCAGTTAGTTCGCATCCAAGACCTATCGGGAATTCTTCTCCTTCCAAATCAATGTACACCCTTGATTTTATTCTGTGCTCATTTCCGCAGACGCATCTAAATCTTCCCGGAAGAGAGCTTCCCATACTTGCATATTTCATAAAAATCAGCACATTGCCTCTATTATATCCCTCTTGGATATCATGCCCACAAGGTCCGCATCCTCATCAACCACAGGGAGGCCGGAGACCTTTTTGATCTTCATTGTCCTGACCGCATCATAGACATCCGCATCAGGCGAGACATACGCGACATCCTTGTTCATGATTGACTTTATGGGAGCAGATTCGAAAGCCAGCGTGTTAAGAGTCTCATTCCTGTTCAGGTGGGAGAGGATATCGTAAGGAGTCACTATCCCCATAACCACCCCGTTGTTCACTACAGGAAGCCTCCTGTAAGGGCCCCTGCAGAGCATTTTCGCAACATCTCGCACAGGGTAATCCTCCTGGATAACTATGGGCTTTGCTGACATTATCCGGGAGACACTCACGCCAGTCGGCTTGGAAACAAGGTTCACTATGTCAGTCTCGGAAACCACTGAATGGAGTTTTTTCTGGCTTGTAACCGGGTGTATGGGCTTCCCGTTCATCTTGAAGAACTCCAGGACAACAGGTATGCTGTCTGTCTCTGTAAGACAGTTCACATCACCCTCCATAATCTTCTTTACAGTCGCGCTCAGGCCCGTATTTGTGAAGAACTTGCTCTTGTCACCTGCACCTATGAAGCTTAGCACATCCGTGGCGGAAACTATACCCTTTACCTCCCCCTGCTCGCCAACAACAGGAACCCTTCTGACTCCCGAGAGCATGGATGCGAGCACGTCTATAATCCTGTCATCCTCGCTGCAGGCCACAACCTCTTTGGAGGCTATCTTAAGAATCGAATCCTGCGGTTCTGCAAAATTCCTTAAAAACAACCCGCATCCGGCTTCTTTCTGTTTTTTCCTGAGAAAACCAAGCATCAAACCACAATACATTCTTGGGAAACAGGTATATAAGTTTTGCGGGCAACAGATTAATTATGAAATGTTTTTTATGCGAAACAAATGAGAATATTCTTGTTAAAAAATACAAACACTGGACAATTCTGCTTCATAAAAACCAGTATTATTTGGGTTAGATGTATGGTAAAGTTAAATCGCCATACAATAGATTTATTTGACATCTCTAATGAAGAAAGGGAAGAATTCTTCGCAGTCGTGAAAAACCTCAGAGACGTCCTCAAAAAACTGTTTAATCCCGATTTATTTAATTATGCTTCTCTTGGAAACACTGTAAACCATCTCCATCTTCATGTTATACCCAGATACAAACAAAAGAGGATATTTGAGAATCGTGAATTTGTAGATGAAAGATGGGAACACAATTATACACCCTATCCAAAGGATTTTGAAACACCTCCTTCTATCCTCGTAAAATTAAAGGACGAGTTAAAGAAAAATCTGAAGTAGGCTGAATCTATTAACCTATAAAAACCGGGGAATGAAATATTTAGCATGGCTAACCAAAAATCCCGCGACATCAAGATCCATCAGGTGCTTACAGAGGTCCTGAAAAAAATCACCCCTTCTGAAAAGGAGCAGTACGAGACAAAGGCTTTCATAGAGAATGTTCTCAAGGTCACTGATGAGGTAATCAAGCCGAACAGGCTCCAGCGCACGCTTGCAGGCAGCTACATGCGCGACACATGGCTCCCGAACAAGAAGGAGTTTGACATTTTCATTCTCTTTCCCGAGTCCTGCCCGCGGGAGAAGCTCGAGAGGACAGGCCTAGAGATAGGGAAGAAGATAACCAAGAGACTGCGCGGGGAATATGTGATTGCTTATGCAGAGCACCCTTACGTGAGGGCTAAAGTGTTCACAAAGCCCGTGACGGAGAAGTCAAAAAGTCTTCTAAGAAAGAAGAAAGTAAGCATGGGCTCCTCTTACGAGATAGACATAGTTCCCTGCTATGCAGTCCAGTCAGCTGAAAAAATCAAGTCAGCCGTGGACAGGACACCCTTCCACAACAAATGGCTTTATGATAACATGTCCCCTGCCCTTGCTTCCCAGGTCCGGCTGCTCAAGCAGTTCGCGAAGGGGATTGGCGTTTACGGCTCTGACGCAAAGGTTCTCGGAGTGTCCGGCTACCTGTGCGAGCTGCTGATAATCCAGTACAAGTCATTCAAGAACTTCCTTGACCACGCCTCAAAGTGGGAGGCCGGTCAGGTCTTCATAGACCTGGAGGAGCACCACAAGGATGACAGGGAAAAAATAATGAGAGAATTCAAAACCCAGCCTCTGATAGTTATAGACCCTGTTGACCCGAAAAGGAACGTGGCTTCCAATCTCTCCCCGGAGAATTTCGTGAAGCTCGTGAAATCCAGCAGGGATTTCCTTGAAAAGCCAAGCGAGCAGTTCTTCTTCCCTGAAAAAAAGAAAGTCTCAGTAGGCGAGCTGAAAAAAATCGAGGAGCGCGGCACAAGAATAATAGGAGTGAAGTTCCAGAAGCCTGACATGATTGATGACATACTATGGCCGCAGCTCAGGCGCACCTCGCGAAGGCTAGCAAGCATACTCAAGGAGCATGAGTTTTGTGTGATGGGGCATGACACCTACTGCACGGAAAAGGAATGCATAATGCTTTTCGAGATGGAAGTGTGGTCCCTCCCGAAAATCCGCAAGCTTATTGGGCCTTTTGTTTTCTCAAAAAAGCATTCAGACGAGTTCATCTCCAAGTACAGGGAATCGGGAAGGATATGGGTAGAGAGCTCCTCCTGGGTTGCTGAGATAAAGAGGAAGTTCATCCAGGCAGACCAGAAGCTCAGGGACAGCCTGAAGGATTCGGAAAAGAACCTTCTCTCGAAAGGCATAGCATCCCATCCCGCGAAATCCATCTCAAAAGGATTCGATATAATGGATTCCAAAGGCGTACTGAACCTGGCGAAAAAGAATCCAGGCTTCGCGGAGTTCCTGCACAGCTACTTCACGAAGAGGGTTGTTTGAGATTTTTGCTATTTTGGTGCGTTATATATCTAAAAGGTTTATAAAAGTTAAAAATATTTCCCTATTAGATTAAAATGTACAGAGGAAATTGGGAAAAAGTTTTCAGCGACTTGAAGGAGAAAGACTCGCGAGTTTTGGCTGCAAATAAATGTCTTAGTCTATTCTATTCCCCTCTTTGGAGCACAGAAGATGTTAAAGAATTCTATGAGAGAGGATATGGCAAAATTGAGAAACCACTCAAATACCAGAACGACAGGGAAAGGAACAGGGACTGGAACAGGCATTCTTTCTGCAGTTACAGAACAAGAAAAGAACTGGATGAAGTTTCAGGTAACCCAGAAGTTGCTGACAGGCTTATTGATATGGGAATTCTGCGACTGCACAAAAAGTGGAGATATCCAAAAACAGTTATTCAAGAATCACCATTCGTAATAGTTCATAATCCTGACATAAGCAAGGAAACAATTGAACTTATGAACAGAATTTACACTGGCAAACATCCAGAGGCGCCATACAGACTGCACCTTGGTTCTCTTAGTGAAATTGTTGATGAGGAAAAAGATGCAAGACTATGGAAGGGAGCACTATTGGTAGGTCATTTTGTCGGTCATGGAGATTTGGTACCATTGAGAATGTAAGCTTAGCGGTTCCAAAACATAACATTCGTTCTGAAATGAAACCACTCATGCAAAATCCTCGCTATCCCAGAACCCCCGGCCAGAATGTGGTAAGGATAAGCAGCCCTGAAAGCATGATAAGGATTCCTGTGGAGCCATAAACAACCACATTGTAGAATCTCGAGTTCACGTAATTCCCCATTATCCGCTCGTTATTGATTATCTTGACAATAGCAACAAGTATTATCGGAAGGACAAGCCCGTTTATGACCTGGGACGTGAGCATGAGCTGGATCAATGGCATGCCGGGAAGCAGAATCACCCCCACGGATATCGCTACCATCGCCCCTATAACTGCATAAAATTGCCTGGCCTCCCTGAGCTTCTTGTTCACTCCGGACTCCCAGCCAAAGGCCTCGCAAACGTAAAAGGCAGTGGATAACGGAAGGATGAACGCGCCGAAAAGCGCTGCGCCGAAAAGCCCAAGCGCGAAAAGAGTCTCCGCGAAATGGCCTGCCAGAGGTCCCAGAGCAAGAGCAGCATCCGAGGCGGAATTTATGGCAATTCCGTGCGTGAAAAGCGTGGCCGCGCATGCAACTATAATGAAGAACGAAACCACATCTGTCATTATACACCCGAGTATTACTTCTATCCTGGAATACTTGTAATCCTGGGCCCTTATCCCTTTCTCAACAATTGAGGACTGCAGGTAGAACTGCATCCAGGGAGTTATGGTGGTCCCTATCACCCCTATGAGCACAATAAGGTAAGCTGATGTGAAGACAAAGGACGGTGTCACAGTCTGACTCGCGACCTCTCCCCAGTTAGGGTTTGCCATTATCCCGGACAGGACGTACGAGACATAGAAAACTATCATGAGCAGGAGAATCCTCTCAAGGAACTTGTAGTTGGACTTGAGAATGAGAGTGACCACAATAACCGCGCAAAGCGGGACAAGCAGGTATTTGCTCAGCCCGAAAATCTCACCCGCGGCAGCTATGCCCGCGAATTCCGAGACAGTTGTGGAAAAGTTCGCGATAAGCAGCCCAATCATTATCAGGAACGTGATTTTTATGCCGAAGTTCTCGCGAATGAGATCGGAAAGGCCTTTTCCGCTGACAGCCCCCATGCGGGCGCACATCTCCTGCACGATTATGAGGAGCAGTGTTATCGGAATGAGAGTCCAGAGAATGGAGTATCCGAACTGCGCACCTGCCACGGAATAAGTTGCAATACCTCCCGCATCATTGTCCACGTTTGCCGTTATCAGCCCCGGGCCGACAACAGCGAGAAAAAGAAGAAACCGTTTCCTGCTAATCTTGGGCCTCACCTCACCACCCTCCTTCCCTGGGAGCCATTAAACCTTCCGTTAAATCTCCTTGTCCTTGGAGCGAAGTAGCGCCTTCTCTTCCACGCCTTCGGCATGACCTCTGCTAAAACATCATCCGCTTTCACAACGCCTTTGAGCACGCCATTCTCATCAACCACTGGAAGGACGAAGAGGTTGTACTTGGAAAGCGCGTTTGCAGCATCCTGTTTCGAGGTGTTCGTGGCAAGCTTGATTATTTTTGTTTTCATCAGGTCCTGGATTTTTTCCTTTGCCGGTGCGGTCACAAGCGTCCCGAGAGGCAGAAAACCCTGCAGCTTGTGTTCCCTGTCCACAACATAAATCCTGTACATCTTGTCAGAACCCGGTTTCATCTTCCTAAGGAACTCTATCGTGTTCTGCGCCGTGTAATCGCTCGGGATAGACACGAACTCCGTATGCATTATAGAACCCACGGACATGTCAGGATATCCCATTATCTCCCTGATCTTCCTGGCAACATCCCTGTTCATGCTCCTGAATATGTCGCTTTTCATGTGCTCAGGCATCACGCTTATTATGTCAGCCGCGTGGTTGGGAGGTATGTTCTCAAGTATCTCAAGTATGTTATTCAGCTTCATTGCGCGCAGGAAAGATTTCTGGACCTCAGGCTCTGACTCTATCATGGTCTGTGCGGCCTTGTCCTTGTCCAAGGCATTGAAAATCAGCTCCCT
Source organism: Candidatus Aenigmatarchaeota archaeon (assembly GCA_026397335.1). Lineage (GTDB taxonomy): Archaea > Aenigmatarchaeota > Aenigmatarchaeia > QMZP01 > QMZP01 > JAPLVB01. The sequence continues at coordinate 33,908 of JAPLVB010000041.1, forward strand.
CTCCTTGTATGTGAGGTCCTCCATGAGGTCCGCAATGTCCGCAGGGTGCAGGTCCGCTATCTTGCTCCTCTTGAGCTTTATGTGCAGCTTCTGGATTTCCGGGTCAAGCGGCTCCACGAACTCCCATGGTATTATGTGCTCGCTGATCTTGGAACTTATCATCTCTCCCAGCCTCTCTCCTGCAAGGGAGCGGATGAAGCTTTTTGCCCCCACACAAACAGCGGCTATGCAGAATTTCTCCTCAATCTTCCCGAGAAGGACATCATTCACCCTCACGACCTTTAGCCCGTCCACATCTATTATCTGCTTGTCCACAAGCCTGCTCACAATAAGCTCTTTCTCCTGCTCGAAGGTCGGGTTCAGCTCGCTTTCAGGCGCGTTAAGATAGACGTCCGCGTCTATGCGGTTGTTTGAAGTGTTGTCCCTGAGCTCCTTCACGAACCTCCAGGGTATCTTCTTGCGGTACTTGTTCCTCGAAGAATAGATCAGGTGGCATATCTCAGCGTATTTCTCCCCGTCAGTGAAGGCCATGTCCACCAGGCTGCCTATGTTCTTTCCCTCGGAATCATATACAGGCCTCCCCTTCAGCTGGCTGAAATAAACCATAAATCACCTTATCTCATAAAATGCGAACAATATAATTTATTTGGATTAACCCTCTTTTATTGGTTAGGAATTTATATAAGGGCGGGGACACGCCTTTATTTATACCAAAACCGATAATAATTTATGAAAAAGGAATTGTTTCCAGCAGCGTTCCTGCTGTCACTTTTTCTGATTCCTCTTGCGAGCGCCTCAGGCGTAACACGCTCCTTCTCAAAGAGCCCTGTATACCCCGGAGAAACAGTCATAGTCACCCTTGATGTGGCTGTCACAGGAGAGGAAACATACTACCTGATAGATGAAGCTGTTCCGCAGGGATGGACCATAATAAACCCCGACCCGGCAACACAGGCAGGGCACTTTAAAGTGGCGGTTATACAGGGGGCAAAAAACACTTCCTATACATATGAGGTGAAAGCTCCGGCCCTGGAGGGAACCTCCACATTCTCCGGAACGTACATGTTCGAGGGAATGAAGTCACAGGGCTCTATTGGAGGACAGCAGGAAATAACAGCTGGCACCGGATCACAAACAGCAAAACCCGGCTATGAAGTCCTGATAGCTCCTGTTGTTATTATTGGAGCTCTGGCAATTTCATTTGCCCTTTACAAGTCAAAGTCCAGGCAGCATGGATAAAAAACCAGTTCCCTTGGTGTGCATTTTTTCACTTTTATTACTAGTTTCTCTCTGCCAGGCATCCTCAGTCTCCAGGACCTTCTCAAAAACCACAGCAAGCCCCCTGGAGAATATAAACGTTAACCTTACAGTTTCCATAACAGCCCCCCAGGACACTTATTACGCGATAGATGAAACTTACCCTTCCGGCTGGACAGTGATGAGCACACCAGGGGATACCAGCCAGTCAGGCCATGTGAAGTTCATCGTTTTGGATAATGCTGTGAATACCAACCATACATATGTGATTAGGGTCCCTGCAAGTTCCGGGACCTACACTTTCTCAGGTGTGTACATGTTCAATACCACTTACCCAAATGAGCTTGCGATTTCAGGCCAGACCCAGGTCCAGGTGACGGCTGGCTGCGTTAATTCAACCTTCTACAGGGATTCTGACAGTGACGGTTACGGGAATTCTTCCTGGACAATACTGAACTGCACAGCGCCTGCAGGCTATGTATCCAACAGCCTTGACTGCAATGACTCCAACTTTAACATAAAACCAAATGCAACTGAAATATGCAACGGGTTTGATGACAACTGCGACGGGTTTATAGACCCTGGCTGCGGCGGGCCAATAACAGTAACGACCGGTTATTATGACGGCTCAACAACCAATTTCTCTTCAATCAATGTTTCCAGGAATATAACAGGAATGATTCTGGAGAAGCTGGGAGCAGGGAAGATAGCATTCAGGGAGAATATAAGTTTCAGCCAGAGCGTGAACCTTGATTCCCAGACAAACATTTCATTCAACCGCATTTACATAAACACCACGGCCTTCCAGATGCTCAACAGGTCCGCAACAGTCCACATATACGGCCTTTCCTTTGTCAACCCTGTTATCCAAAAGGATGGCTCTGCATGCCCCTCAAGCATATGCACTTTCGTGAGCTATTCAGGCGGCATCCTCATATTCAATGTATCCCACTTCACCACATATTCAGCTGCAGAAGGCGGGCCTGTGTGCGGAAACCTCAACTGCGAAACCACACTGGGAGAAACATGCTCCTCCTGCCCCGGAGACTGCGGCCAGTGCCCGTGCCCCTCAGGCCAGACCAGATGCTCGGACGGTGCGTGCAGGACAGACTGCGGTGGCGGAGGCGGAGGCGGAGGAGGAGGCGGGGGTGGAGGCTCTGCATGCACGAACGGACAGACAAGGGCATGTTCAATCGCCCACAAAGGGGTGTGCGCCTCTGGAACAGAGAACTGCACCAACGGGGTTTGGGCAGGCTGCCCCACACCCTCAAGTGAAATATGCAATCATATAGATGATGACTGCAACGGAATCACGGACAACGGCCTGGTATGCGAATGCTTTATCGGGGATACCAGACCATGCGGCTCAAATGTTGGCGAATGCAGGGAAGGCACAGCCCAGTGTTTAGGCGGCGCATGGGCCGAATGTTCAGGCAACATCAAGCCATCCTCAGAAGTATGCAACGGGAAGGATGATGACTGCGACGGGATTGCAGACAATAACTGCACCGCAATAACTTCCGTATGCCAGGACGGCCTGATTCCTGAAGAAGGCTGCATGTGCGGGGACAAGTTTTACACGCTCGGATTCTGTTATGGAGGGGTTTATTCCGAAACAGGCCCTGAGGAGTTCCCGTGGATAACAGTCACGATATTCGGGGTGATAATCATCCTTGTCGTCACGATAATCATAATCTACAAGGAATTCCACAGGAAAGGGAAGACCCAAGTCACATGGGATGATATTCTCCAGAAATACAAGTCAAGCTTTTACAAGCTGACAGGTCGTGATTACTGGATATAAAACCCGGAAACTCTATAGAAACCATGTGCCTGACAAAGAGTGGTTCTGCTACTCTTAAACCCGGCTGGCAAAATATTAATTAATGAAAAGAATGCTTGCATTTCTTGGGGCAGCCGTTCTCCTATTTATTTGCATCCCGCAGGCAAAAGCAGCCACCATAAACGCAGCCAGCTGCTCTCAAGTCGATGTACAGACAGCCATTGACTCTGCGCGGAGCGGAGACACAGTGCAGGTACCGGCAGGTGAGTGTGTATGGTCGACTCCTTCTTATTCTATTTTAAGAGATGGTTATCTGCCTGCAGTAGGCATTAATAAGTCGATAATATTAAGAGGAGCAGACATTGACTTAACAAATATAATTGATGCGACACCAAATTCTTATGATAAGGATTTAATACGTGTTAATGGAGTGAATGGTTTTAGGATAACTGGATTCACATTTAAGAATTTAAATAATACGGCAATTCAAGTGCATGCAAGTAAAAACTGGAGAATTGATAATTGCAGGTTTGCGGATGGCGATGCTGGCGTTGTAACATCAGGAGATTCACCTTATGGCGTGGTTGATAGTTGCATTTTCGATGGACCAGATAGGGCGTACAACAGACAGCAACAATGACGGGGTGCAGGATTTAGTACCTTTGTTTGTATGGGGCAATAAGGATGATGGAGTAATTAAAAATATGACTATTAGTGGATGCGATGTAGTACCTACTACTTACCTCAAAGAAGGCCGTGATTTTTATAACAACGCTGTCACCTATAATCCTTTAACAGGGATGTATGAAGCTCAATTCAGAGATGACGACGGTTCAATCAAGCAATGGAAGTACAAGCCTTACACCTATCCTCATCCTTTGACTCTTGTCCCTTTTGGCACGAATATCTGCGGGGAAGGAGTTATCAGCTCTTCATGCTGGTGCGAAGGCATGAAGTCAACCGGCTACTGCTGCCATGGCTATTATCAGATGCAAAGCTGTGATAGTGGGAGTGGTTGTGTTTTGCGTGGTGACTTGAACTGCAACGGCTGCATGGAAGATTTAGAGCTCTCCGCCTTCATAGACAGGTGGAAGATCTCGAACCAGGACGTGACACTGAAGGAGCTGATAGAGGCAATTGGGCTGTGGAAAAAGCCATGCCCCTGACCTATTTGTGCGCAAAGAATATTGTAACCAGGCCATTCTCTACCTTATCCATCCTCCCGAAACCCACCCTTTCCATTTGAATAAGGGTTCCGGGTTTAAGCTTGGCAAGATTCGGCTCCCCAATCCCTTTGATGATTTTTTCAGGGGTGACAATTCTGACTGTGACGTTCGGCTCGGAAACCCACTGGATTTTCTGCATATCCCTGACAATCTCATTCCCTGTGTAATATCCCTCTTTCCCTTTCAAGTGTATGTTCCCCAGGCCCTTTAGCCTGAAAACCCTGTCATCAAGATTGGAGAAATCTTCTCCTGAAATCCAGATGCTCTCCAGGTTAACAGGAATCTTCTTCTTCCCCCTCTCCGGGAAGTCCGGATGCAAAGGCTCCTCCACCACCTTTATTCTGGGAGAGGACCGGACAGAAATCCTGACAGGCTCTTTCACGACCATGTACCTGTTCGCCAGAGGGTCTATAATCTTCCTGTTTATCCCCTCTATATTCTCCCATCCAAGGCGGATGTCATTCTTGGAGAGGCCTGTGTTCTCTGCGAGCTGCCTGAACATGTCCGGAAGGAACCCCCTCCTGACAAGCGCCCGCACTGTATGCAATTTGGGGTCATCCCATCCTGATACTTTTTTCTGCGCAATCCATTCCTTTATATCCCTGGTGTGCAGCTTCTCCCCGGGCAGGTAAATCATCCCGAAGTTCAGGACAGTTGGAGTCTTCCAGCCCAGCGCGTCATAGATTTTTTTCTGGATGGCTGTGTTGTGCTCGTGCTCCTTCCCCCTGAACACATGAGTGACCCCAAGCTCGTGGTCATCTATAACATTCGCATAATTATACAAAGGCCACACCATATATTTCTTTCCCTGCAGCGGATGTTTCTCCTCCGAAATCCTGAACACAGCCGGGTTCCTCAGGGCAGGATTCGGTTCTCTCATGGACGTCCGGAAGCGAAACACAACCTCCCCTTCCTTATGCTTTCCCGCAAGAGCATCCTTCCACACCTTCAGGTTCTTCTGGGCAGTTGCCCTCTCGTCCGGGCAGGGCCTTTTCTTTTTGCTAAACTCCCTGAACTTCTCAGCAGAACAGAAGCATGCGAAAATCCTCCTCTTCCTTATGAGCCTTGCGGCAAAGAGATAGTATCTTTCCATCCTGCAGGACTGGATTACTGTAAGGCCAGGCTTCACCCCGATGCTCTTGAGGTCCTCCTTTATCATGTCATAGTACTCTTTCGAGACCTTGGACGAGTCCGTGTCCTCGAACCTGAGTATGAACTTCCCCCTGTATTTTTTCGCGTACAGGTAGTTTATCATGACAGCCCTGAGCACATGAGAAATGTTAAGGGGTCCTGTGGGCGAGGGCGCGAATCTTGTGACAACTCTCCCTGTTCTTGCCCCCGGCAGATCCGGAAGTCCCTCCTGACTCTTTGACGGCTTCTTCAGCAGTTCCGGAGCGAGAGTCTCAAGCCATACCTTCTGCTGTTCCGGGGAAATAGAGTTAATCTGTTTTACAGCCTGCTCTATCTCCTTGCGGACTTCCTGGACTTTCTTCCGGAGAGCAGGCTCCCCCGCCATCACTTTCCCGAGGACCGCTCCGGAGTCTGCCTTCCCGCTGTAGAAAATGGCGTTCTGCAGGACATACTTCAGAACAATCTCTCTCATGGATATTATTTTACGCAGCAGAATAATAAGCTAATCCGCCGTCCAATGCTTTATAGAGCGGAAAACACTAATAAAAACCAAAAACAAAATATTCAAGATAGGATATTGACAGCCGCATATTTTTCAAGCGGCCGCCTTTCCAATAAAAGGAGAATAGAATGAAACTCATAAAGGGAAAGAAATCCGCGGATGAGAAAGACAAGAAGCAGCCCGCCAAGCCAGCAAAGCAGGAAAAAATCCCTGAGCCGCCCGCACCGGTAAGGATACAGATAGAGCCCAGGAAAGCCAGCAACATTTCCCTTGAAGTGGCCAAGGATAAATCGGGAAAGAAGGCAGCCAAACCCAGCGTCACTGTTTCTATTTTTGATTCTGCAGCTCCTTCGAGGAGTCCTAAGGCTCCGAAAAAGCAGAAACCAGTGGAGAGCAAAAAGCCTGCTGCCCCGGTCAAGAAAGAAGCTGCCTTAATTCCCAAGCCAAAGCCTGTGGAAAAGAAAGAGAAGCCAGCAAAACTTCCCATCCCCATATCAGACAGCAAACTCCAGGCAGAACCTCAGGACATAAAAAAACTCAGGGAAAGGATTGATTTTTTTGACAAATCCTTCGGCGTTATGGTGAGGGAGGTAAACAACCTCAAAACCAGGATTCCCGACCTGCCGGACAGGAAACAGATTGACCAGCTAAAGAAGATTGCAGAAAAAAGGGAAGAACCAGCCCGGGTGTCAGACTCCGAGATAAAGTCAATAAGGCAGTTCACTGCCAAGTCAGACTACCTTGACAACCAGATTGCAGGATTAAAGGTAAATCTTAACAACAGACTGGAAACGCTAGATACCTTCACACAGAGGGTCAATTCCATACAAAAAGACCTTGGTGACATAAAGATAAAGCTGGCGTCCTCCAAGGAACTGAAGGCGGACAAAGAGATTTCCGAGCTGAAGGAAAGGATGGATGAGATGGAATCCCTCCTGGCGAAGTTCTCCGACAGGTTCAGGGAATACAAGCCAGGCAAGCCAATGGCTCCGGACACAAAGGAAATGAAAACGGTTATAGATAAGATATCCGGCATGGAAGGCGAAATGAAGACCATGAAGGAAAAAATCCTTTCCATGAACAACCAGATTGCGGGATTGGGCGAATCAAAACCGCAACCCCAGGGCGCGGATTTCAGCCCCGACCTGGCAAAAAACATAAGCGACAGGCTTGACACTTTTGATTCCCGCATAACAGGGATAACGGACAAGCTCATGAAGCTTGGCGAGGACATGCAGAAGCTCACAAGCTATTTCATGGAAGGGATAAAACACATAGAAGCAAGGATAAATGTTATGGAAAAGGAAAAGGAAGCGCAGTCGCGTTTGTCCGCTCCTGAAAGCGGGTCCGAATTCGTTCCCACTACCTACCGCTCCCATCTAAAGAGGGAGCCTGAGGAAGAGGTCGATACGGAAGAGGATGATTATGAGAGACCCAGAAGGTTTTTAGCTCCTGCAGGCCCAAAAGTAGCCATGCCTCAGCCTCCTCCAAAACCACCTTCTGTCCAGCCTGCCATGCCAGGCCCCTCGTTTGGAAGGGATTATTCACAATCCCCTGTCACAGGTCCAACATTTGGAAGGAATGAGCCTCCTCCCGCACCCGTACCTGATAGGGGTAACATGTTCACAAAACTCAGGGAAAGCACAGTCATAAGAAGGCCCATCCCTCAAGAAGATCCTGACATGGACATACTCATGGAGCACATAAGTGAAAGCAGGCAGAAGCAGGAAAGCCGCGAAAAAATCCAGCGCGACCTCCTTAACGCAGGCTTCGAGCAGGACCTGATAAACAAGGCTTTCATGCGGTTCAGGGTCGGGTAGCTCAGGATTTCGGCTCTGCAGAATATGCTCAAATTATTTCCCTGTAAAACTCATTGCCTCTTCTATTACCTTTTTTGATGATTCCAATAAAATCCTTACCGGCGGAACATCCTCATTAAACAAATCTTTCCATCTCGGCATTTCAGGTCTATAACCAATCATTTTACTAGGCAATACTTCAAGGGCTTGTTCAGTAATAATAACCATGGAACCCAATTTATGTGAATGAAAGCCGGCAGAGTCATTTCTTCCTTCATGCAACATAACTTCCTGCACATCTCCAGCCATTTTTTCATAGTCGAATTCAATGTCCTCTTTTACAAGGGCTGCCCCAAATCCCATAGTATTCCAGCCTCTTAAGAATTTCTCCACAGCTTTTTTCGAAGGTGGTTTGGAGAAATAGCCTTTTCTGGAAAGAGATTCAAGTATTCCCAAAGCCTCTTGCATTTCAAGGTAGTCCTGCCCAGAACCTTTGAATGGAATATCGTAAGCAAGCCGCCTCCACAGCTTGTATTCTAATTCTTTGTGGTTTTTTCTAAGCGACTGAAGGGCAGACTTTACACTTGCCAGCCCTTCAGGTGAAAACGTTTCTTCTGCCTCAACAGAGGCTGCAGCAATAAGGTTGGAGTTGGTGCCAGATATCAAAGCATCAGATAGATATCCTCTGTTTCTGATTCCTTCAGGATTGTGCACTATATAATCAACAAGCTGTCTCTGGATGCCTATGCCTATGGAACTCAAATCATAGGCATTTTCTACTATTCCTTCTGCGCTCTCTGCTCTTGTGGGATTATTCATATTCTCAATAACACGATTAAGAATTTAAGCATGAAGCGCTTCCTTTCCTACAATTTCTCAGAATAAAATATCGGAAATTCAGGTGATGTTCGATAGAAAGCGCAAAGCGCTTTCATTCTCAAAACGGTTCCATCATCATTCCGCTCAATTGAATTCGTTTTTTCCGCGACAATCAATCAGATTGAAGCTGGCAACGAAAGAAGGTGTCAAGAGACACTTTCAGTCAGTGTTCAGCTTCTCTCCAAATCAGATCTCCTTTACATGCTTGGATATGAATTCCCTGATTGCCATGTCGTCGGGTATTGCTATCGATTTCTTGAATCTCTTCGTACCGTCCGGCAGGAAGAAACCTCTTGAGATGGCAATGAACTCGTTCTCGCCCTCATCTACAATTGCTTTCTTCCTTGCGACCTCGATGAAGTTGTTCTTTCCGAACTTCACTTCGTGCGCTTTAACGGTATCGAATCTGACTCCGTTTTCGCGTGTGTTTTGCATTTCCATGTTATTACCTCCGATTCTGGCCCGACGGCTTTATCCAATCTTTCCAGGCCGTCAAGCTAGCTATATAGTTATACCAAAGGGAATGGAATTTATGGTTTATAAAGCTATCGGGAGGCTCCTGTACAGGTTTTTTAAGCAAGTTACGCATAATTAAGCACCCTTCATAAACAGAGAGTGCAGCTCTCAAGCCTATTCGAAGGGTTAAAGTTTGAGATTAAGCAACCTATGAAAGCAGTCATTCTCGCAGGCGGGAAGGGAACCAGGCTTAGGCCGTTCACTCATATAGTTCCAAAACCCCTTCTCCCTTTCAAGGAGAGGCCGATTCTCGAACACGTAATCCTCTACCTCAAGAACTACGGGATAACTGATATTCTGATCACCATAAGCCACCTGGGGTACCAGATAAAGAACTATTTCGGGGACGGCAGGGATCTCGGGGTGAAGATAGAGTACTTCGAGGAGAAGGAGCCGCTCGGAACGGCTGGCTGCCTGCTCCCGTTCAAGGACAAGCTGAACAGCACGTTTCTTGTAATGGGCGGGGACAACATTACAGCCCTCAAGCTTGACGAGTTCATGAAGTTCCACAGGGAGAAGAAGGGAATTGCAACAATCGCGATTTTTGAGTTCGAGGAGAAGACAAAATGGGGCATTTACGAGCTCAACCATGACCATTCAGTCAGCAGGTTCCTTGAGAAGCCCATATTCAGGCACAATGCAGGCACCATGATTTTCTGTCTCGAGCCTGAGATATTCAAATACATCCCGGCTTCCCACGACGTGGTTAACATCACGGACCATCTGATACCCAAGATCCTGCAGTCAGGGGAGAAGCTGTACGGATTCAAGTTCTCGGATTTCTGGCTTGACATAGGAAGCATGGACGACTACACTCGCATTCTGAACTCGGATGGAAGGTGACACAGTCACCTTCATTCTAACAATCGGGCAGGGCTAGATTTTTTCTAAAACCAGAGTTCTTAAAGAAAACGGAGAATTCTGTCTGTATAACCTTTCCTTCTCTCTTATCTCCACAAGTTCTTCTACCGGAAGATCATGTTTGCCCCAAAGGTAAATTATTTGCGGATCACCACAATCCGCTAACTTTTTATCCAGCTCAATAACACACGCCACATTAGGAAAATGAGGATCAGTTCTGTGAATGACAGAGTGGCGAGGATAGATGCTTGCATATATTATCTTTCCCTTCTCCCCCGGAACTAACTCTATGCTGGGAACAGGAAAGCAGCGAGGATCTTCATTAATCTGGTATTTCATAATATGAATAAGATAACAAATTTTATAAACTTCATTATATTCCCACAATATGTTGAATAGTCCCAGCAACCCTTAAAAATCCTCAATTCCATTATTCTTGCTGGAACTGTTAGAAAGAAGTCGGCTTTGCCGACTTCAACCGAACTGTTAGAAAGAAGGTGCTAAAAGTAAGAAGGTGAAAGGTGAGACCGAAGGCGAATCATAGACCGACAGCAATCGAGAATGAAGATGTCAAGAGACATCTTCCAATGAACATCGGCTGTCAAGCGAACACTAGCCTTCAATCGAAATTCCGCCTTCAGTCGAGGTTGCTATGGCCACTAAAACGGGTGCTGATATACAAGCGCTTCCTGATGACAGGAAACAGGAGCTAGTCACGAGATTCAGGCTCCTTCTCGAGAAGAAATACCAGAAGACACTTGCCAAATGCGCTGAAGGTAACCCTGCGCTGGACGTGGATTTCTCTGTCCTGGACAAGTTCAGCCCGGAGATGGCTGACATCCTCCTTTCAGAGCCGGAGAAGATTTTTGAGATAGCTGAGGAGGCTGTGAACCAGATATATGCGGATCTGAATATAAAGGTCAGGTTCTTCAACATACCCGAAGACACCAACATCCGCGATCTTCGCTCGAAACATATAGGCAAGTTCATTTCAGTCGAAGGGACGGTGCGCAGGGCCTCTGAAATCCGGCCTGAGATAATGGCCACCATGTGGGAATGCGAGGACTGCGGTGACGTGATACGCCAGCCCAGGAAAGGCGCCTTCATATCCAGGCCCTGGCAGTGCAGCTGCGGGAAGAAGGACTTCAAGCAGGTTGGAAGCGAGAAGATAGACAGCCGCTGGCTTACCATAGAGGAGCCGTTCGAGCTCACGGAGGGGGACAGGCCCTCACAGGTCACTATTTTCCTTTCAGAGGATCTGGTTTCGCCTGAAGGAAGGCGCAATTCAGACCCGGGTAACAGGCTCAAGATAACAGGAGTCCTCAGGGATGTGCCAAGAGGAAAGGCCTACTCAGTCAAGCTGGATTTCTACCTTGATGCCAATCACGTGCAGCCAACAGAAATAGGCTGGGCCAAGCTGGAAATCACCTTTTTGGGGGGGTTCCAAGGACACTCAAAGACGGGGTGCATTTGAGGGGGGACATACACATCCTTCTCATAGGGGATCCCGCTTCCGGAAAGTCCCAGCTGCTGAAGCTCGTGCCTGAGATAGTCCCAAGAGGCAGGTATGTCTCAGGAAAAGGCGTGACTGCTGCAGGATTGACCGCAACTGTCACTAAGGACGAGCAGTTCATGGGAGGCTGGGTGCTGGAAGCAGGAGCCATGGTACTTGCGAACAAAGGGCTTCTCTCGATAGACGAGTTCGAGAAGATGAGCCAGGATGACCAGGTGGCCATGCACGAAGCGCTCGAGCAGGGCAGCGTGTCCATTGCCAAGGCCTCCATAGTTGCCACCCTTCCCGCAAGGACTTCTGTGCTGGCTGGAGGAAACCCAAAGTTCAGCAGGTTCGACCCTTACATAGCAATAGCAAAGCAGATAACAATACCTGATACGCTCCTGAGCAGGTTCGACCTCAAGTTCGCCCTGAGGGACGTGCCTGATTCGGAGACAGACAAGCTGGTGGTGGACCACATCCTCAAGTCCCGGCACGATGACTATGAGGCAACAATACCCAAACTCAGCTCGAAATTCATACGCAAATACGTGGCATACGCAAGGGACAAGTGCAAGCCCGACCTCACGGAAGAAGCGGAGAAGATTCTCAAGAACTTCTACATAAAGACGCGAAAAAAAGCAGAGGGTGCCACCCAGGCCATTCCCATAACCCTCAGGCAGTTCGAGGCGCTCATGCGCATCTCAGAAGCCTCTGCAAAAATCCAGCTCAGCCATGTTGTGAGAAAGGAAGACGCACAGCGTGCGATAAAGCTCATGCGCTACTCGCTTCGCCAGCTGGGTCTTGATCCCGAGACAGGGCAGATAGACGTGGACAGGGCAGAGGGCGCCACCACATCCAGCGAGCGCTCGCGAATCCGCATAGTGCTTGACATAATAAATGACATCTCCTCAGTCAAGAAGGAAATCCACATGGAGGAAATCCGCTCAGCAGCAAGGAAGGAAGGGATAGAGGACGTGGACGAGATAATAGAGAAGCTCAAGAGGGAGGGCATGCTATTCGAGCCCTCTCCGGGATACGTGCAGAAGGTTTAGCCGAATTCTGGAACATTCTGAATTTATAAAATTTACCT
>JAPLVB010000049.1 GCA_026397335.1 Candidatus Aenigmatarchaeota archaeon
GTTTTGCCTGCATGGTCGCCTTTGTTTATGTCGGCATCATATATCCCGAACACTTTCTTGAATGCCGCAGAAAACGCTTCTCTATGTACTTTTGTTCTGGTTATAAGTGTCCCGTCAACGTCAAAAAGCACAAGCTTCCTTCCCATTTCACCACGGCTGCTTCTTTATCCTGAGCATGTATCCTATCATGTTTGCTGCAATATGGATTATGAAAGTGATAACTGCCAGGAGTATGACCCAATCAATTTCAAGAGGAATCAGCAGCAGCGAGAATGCCAGCGCTCCCGCAATAAAATCCTCCTGGTCCAGAACAGGTGCTGGCCTCCCTCGCGGGATTTTGAGCCTGCGCTTTATGAAGCTTCCTGCAAGGTCCCCGGACATCGCCCCGAATCCCAGGAACAGGCCGAGGATAATGGACATGGGAACTATATTCAGCGGGATAGGAGAGATTGAAAACGGAAGGTAAGTGTAAGCAAGCAATTCTATTAATCCTATCAGGCCTCCCACAAATGTTCCGAAAATCAGGCCTTCCCATGTTTTGCCTTCCCCGAAAAGCGGCTCTCCCTGGAATTTCCTCCCGCCATCTATCGGGTGGAGACCCTTCTTGAGGCCGAGAATTGGAGTAAGCCCATTGGCCGCATAGGCGGGGATGATAAGCCACAGGGCCTCAACAAGTGTGTAGATGTCGAAAACCATATTAATATGTTGTGTTTCGAATTAAATAGATGAACAGCATAACGTTGCTGTTAGTTTGAAGTAGGCTTAAACCTGCTTCTTTCCAGAATCGGGCTGATAGATCAATTGGTAGATCGCTCGCCTCGCATATTAAAACCTCCGGCGGGTTTTGATGAATCCAGCAACCACGAGAATGCGAGAGGCTCCGGGTTCGAGTCCCGGTCAGTCCATATGGATTTGAAGGTTTTACAGAAACAGATAAAGGAATGTAAAATCTGCAAGCTTCCGAAGGAATCTTACCCGCTTTTTCAAGGCAACCGAAACGCAAAAATCATGGTCGTAAGCCAGGCTCCTTCCCTGGGCGCAACGCAATTGGGCCAGAAATGGAGGGACAACAAATCGGGCAAAACCTTGAGGGAATGGTTCGACCTGCCGGATGAGGTTTTCTATGATGAGAATCTTATTTACCTCACGGCTCTTGGCAAATGCTATCCTGGAAAAGGAAAGAGTGGCGACCTGCTGCCCAACCCTGTTTGTGCGGAAACCTGGCTCTCCAAGGAGATAGAAGTTTTGAAGCCAAAACTTATAGTGACGGTTGGCGGGAAGTCCTTCTCGTGGTTCTTTCCTGAAAGGTATTATGACAAGTCCTTGGATGGGAAAATCATCAAATGGAAAGGGGTGAGTGTCTTTTCTCTACCCCATCCGAGCGGAGCAAACAATGCCTGGAAAACCAGGAACAGGGAAAGGCTTAGTTTGATAATCAGGAATCTCAGGAGGGAAATGAGAAAGAATACCCCTGCCGGGAGATTCAGAGACCGACGGCTTTAACCAACCTATGCAAGCCGTCAATTACCCTTTGAACCCGGGTCACAGGCTCGAGAAGCCTGTATGCTTAACCGGACTACACCACAGGGGCGCGTATTCGATTTATCTGTTCTTATATTTAAATAATGTTTATTGATAAGAAGTTATATTCGTTTGAAGGCGACGTCGTCGCCTTCTCTCGTTAATCCGGGCCCGTGGCTCAGTGGTTAGAGCACTCGACTGATATGCTGGAAAGAAGGCGTCTCTTGACGCCTTCCAACTGGGACATCGAGGGGTCGTGAGTTCGATTCTCACCGGGCCCATTTATGAAATCTATTTATTCCTAGAAACCAATTATAATCCGTTAAGAGTGTGGGGTGTTCTAATTATGACTGTAATAAAAGCTACGGAAAAGCCGAAGCTCAGGAATCCTGTCCTGATAGAGGGGCTGCCTGGAGTAGGAAACATAGGAAGGGTGGCGGTTGGATATCTTGTGGAGCAGCTGGGGGCAAAGAAGTTCGCGCAGCTGTATTCAAGGCATTTTTTCCCGTTCGTGGTTCTGCATGACAAGAACCAGGTGCACCTGCTCAAGAACGAGTTCTACTACTACAAGGCCAAGAAAAAGGGCCAGAGGGATATAATCTTTCTTGTGGGTGACTGCCAGTCACTTGACCCGACAGGCCATTACGAGGTTATGGAAAAGGTCCTGGATTTCGCGGAGAAATTCGGGGTAAAGGAGATATTCACGATTGGAGGGATAGCTACAGGAGAGGCGGAAAAGAATCCAAAAGCCCTGGGAGCTGTGACTGACAAGGATCTTGTTGAGAAATATCAGAAATATGGGATAGAGTTCTCGGCAGGAGATAAGATAGGCTACATAGTCGGGGCAGCAGGCCTGCTTCTCGGTTTAGGGAAGGAAAGGGGAATCAAGGGTGTGTGCCTGCTTGGGGAGACTTCCGGCTTCCCTATTGTGACAGACCCCAAAGGGGCAGAGACAGTCCTTAACAGCCTTGTGAAGATTCTCGGCCTTAAGATAGATATGAGCAAGCTTGAACAGAAGGTCAAGGAGATGGAGGAGTTCATAAGGAAGGTTGAGGACCTCCAGAAGAAGGCCCTCACAGAGATAGCAAAATCCGAGCCGCAGGCACAGCAGCAGAAGACGCGGGAGCAGACAAGGTACATAGGTTAAAAAGCTTTGCTTCAATATCATATTATGAAAAGGGCCTTCACTGAGTTTGACAGGGAAAGGGCTGAGATGTACAGAAGGCATAACAGGAATAGGATGCCTGGAGAACCCAGCTCTTTTGATATCCTTTATGAGATAATCAAAGCAGTAGACCCTGAACTGAAGGGCTCTGAGGAAGTAAGGAAAACGTATTCAAAACCGCGTTAGTTTTATATATACCTCATACAATATGGGTTACTATGCCAAACACGAAGTATAGAAGCAGGTACGAGAAGACGAGGATTCTGTCAGCAAGGTCTTTGCAAATCTCGCAGGGCTCTCCGGTGCTTGTGAAAGTCCCGAAAGGCATGACAAAACCGCTTGACATCGCTAGGCTCGAGTGGGAGGCCAACGTGATACCTATAGACATAAAACTCAGGCAAGCTCCTGAGCCCAAGAAAAAATAAATCCTAATTAATCCGCCTGCATATTTATTCTTTATGATAACTGACCTCAGGCTTTTGCCTGTCCTGAACTCCAAGGGCGAGACTTCTGTAAAAGTTTCTCTTGTGACAGATTCCGGTTCTTATTCCGCTTCCGTCCCTTCAGGCACTTCCAAAGGCTCGAATGAGGCAAAGGAGCTTGCTTTTGAGAAAGTGAGGAGAATCTTCCCCAAGCTCAGGCAAAAAATTATAGGGCTGGAAGAAAATCCGGAGAAGATAGACAGGCTTCTCATTTCCACTGACAGGACGAGCAATTTCCGTTCCATAGGCGGGAACCTTGCCCTGGCTATATCTATTGCGGCAGCAAGGGCACAGAGCCACGGGAATCTCTGGAAACTGGACGGGCTGAAAGAGAATGAAACTTTCCCTCTTCCAATCGGGAATGTGATTGGTGGGGGAGCGCACGGAGGGGGAACGGACTGGCAGGAGTTCCTGCTCATTCCTTACATGGCGAAAAATCCCCTTGAAGCGATAGAGAGCCTCATACACGCATGGTACGCAATAGGTGATGAGCTGAAGAAAAAAAGCCTGCTTGTAGGAAGGAATCTCGAGAACGCCTGGATGGCGAACATAGATGAGGAGGATACTCTCGAGCTGATTTCCTCCATAGCGCAAGACTGGCACATGAGAACGGGCATAGATTTTGCTGCCTCCGGTCTCTGGGACGGGAAATGCTACAATTACAGGAAAAGCGGGATGAAACTCACCACGGACAAGCAGTTCGATTTAGTAAAAGAAACCGCGGAGAAATACAAAATCTGGTACCTGGAGGACCCGTTCCATGAGAACGGTTTCGCCTCTTTTACAGCCCTTACCAGAGAGCTGAGTAAAAACCACCTTATTGTTGGGGATGACCTTTACTGCACGAGTCTGCGCAGGCTGGAGAAAGGGATTCAAGAAAAAGCCACGAACGGGATAATCATAAAACCAAACCAGGTCGGGACTCTTTCCCAGTCACAGAGGGTGGTCTCGCTCGCGCACAGCAAGGGTTTCGCTCCCGTGGTTTCGCACAGGTCAGGGGAGACAGGAGATGACTGGATTGCGGATTTGGGCATTCTGTGGAACGCCCCCTTGATAAAAACAGGGATAATGGGGATGGAGCGTCTTGCAAAGCATAATCGCTTAATCCAGCTCTGGGAAGATGTCCCTAACCCGAGGATGGCGGAGCTGCCTTGATTACGATTTTTGAACGTTTTTAAACACATATATATATTATATGATAATTCCTTGATATCCGAAGGAAGGCGTCGTGAACTTGAAGGTGGCAAACCACCTTCTTTATAAGACAACGCCTTCAAACTCAAAACGGTGAAAATATGCTTGTGAACAAGACTGAATATTTGACTGCAGGAGTGCACATTGGAATGAAGTCATGCACGCCGTACATGAGGCAGTTCGTGTACAAGGTGAGGGATGACGGGCTTGCAGTCTTCAATTTGCAGAAAGTGGACGAGAGGATAAAGGTAGCCGCGGATTTCCTTTCCAAATACAACAACATACTTGCTGTCTCAAGGAAGGAATCCGCTTCCAAGGGGCTTGGGGCCTTCGTGAAGGAGGTTGGAGGAAAAGCAATTCCCGGAAGGTTTTCCCCGGGCACGCTTACCAATCCTTCCTATAAGGGGTTTTATGAGCCGGACGTGCTTTTTGTGGTGGACCCGCTGGTGGACGATCAGGCCATAAAGGAGGCCAAGAAGAAACGCGTTCCTGTGGTAGCTATGTGCGACACTTTCAACAACCCGAAGGATGTGGATTACTGCATACCGATGAACAACAACGGGAAGAAGTCTATCGGCCTGGTTCTGTGGATTATCGCAAGGGAGATCCTCAAGAGCAGGGGAGAGGTTTCCAAGGACGCGGACTTCAAGCCCAAAGTCTCAGAGTTTGGTGAGTGATATGGGCGTCAATTCTGTGAGGAAAATAGCGGCTGAAATGCTGAAATGCGGCAAATCGCGGATAAGGATTGAACTGAGCAAAGAGACAGAGGAAGCCCTTACCAGGGAAGATGTCAGGTCTCTTATAAGAGCAGGCCTTGTTTGGAAAGTCCAGAAGAAAGGAACATCCAAATTCCGGACAAAGGCCGCCTTCAAGCAGAAAAAAAGAGGCAGGCGGACAAGGATGGGGAGCAGGCACGGAACCTACAATGCAAGAAACCCGAAAAAGAGGCGCTGGATAAAGACCGTAAGGGCGCTCAGGAGACTTATTAAAGAGCTTAAGGATAACGGCCAGATCGAGCACAAGACCTACACTGAATTCTAGAAGGCAGCAAAGCCAAGGCAAAGAAATCCAAAAAAGGTGAGAAGAAATGAGGCGAATGAAGATAAGGATAGTCCCGCACAGGAGAAGGAGGGAGCAGAGGACTGATTACAGGCAGAGGCTCAGGCTCCTGAAATCACGCAAGCCCAGGTTTGTTGTCCGTGCTTCTGTGAATTCCATAACCTGCCAGATTGTCTCTCACAGTCCGAGTGGAGACAGGACTCTTGCCAGCGCAACTTCCCTTGAGCTGAAAAAGCACGGGTGGAAAGGCCACACAGGCAATATCCCGGCAGCCTACCTGACAGGCTTCCTGTGCGGCCAGAAGGCAAAAAAGCACAAAGTGAAGGAGGCCATTCTTGACATGGGCCTGCACATCTCAGTAAAAGGGTCAAGGATTTACGCTTCCCTTAAGGGAGCGATAGACTCGGGGCTGGACATACCGCACTCAGTCGACATTCTCCCCTCAGAAGAGAGGATAAAGGGAACGCACATATCCAGGTATGCCGAGCTCCTAAAGAAGGAAAAACCGCAAGAGTATGAAAAGCGCTTTTCCCAGTACATAAAAGGCTCCCTGCCGCCTGAAGAGCTTGCAAGGCATTTTGACGAGATAAAGCAGAAATTGGCGAAGTGACGATTTCTTGAATTTCGCACCGGTTATATCTCCAGTATATCGATGTCGTCCACTGTTTTTACCTCTTTTCCGAGGTCCGCAATAGCTATGGTTCTCTTTGGAAAATATTCATGGGAAGTGAAGAGGGTAAGGCATCTGTTGTCATACATTATACCTCTTGCTCCAGGCTGATGTGACCTTATCAGGACATTTTTCCCGAGTTTCTTCATTACCCTTTCGAAATATTTTCTGCCGAATTCGGGTCTTCCTGAATCTGAGATTTCCATGTAGCCCCTTTCAATATCTTTGAGATCCCCGCCTGTTATCCTTAGCCATTGCTCGCTTCCTGGTTCTATTTCTTTAATTTTTTCAAGATTTACATCAGGCAATCCTCCGTGCAAGGCGATTATACCGTTCCCTGAGACAGCAAGAGGCAGTTCTGCAAGAACATTTGCATATGAGTTCCTTTCCTCCTCAGAAAGAAATCTCCAGAAGTTCTGTGGATACCATTTCAAGATTTTATAACCATCATGGTTTCCCGTCAGGAGAAAAAGGTTCTTTGGATTTTCAAGTTTTTTCTCCAGCAGATAGTCCATGTTCTCCCTGGATTTTTGTCCCCTGTCAACATAGTCCCCGAGGAAGACTACTATGGTATCTTTATCAAAATAGCCATGGATAACTTTTTCTGAAGCGTTCAAATCCCCGTGCGTGTCACCCACAAATATGCCTCTCCCATATGAGGGCAATTGTATAAGCTTTGACTCGTTTTGGAGGATTTTTCCAACTTCTTCGAGCAGACTTTTATCTGGCATAGACAGTTTTTAGAAAAAAGTTTTATAAGGGAATGCTCGATTGAAGACGGCAAAGCCGGCTTCTTTCGCTAATCACACTTTCAGCTCTTTCCTTATCCTGTCGTTCAGGTTCTTGAGCTTCTGCTCGCTGCTTGTGCGGAGGCCGTCATATGCTTCTTTCGAGATAATCCCCTGCTTGTACTGCGTTTCCAGGAGAGAGAGCATCCTCTCTATCTTCTCTTTTTCAGCGCGCAAGTCGTCTACCACCGGCACCTTCTTCACAATCCCTGCTATTGTCTTTGCTTCAGTATACCTGCCGCGGAGCAGGACTTTTATGTTCAGGCTCAGCTTCCTCAGGACAACCATAAGGAATATCACAATCCCCAGCAGGACCAGGATGATAAGCACCAGCCACCACGGGATCTCAAAGGGCTTCTTGGGAGCGGCTGTTTCAAGGAGGTATGCTGCCCTGTTGTAGAGCTCCCAGCCTGCATATATGGAGCCCAGCGCAGCATCATACTTCTGGTCTGAAAGATAGCCTTCACTCTCATTTATTCTCTTGCGAATCTGGTCTATCAGCTTGAAGACCTCTTCCACGTCAAACTCGTTCTTTATCTGGTTGGCCTTCATCTCCAGCTCCTCTGTCTTGGCCTTCAGCCTTGCGAGCTCAAATTCTATGAGTTCCTTCTTGGAAGTGAATATTCTCAGCTTGAAAATCTTCTGGTCTTTGGTTCCTGTTGCTTCTGCCTTTATCTTTACTATAAATTCGCCTGACTTTGTTCCGGAAGGCACGATTATTTGCAGGGGTATTATGTTGGTTTCATTGGGTTTCAGTTTGGCTATAAGGGAATAGCCCAGCTCAAACCAGCTGGCGTCTATACCTGATATGGATATGCTTATGTTGTTTGCATCATCCCCTCCCACATTCTTTATCTTTATGTTAACTATTCTTGAGACTCCTGCCTCAACACCCAGCTCGTCGGGATATTCTGTGATTTTTATTTCAGGCCCTGCCCCTCCAGGACCTGCAGGCGCTTCACCTGGCGGGGCTCCGGGACCTGGAGGCTGGGGTGGCTGGACACCTCCCTCTGTCACCATGAATGTTGCGTTTTTGGTTATTGGCGGGTTCAGGTAGCTGTAATTAACCATAACATTAAGGGTGTGCATTCCCAGGTTCTGGTTGGAAAATATGTAAGCGCTTCTCAGAAGGGTAAGATTGTTTTGAGGGGGCGTGTATGCAGCTTCTGATGTGGAATACCAGGTCTGGGTTCCATCAGAAACCCAGTAATCAATGTCAACATCCTGACCTGCCTCACCCATGTTCTCCACTATAAGCTCGAAATCCAGGAAGTCCCCGCGCGGAACCTCGTTGTCAAGTATCCTAAGCCGCACGTCATATGGCCCTCCCTGCGCGACACGGAAGGCTTTCAGCTTCTGGGTTTTGAGAGTTCCCTTGCTTACATTAAGCACTCCCATGAACATTCCGGTTGGGGTGTTGCCAGGCATAGCAAACTGGTATGTGTAGTATCCTATATACCTCTTGGTAAAGTTGGAAAGCCGCACGGAAAAGTAAACATTGTCTGCAGGGTCGTAAACAGTCAGGTTAAGCTGGTCAGGATCAGCAGGCTGGCCGTTCGAATCATAAACTAGGACTCCAAACTTCATAATCCCGTTCGGGTACCATACCACTGTTGTCTCCAGATCTGCGAAAAGTCCCTCGGAAGTCCTTTGCGTAACCTGGAACTGCATCTGATTGGACGAATTGACCCACACAGGTGCATTGGAATCGTAATAAGTTGAAAAGGCATTGCTGGTATAGTTTCCTAGAACCGCGTCGCTTGTGAGGATGAAAGTGGGGAACTGAACAGCCCAGCCGTCAGAGCCTGTTGTGTAATTGCCGTTTGTGAATATTATTCCATGGGTGGTCCCGTTCGGGTTGGATATTGTTATGGTTGTGTTCACTCCCGAAAGGCTGGTATAATTGTAGTCCCGTGACCTGTAGTATATGGACCCTGTATCACCTTGTATGTATTGGGAGACTCCTGTGGTGAAGTTTATCAGGAGCTTTGTGTAAACCTGGAAGCTTGTGGAATTGGTTTCGTTTGTCAGGCTGTTGTCAAACGCTGTCACGATAACACTGTAGTTGCCTTTCAAAACAGTCTGGCCCCATGCTCCATCAGAATAATTTGCATACCAGCATGTTTTGCCCTGAATGGCACATATAGACCAGTAAAGCTGGCTCATGTTGATTCTGTCAGCAGTGCCATTTGGCCTTGTCACGTTTACTGAAACGTATGATATTCCCAATCCAGACTGGCTGGTGGCATTGGAATATATAATGAAATAACTTGTCTGCTCTGCCTTGGTTGGGGTCACGCTTATGGTAACAAGAGGTGTCAGGTTCGGATTAAGTGCTATAACTAAAATCATGTAATTTGGGGATGCATAGGATTCCTGGGGATCTATAGTATAGTTGGAAATTTTCCAGTTCTGGCCTGCCACCCCTGTCACATTGTAAAGGGCCGCAAAAACATAACTTTCCTGCTTGTTAACCGTGAAGTTTGTGACATTTGTCCATGAGTAGTTGGACATGGAGGAATTTGAGGTGGCTGGCGTTATGCTGAAGTTTAGGGGAAGGTTCCCTGTGTTGTTAACTGTCACATTGCACACATACCCCACATCCGGGGTCTGCACCTTTTCGCAGTATGTGGAGGACATTATCCAGCTCCCGTTCTGCGGGACTGTTATGCTTATGTTAACAACCTTGTAGCCATCATTGCTAGTGGTCACGTTCACTGTTCCATTATAAGTTCCTGTGTCATAACCCAGGGGTACTGTCGCGTTTACCAGCACGTTTTGCACAGCTCCTGCAGCAAGGCTTGTGAGGTTGGGCGGGTTAAACTTTATTGTTATGCCTGTAAACCCTGAGACAGTGAAAAGCACATTTGAAAGGGGATCGTTACCTGTTGAGTTGAGGGTAAGATAGCCTATTATTTTCTCGGTTCCGTGGCTTACGTTATCAGTAATCTGGTCCTGGAGAACAACAAGGATTCTGTTTGAAAGGACAGTAACATTCACGAAAGTGTTATTAGAGCGAAGGCCTATGCCTATATCCTGCCAGTTTACTGTCACATTAACAAGATAGCTTCCTGAGGGGGTTCCCTTTACCACGGTTATCATGAAATCCCCTGTGCAGTTCCCGGATTTTGATATGTTTCCGCATGAATATGAACTCACATTCGCTGTCCAGTTCTGCGGTATGCTTATGTTTATGCTTGCATAAAAGGCCGTCACGTTTCCTGTATTATTCGCCTCTGCATGCAGGACAAAGGAGTCGTTCTGATAGAAAGTGACATTGGCTGTGAAGTTCTGGGGCTGCCTTTCAAGAGACATGTTCGTTCCTGTGACTATTATTGTGAGATTTATCAGGTCAAAACCGTTGTTTGAGGATGATACGTTTATAATACCTGTGTATATCCCTGGGGACTGGTTGGAGTATGATGTAACATTAACCTGGACTGGCTGGGACTGGCCGATTGCAAGGCTGCTTATACCTGGTGGGGTAAATCCTATTGCAAAATCAGAAAGACCCGTTACGCTGAATGTTATGCTGCTTAACGGGCTGTTGCCTGTCGAGTTTACTGTGAAATTGCCTATTACCGTGGCGTTTCCCGGACCGATTATTGTCTCCATATAGGCCTGCGGGACCTCCAGCAGGGGATGGGAGCTTACAGTCACGTTAATATATGTTGAATTATAGCTTGTTGAGTTGTCAAGATTGGTCCAGTTCGCAGTTATGTTAACAGCATAATTTCCGGGTGTTGAGTTTGCAGGTATTGTCACATTTATGCTTTTCAGGCAGGAACTGGATATGGGGATGTTTCCGCAGCTCCCATTTGGGGGGTTGGCTGTCCAGTTCTGCGGAAGAGAGAGAGTAATGTTTGTTGCATAAGCGCTGGAGTTTCCCTCGTTTGTCAGTGTTATGTTGATTGTGAAAGTCTCGCTGTTATAAAGGGTGACGTTGCTTGCCGTGTATTGGGCAGGTGTTCTGCTAATGCTCACGTTTGTTTTTGCAGCCTCCACCGTGAAGTTGTCTGTATCATAGCCGAAGTTTCCGTCTTTGGATACGCTGCAATTCAGTGTGTACAGACCATATGTAGAGGGTGATGTAAAGTTGGCTGAATACGTGCCATTACCATTGCCTGTTATGTTGGTAACAGGAATCCCTCCGTAACTGCAGTTTATGGATGCTCCAGGCATCCACGTGTCCTGCCTGAAGTTCTTCACATCAATGTTTGCATAAACAATCCTGTCCGGAAGGCCAAGTGCATTCAGAATTGTCAGATTTACAAAGTATTCTGCTGTGACATTGAAAATGTAATAGCTCTCATTAATATAATATCCGGAACTGTCATAGGCCTTTATCGTGATGTTCCAGTATCCTGCTTCCGAGGTGTTTGTAAGGTTGAAGTAATTTGTAAATAGCTTGTAGCCGGATGTCTGGTTCCCGTATGTTGCATTGTAGTTCAGGTCTATGGCCTGGTCATCCGCGCCGGAAGGCGTTCCCATGTCAAGTGTTGCGTTTACCTTTTGCGTAAGGTTCCATGGATCGAAAGTCACATTCCCTGTTATGAATATGGACTCGTTCCTGTTGTATATAGTGTGACTCGTATTGGGATGTGAGCTGACAACCCACTTCTCCGCCGGAAGCCACTGCGTCATATTCACTTCATTTATCAGCCTATCCTTGGTATCTTCCATTATGCTTGGAGTGGATACTGTATGGCCGAAAACCATTGCGAAAATATTGACAACGGATGTATTGGATTCTATGTTTGTGGTGTTCATCTTTATTCCTATTCTGTTAGGCGACGTTATGTTGGTTGCATAGAAAACATCCTGACTCTGGTTTATGTGGATGAATCCTGTAAGCGGACCTCCGCCTGAGTAGGTCCCTCTTATCCAAGAGCCGGGATTGCTTTCGTTGCCTGTGACTTTGTATGTTGACTGGTAAGCCCTCGCCACATCAAAGGCTGAAATCCCTGCACTTGAGCTCCTGTTCACGGACGAACTATCTGTATTGGTTATGTTATGCATGACTTTGAGCCAGCTGCTGTTCGGATAAAAATAGTAATCCTTAACCACTAGGGTCTGGTTGGTTTTGCTTGAAGACTGGTTCCAGATAATCTCTTCTCCAGTCTGCCGCATCCTTATCCTGACAGGCCCGGCTGTGAACGTTGCGTTGTTTCTCAGGTCGAACGTGAGGTTTTCTGTCCCGTTGGTGATTTGCGTATATTCTATGGTCGGATCTGAGTCTCCTGCAGGGAAGAACCAGTTGCTCTCGCCTGCAACATCCCATACCCTGTATATTCCTGATGAATTGTCCCCCCTTGTAGTGTCTATGTAAACAATGAATTTGGAGTTGTTTATCTGCGCCTCTCCACTAATATTGTCCCATGTGTAGTTGAGCTGTGTCTGGTAGTTCCCCGGTGTCTTGTTTCCGTTCTGGATTATGTCAAAATAAACATAGAAATATCTTGTGGTGTTTTCTGGATTGGACCCGTTAAGGATGAAAACAAGCTCTCCGTTGGCGTTTGAGCTTGCGTTAAAATCACTACCCAAATCAAACTGGCTCGGGATTTCCTGCAGTATTGAGCCTGAAGAATTGTATTCCACTACCCTTGTGGAGTTTGCGTCAAATGTCCCGGAAACGCTCACATTATTCAGAATCCAGGTGAAGTTTAGCTGCCGCTCAACCGGCCAGTTAGTCCGGGAGAAGTTTTCTGTGCTTATCTCTATTTTCATCCTGTAGTGCCAGCTCGCGTTCCACCACACATCCTCATACTTTGGCGCCCCCGAGTACTTGATTATGTCAAACCCGCTGAACTGTCGCAGCAAAGAAATCAGAATAATTCCCAGTATAAGAGCTGCTGTCAAAAAAAAGGCCCTCCTGGGTTTCATAACAATATATTGGTTAGAATAAAATAAATGGTAGTGAGAAAGGAACAGAACGCGTTTTGGATAGGATGAAATCTTAAACGCCTTCTTTCCATAATGGTGCAAGCGCTTATTCTCTTTGCCCCTTAGCTAATCCTTTTTGTTTCCGGGTTTCAGCAAGCCTTCCGAGACAAGTTTCCTTCTTTTTATCACCGCGAGTTTTTTCCTGTACCTTGCCATAAGCGATTCGTACTCGCTCTTGCTCATGTTCCCCTGCCCGAAATATTTTACCTGCAGCCCTTTTATCATGTTTTCAAGCGATTCCCTCTCCTTATTGAGTTTGCTGATTTTCTTCAGGAGCTTCTTCCTTTTCCTGTATCTTCTGATTCCAAACCCGCATGCTATCCCTGCGGCAGCAAGGATCATAATAACAGCTATATTCTCCCGGACGATTCTTAAGAAACCTTCCCAGCCCTTTCCTTCCGCTGCCCTCTTCATGGACTGCTCTGTCTCCAGCTCTTCCATTTTTGCAACAGCCTGGCTCAGGAGCTCTTCAGCCCTTTCGTAGTCCTCGTTCCGGAAGGAGCTTATCGCC
This sequence comes from Candidatus Aenigmatarchaeota archaeon, assembly GCA_026397335.1. Lineage (GTDB taxonomy): Archaea > Aenigmatarchaeota > Aenigmatarchaeia > QMZP01 > QMZP01 > JAPLVB01. The sequence goes on from JAPLVB010000049.1 coordinate 13,334, forward strand.
TGATCAAAAAGCGATTTCGGGCCGGAAACGTCTATCCCAAGTGAAGTGGCTTCGTAAATGTGCGCCTCTGTCTCATCAATCCTCTTGTTTATGGAAATTGCCCTTTCCTTTATCCCCTCCACGTCATTCGCGAGGGATTCCGCTGCTTTGTAATATTCCCTGGAAAAAAGCAGCCTTGCCTCATTTAAAGTATCATTCGCTCTGTTAGCGGGAAAGCCCAGCTGCTCCATACCATTTATCACGTATTCGGCTTTCCCGATAGCATCCAGTGCTGCCTGCTTCTCATCCGCCTGCCCAAGCGCAATGCTTGCAAAAGCAATGAAGAAAACTATCAGGATTCCGATTGTTAAGAAACCCGCCTGGCCTTTCCTCCTGTTTTCTAGAACGTTCGATTGAAGGCGGTCGTTCGTTCCAGGGTTCCGCCTTCTTTCTATCATCTCAATCCTGTGGATGGATTCCGCGAGCTCCTCCCTCAGCTCGTCAACGCTCTTCTGGTAGCTGGATTTTGCCAGCCCGCCCTGCTCGTAATATTTTTTCTGGATGTCCTGGATTTCGCTCCTGAGAGACTCTTCCTGCTTCCTGAAATCCTTAAGGGCTGCGGAGGGTTTTTCCACGCTTATGAGCTTGGATACCAGCCTGTGCTTTTTCCTCTTTATTTTGGCAAGCTCGGATTCATGCTCAGACATGAGTTTATGGTATTCCGAATCAGAAAGCGTCCTCTCCTTATAGCGCTCCTCCTGTGTTTTTTCCAGAAGCTTCCTGACTGCCTTTTCCTCTTTCGAAAGGTCTTCAATCCTCCCTTTTAAAATCCCTTTGAGCGCTCTCCTGTATGCAAGATATGCCGCCAATGCGGAAGAGCCCGAAACCGCCAGAATCAACCACCAGTACGAGTATAGGAACTTCATGGTTTCTATCCCCCGGCTCTCTATCATGTAAGAAACAAGCGCGTTGTTTGCCCTCTCCTCTGCCTTTGCATAGTCCTCCCTTTCCAGGGCGGATTTCGAGAGTTCGCTCATCTTCCTGGATTCCGGGGTCTGGATCCCGTAGCTTTCTGCATCCTTTATGCCCTCCTCAGCCTGCTTTATCAGGCCGCTTATGTGGAAGGATTTTTCCTTCAGCTCCAGAATGCTTTTCGAGCTTTCAAAGCTGCTGTCATAGTCCCATTGGGAAAGCTGGCTCCTTGCCTGCTCAAGAAGGGATTTTGCCTTGTCCGCTTTAAACCCTGAATCTAGCATTTCCTGCACGGCCTTCTCGGCCTCTTCCAGCAGAGTCTTTGTTTCATTCTCATGCACGCTGTGAACAACGAGTGTGACTATTCCGCTATTCTCCACACTGGTGAGGTTTCTGGTTGCAATGGTGCTTCCTGTTCCTCTGGCAGTCAGAGTAAGGTTGTGCATTCCGTATCTTGTATAGTTCGGGGCGAAGAATTCCAGCTCAAACAGCCCTGTCTGGTTGTATCCAAGGCTGCTTATTGCAGGAGGGCTTATTCTTACATGGGTAAGGGGATAGCCCGCAATGGAAATGGATATGCCGGTAATGTTGGTTTTCTTTCCATCATTCGTTATTTTCACCTTCAGGGTTTTTTTGTCTCCCCTCTGGATGTCAAGGGAGGAAGGCGCTTCCATCCGCATAATATATTTTATCTCTTCCCCGCCTCCGCCGCCGACAAAAACAGTCTCCGGTGCGCCTGGGGCCCCTGTAGGTATCCCGCAGTCATTATCATTCACATAGCTGCACCCGTATCCGCACACTCCATCAGAATTGCTGCAGCTCACGCCCACGGTTTTTGAATCGTATCCTGTTGTGTTTTGGCATCCTGTTTCGTTCTGGCTGCACACCGAAGTTGCATATATTATGAACGTTCCCGGGCTTGCAGAAGACGGGTTGACCGTGACCGTGAGATTGTTCCAAGCGAAAGAGCCCGGGCTTATGTTCCCTGCGAAATACGTGATATTTCCTGATGTGTTTGACCAGCCTTGTGGGAGAGTCCAGTTGAGCCATACCCCTTCGGCGGTCTCGTTTCCTATGTTTTTCACTTTTGTGCTCAGGTTAAAAGTCTGGCTCTGGGAAACCATGCTTGTGTATTCCGTAATGCTAACTGTAAGATGGGGGCCCCCAGTGAAGGAGTTTATGGTGGCGTTTGTTGTCAGGGAAACAGGCGAAAGCGATGGTGGATTTGAATAGTGGCTGGCGTTAATGATTATGGTGATATCGTTCTCGCTATCTGAAGAGGCGAAATCCGCTGTTATGTTTATGGTTATTGCAGTGTGGTTTGTTACGTAAAAATTCGAGTTATCGCTTCCATTATAATAAAGAGGCCAGTTATCGGAAAGCGTGAAATTCAAAGTTCTATCTCCCGTGTTGTTTATTGTAAGAATCCCGACATTGCCTGTGGTGCTTATCATTCCTTGTACGATCCCGAATGACGCGGGAGACCTTGTCCATGTGAAATCCACTGCAGATGTAACGTTCTGGGTTGGGGAGTAACCAGAGCTCCCCTTGGTGTCATTTGACCATATCCTGTAATAATAAACGCTCATATCATTCGGTATTGTTTGGAATGTGGCGTTCTCGTAAAGCCCCGAGGAGACATTGTAACTCATTGTGATGTTGTTCCAATTTTCCTCTTCTGCTTCTTTCCACTGGAATATAGCTGTGTCCACCCCGCTGGGGTCAGAAATGTTGGCTGTAAAGTTTATGGTTACTCCGGGATCTATGTCATCAGTCGAGTTAGGTGAAAGGAAAATCTCATTAACGCTTGGCGGAGTTGAAATGTCCACGTAAAAGCTTCTTTGGGAAGACTGGTTGGATTGCGAATCATTGTCATATGCAAGGCAGCTCCATATGTAAGAACCGTCTGGAACGCTGCAAAAGGTCCAGGATTTTGAAACGGAGGAATAATTGGCCAAGCCATCTTGGTAAGACTCATTTATCTCGGAGGCGTTCCTGACTATGGTGGATATCCTGAAGTCGTCTATGGTGGCGTTTATCTGGCTTTGGTTGTACTTGTCGGAGCCTATGGAGAAGGATGATGAACTGGATGTGTAAGAGATTGCTGGGTCACAATCATAATCGTACGCATAAGTTGTGCCTTCGCTGGAGCCGTTGACATAGAGCTCCATCGGCACATCGTCGCAGGCGTCCTTGCTGAGGTTCCAGGCAGCTGCCACGTGATACCAGTTCCCGCCATGCCAGTAGGATACATCTGCATACGCATAATAGTTTTTTGTTCCTGAGCTGTCATATATAATAAAATAAAGTACTGTCCCTTCTGTGTATATCTCCATCTCGTTCTGGCGGGGGGCTCCATTATCCGCCGCATCGAAAACATACCATGTCTCAGTTGTTATGTCGCTTCCCGGCCTTATCCAGAACTCTATGGTCCCCTGGTTCCTGTCAAAGTTCCCGGAAGTCTGGTATCTCAGGAGTCCGGTTTCGTTTATGAGAACTCCCTGAGAGAATTTTCCGTCCTGGAAACTGAGCGAGTTATTTGCAACAGGATTCGCGCTCCCTCCCCCTTGGCATGCCAGGCCCCCGTTGAAATTGCAAAGAAAGGTCGTGCTCGAATCGTACGGAAGCTCCCCGTAATTCTGACTCTGGTTCCTGGAGAAGCTCCCGTTAAGGTTGTGGTAAAGGCTGAGATTGAGGATCTGCTCCTCATCAGTCGCATTGCACATGAAGGTTATGTTATTTGTGGTGTTGAAGACTTGGCCGTTCAATGGTTGGACAATGATAACGTCTGGTGGTGAAGCTGCTGCAATTGCTGGTAAAAAACAAAAAACAAGGAAAAAGAATAAAAAAATCAGGCTACATGCTGGGGTTTTCAAAATTTCATGCATATTTCCCTTAATAACTTGTTCATTCTCAGGTTCCGCTGTCTATTCCGCTGAACACTTCTTGCTCTGGATAGACTTCTATCCCACTGCTCGTTATCTGCATGGCAACTATCTTCTTCTTGTGCTTGGCACCTCTCATCTTCAGGACCTCTATCGCATTCTCGCGGATGTCGCCTTTTCTTATATTGTACAGGACCACG
>JAPLVB010000050.1 GCA_026397335.1 Candidatus Aenigmatarchaeota archaeon
TATCCAGGCGAAGGTCTCCGCCTTGCTCTCGAGCTTCCTCCAGTCCACGCTCATGCTTATTAAAAGTATAAGGAATACCAGCCCGAGGTCGCTCATGGCCTCTATTATGGGAGTCTTGGTGACCAGGCTCAGAATAGAAGGCCCCACTATGACCCCTGCTATGAGCTCCCCTGCCACGCTAGGCTGCCTGAGCTTGCTGAAGATTATTCCTCCAGCCTTTGCCGCGAAAAGCAAAAGCACGATGCTGAACAGCTCCATATTACCCAACTCCCTTCACATGGTTAACCGCTTTTTCTGGGAACCGGGGAGAATTCGCAACTGTTTGATAGACGGCTTTATTCTGTTGTTCCAAGCCGTCATTCGTGTTTCCGTTATCATTCCTTCTGTTCTGCCAGCCTCTTGAACACATCCCTTATGCGTATTATCCCGAGGAGCCTGTGCTTCTCGTCCACCACATGCAGCATCTTGTAGTTGTTCGCATGCATTATCTTGAATGCGGATTGTATGCTCTCCTCGGGGGAGATTGAAGCGAATTTGGTATGCATTATCTCCCTTATGGGGGCGTTTATGCGCTCCTTCTTTACATGGTCTATCCATGTGGCGCTCCCAAGTATGGAAGGGGACTCCGGCCTGACTATCTTGAGCAGATCGTTCTCCGTGAGGACCCCGCGTATTACGTCCTTGTCATCGGTTATGGAAAGAAAATCTATCTTCTCCTTCCTCATGAGGTCAATGGCTTCATGTATGCTGAGCGTCTCCCTGACCTTGTGGGGCTCGCTCATCATGTCCTTCACTTTTATATCAGTTGTCTTGAGCATAGCCCATCACTGCCGCAATATGCCTGTGCCAGTAACCACAGGAGAAGAGGATACTATATCTATGGGGGAGGGGATTCTTAAATCCATACCCTCGGAAGGAAGGTGCCTCAAAGTCGCTAATTTAAGCCAAAACCCAAATACAAACACATGGAAAGGTACATCCCCGGCAGCGGGCTTGAAGGAGGGCCTACTTTCTCCCTTGGCAGCCAGTTCGAGGAGCTGGAGCTTATAGGAACGGTAATGCAGTACAAGGAACTGGGGAGGCGGGTGATTGACAGGATAGGGATTGGCGGGAGCATATTGTCAAGGCCTGTTATTTACAGGAACAAGGTGTTTTTTGGCTGCTGTGACAAGAACTTCTACTGCCTGGATGCGCAAACAGGGAAAGAGGTCTGGAGGTTTCCCACAAATGACATAATATACAATAATTTGGGGGCTGATTTCAGCGAAAATACTGTATTCTTCTGCTCAATGGACAAGTGCCTTTATGCGGCTGACATACAGTCAGGGGAGATGCTCTGGAGGTTCGAGACAGGAGGCCCGATTATTGCTGACCCCAAGGTGTATCAGGGAAGGGTGTATTTTTCCTCAGGCGACGGGATTTTTTACTGCCTCAATGCTGATGAAGCAAGGCTAATATGGCAGTCTAGCCTCAAGACCGAAACCGGGGTTCCGGCATTGTATAAGGAAAGGATATATACAGGAGGGCTTAACGGCGTGCTTTTCTGCCTAGACATGAGCGGCAGGGTTCTCTGGAAATTCCATTCAAATGGTGAGATAGCGCTACATCCTCCTCTTGTATCGGAGAACAGGATATATTTCGGCTCATTTGACAAAAATGTTTATTGCCTGGATATCAATGGGGGGCTTGTATGGAAGTTTGAATGCGCGGACCTCGCATACAGTCCCACCAAACATAAAGGCAGGCTGTATTTCGGCTCGAGGGATTTCTGCGCATATTGCCTGGATGCCTCAAACGGGAAGCTGTTATGGAAATTCAGGACCGGCGGCTTCGTGGTCAACCCTTCTATCTGGAATGGCAGGATTTACTTCGGAAGCTGGGACAACAACATATACTGTGTAGACGAAAATACAGGGAAGCTTGTATGGAAATTCCCCACGCAGGGTTTTGTCACGAATACAACCGCGAGCGAAGGTAAGGTTTACGCAGGCTCCTGGGATTGCAACATGTACTGCCTTGACGCGGAAACAGGAAAGCTTATCTGGAAGTTCAAGACATCTCTCGGGACTCCATCCCAGATAGAGCCCCCGGAAACCGGGATAATCAGGAGCGCTGAGATTGTATGGTCTCCGGAGCCTGAAACGGAGAAGGATAAATACAAGTCCGGAGCAGACCTTGGAGAATATTCCATAAACCTGAGCCAGTACGCGGTCAGGAGCGAATACACCCAACAGAGTCCCTACAAGACCAGGAAGAAGGAGTTCTAGAAGACATCAATTTCTTTACGAAAAAGTATATATCATTCCGGAAGCCAAAAGGAACATGTGATATTATAGCCAAGGTTAAGCTTTCAAAGGACATCCTGAGGATAATGAAGGAGAACGAGAAGTACGCCACGATGGCTGGAAGTTGCCGAGGCAACTTCTTTCTACTTTTCTGTTGGAGGAGTATGACAGGACCGGGGAGTTTCCTCTGGACAAGAACAAGAGAAAGAAGGCGGCCGAAGCCACCTTCAGGCCAGAATCAGCTTCACCCTCAAGAGGATGACAATGAACAAGCTGAAGAAGGTTTCCCAGAAGACAGGGAAGAGCATGTCCGGCCTGATAGACAAGGTCGTGGACGAGTGCCTGAAGGAGTGATTAGGCATTTATTCTGGGGGATCAGCTATCATGTCCTTATGGTGAAGGTGCTGAAGTGGGGCTGGGAACAGTCTGAAAATAAAAAGCTTAATCCGAATTTCTTTATATGGCAATAAGATACAGCGACTATGTTGATTATGACGCCCTGGATCCCGTCAAGAGGCTCGCCATGGAGATTTTCGAGCCCACGCTTTCTTATCCGGAGAGGCTTGGCATAAGGATAGTTCCCGAGTCCCTTGGCGGAACCGCGCCTGTTTTTGATTTCTCTGGACTGAAGGAGAAGGATTTTGGCCTTGCGCACATCGAGGAAGGTTTGGGAACCAAGATCAATGTGGCCAATACTATCCACGAAAAGAAAAAAGAGCTCTCAGAAAAAGCGAGAATAGCTGATTTTTTCCAGGATGCTGAATATTACAGAGGTATTGGAACCGATAATGTGAGGATGGCCGAGAATGACCTTGTCGCGACAGGCGCTGACCCGTTCTCTTATATCAATCTTATTGCATGCGGGGATTCAAAATGGTATACAGAAGATAAGATGGGAAGGGTGAAGCAGCTCCTTTGGGGAATGAGGGATGCCGCGGACGAAGGCCTTTTTGCAATTCCCGGGGGAGAAACTCCGGAACTCAGGGACATAGTATTTCCGCAGACGCTGGACTTGGCTGGCACCGCAGTAGGGCTGGTTAGCCCCCTTTCACGGTATTTGTCCGAAAATAAGTTAAGAGCCGGAGATGTCATTTATGGCATATTTACGCCAGGTCCACACTCAAATGGGATATCCAAGATAAGAAAAATAGCGGATAAGCTCAAGGATGGCTATTTCACAAAAATGGATAACGGAAGGATGTTGGGAGAAGACGTCCTTATACCAACACATGGTTATTCAAGACCAACGAATGAATGTTTTAGTGAGGGCGTTGACATCCATTTCGCCCAACCTATAACAGGGCATGGATGGAAAAAGATAGCCAGGGCCAAGAAGCCTTTCAATTACGAGATAGAATACGTTCCTGAACCGCCGCCTGTTTTCAGTAACCTGATAGAGTTTGGCAAAGAGGCAGGCGGCTTCGACCTTTCTGACAAGGAAAACTATTATGCATGGAACATGGGAATCGGCTGGGTTATAATGGCGCCCGCAAGCGAAGGAAGCAAAATATCCCAAATATTTAGCAAATATGGAAAACATGTATATGAACTTGGGAAAGTTGTGCCAGGCGAAAAGATAGTGGACATGAGGCCTTTCGGATTTCACTACGAGGGTTAGTATCACAAATTCCTCTTCACGTACTCCACCCCGTTCCTGAAGAACTGCAGGCCTTCGCCTTCCGCAGGAAGAGATTCCCTCGTCCACCTGGGGTGGTTCGTGCGCTTGAGATAGGCTTCCGGATGCGGCATAAGGCCAAGGACCCGGCCGGTGGGGTCGCTCAACATGGCTATGTCATCCACGGAACCGTTCGGGTTCCGAGGATATCCGGGATTCTTCTCGCCATTCTTTCCGGCATACCTTCCGATTATCAATCCCTCTTCCCGCAATCTCCTGAGGACTTCATCGTCCTTTGGAACAAGCTTTCCCTCGCCGTGCCTCACAGGGAATTCAGCCGACCGCATTCCTTCTGTCCACGGGGATTTCCCGCTTCCGTCAATTTCCAGCCGCACCCACCTGTCCTCGAACCTGCCTGAATCATTATACGTGAGCGTGACTGAATTGTCCCTGTAATTCCCGTCCAGACCGGGCAGTATCCCCGCCTTCACAAGGAGCTGGAAGCCGTTGCACGTCCCTTTTATCAGGCCTCCCTTCTTTATGTGCCTCTCTACCTCCTCCATCACGTAATCATTGTTCCTGAAGCTGAACGCCATGGCCTTCGCAGAGCCGAGGTCATCCCCGTCCATGAAGCCTCCCGGAAAGTCCAGTATCTGGAAGTCCCTCATGATTCCAGGCTTCCTGAGAAAGCTCTTGTAAAGAACCTTCTCCGGGTTTGCCCCGACCTGGTTGTAAGCGAAAACGGTCTCGTCGTGGCAGTTCTCGCCCCTGCCATAAAAAACCATTGCCCTTGGCTTTCCAAAATCATTTGCCATAACCATCACCTGCCGGCATACCTGTGCTTCCAGGCATGCTTCAGCTCGCCTATGTCCTCTTTTATTATGTACCTCCCGTTCAGCCCCTTCACCCGGAAATAATCATCGTTCCTGACATTCCCGACCCTTGCGCATTCTCCCTTCATGGTTTTCTCGAATGATTCGACATCCTCTGGAGAGACTGTCACTACAAACCTTCCCTGGGATTGGGAGAAAAGCGTTCTATCGTCCGAACTGACGCCCTTCATGGGAATTTTCCCGAGGTCAATGTCCATCCCGTATCCTCCTGCGAAAGCGCTCTGTGCTGCTGAAACCGCGAGCCCGCCGTCATAGCACCCGTGGCAGGAATTCACAAGATTCTGCTGCATTGCCCTGTGCAGGCGCTTGTATAAGGATAGGCTTTTGCCTGCAGCGACCTTCGGGATGTTCAGCCCGTAGGCGCCCTGCATCCTGTAGAATTCGGAGCCCCCAAGCTCGTCCTTAGTGGTCCCTAGGACGTAGACTATGTCTCCGGGGTTCTTCACGTCCATGGTCACGGAATTCAGGATATCCGGCACTTTGCTGCCTACCATGAACTGCAGGGTTGGCTGCGCCGAAAGCCTTCTCGTGTTCCCCTGCCTGTCCTTCACATCCTTATCATCCATGGACATGCTGTCCTTGCCGGATATCGAAGGAACCTTGAACTTGAGGGTGTAATCATGGAGGGCCTTGTTCGCCCTTACCAGCTGGGCCATCTTGTATTCCGCGTCCGGGTTGCTTGGCGAAGGGATTGGAGAAGGCCAGAGGAAGTTGTCTATGTTGAACATCATGGAGGGATTGCCTCCGACAGCAACGTTCCTCATTATCCCATCATTAAGGGCGCACGCGGCTCCATGGTAAGTGTCTATGTGCATGTAATGCGGGTTCATCCCTGCCCCCAGGGCAAGCCCCTCATCACTCTCCAGATCGGGATTCTGGACGACGCCATCGCTATACGCGTCGCTTTCCTTGCCGACGAGATGCTTCACCACGCTCATCCCCTGGACCTCGTGGTCGAACTGCCTGTTTATGAATTCCTTGCTGCAGATGTTCGGCCTTGCAAGCATCTCCTTGAGGACGCTTCCGTAATCGCTTATCTTCGCCAGCTCAGGCTCCCTGAGCCCCCTCTGCTTCGGAGTCTTCCATCTCGCATTCAGTTCCATCTGCGGGACCCCGTCATGCACGAAATCCATGTCCATGTAAGTGACATTCTTGTTCCCGTAAACCACGTGGAACTTCCCGGAATCATTGAACTCCCCCAGGACTGAAGCCTCAACGTCATATTCCCTTGCAAGCTTCTTGAACTCCTTGATCCTCCCGGAATCCACGGCCACGGTCATCCTTTCCTGTGACTCCGAAACCAGAATCTGCCATGGATCGAGCCCCTTGTACTTCAGCGGGACCTTCTTCAAGTCCATCCTGAAGCCACCGTTCTTCCTGAAATGCGCAGCTTCCCCGACAGAGGAAGACAATCCTCCGGCTCCGTTGTCCTGTATGAATTTATAGAGTCCCCTCTCCATCGCGTCTTCAAGGAAATCGAACATCTTCCTCTGCGTATAAGGGTCTCCCATCTGGACATGGCCAAGCGAGATGTGCTTCCCGCCTTCCATTGAGGATTCCGTGGCGCCATGTATGCCGTCTATTCCTACCCTTCCTCCGCACATCACTATGAGGTCCCCATAGTCCAGCTCCTTCTCCTCCCCGGGCTTGCCGTTCACCTCTTTTGGTATGAGGGCGCCGGCGCCAACTATCACCACGGGCTTTGCCATGTATCCATCATCGAAGAAGTTGATTCCATAGACAGTGGGAACCCCGTGAGGGTTGCCTCCCTTCTCCACTCCTACCCTTATGCCTTCCCACATCTTTCCCGGATGTATTTCAGAAAGCAGCTCGCCATCATATTCCGGATCCCCGGTAAGGAAGCCATAGACTCCGAAGATAAGCTTCCCGCCTTTGCCTGTTCCTTTCGGATCCCTGAACACTCCGACTATGCCTGTTATCGCCCCGCCATATGGGTGCACCTTTGAGGGGCTGTTGTGGGTCTCCAGTTTGATGCAAAGCAGATATTTGTCATTGAACTCTATGACGCCGGAATTGTCCCAGAGAACTGATTTCACCCAAGGAAGCTTCTCCTTGAGTTCCAGCGTGGCCTTCTTCAGGTACGTGTTGAAAATGCTGTCTATCTCTTTTGTTTTTCCCCTTCCGTCTGTGTATCTTACTTTCGCATTGAATATCTTGTGCTTGCAGTGTTCGGACCATGACTGACCTGCTATCTCCAGCTCGCCGTCTGTTGCTTTGCCTTGTAATCCGAGCTCTTTCCTGTCTTCGTCCCGCAACAAATACCTGGCGATCTCCTTCATCTCTTCCTTGTTGAGCGAGATCCTCCTCTTCACGCTCAATTTCAAGAGCTCATCGTCGGACATGCTGCTCAAGTCGTAAAGCTCAATCATGGGCTTGTGCCTGAGCTGCTCTTCCGGTATGACGGGAGCGCCCAGATAATCGTCCTTGCCAAGCCTCCTTCTGTTTTTTGTAACCTTATACCGGTCTATCTCCGTGGAGTAAATCAGCTTCTCTCTTGCTATCCTTTCGACCTGCTCCGGGGAAAGGTCGCCTTTTATCCCGTAAATCGTGGTTGCATGCGCTTTGCACTTGTACCTCTTTCCAGGCAGGCCGTTTATCGTGCGGGTTGCCGCATCCCCGACCGAATCCTTTGAACCCGGGACAGGCCCCACCTCCACCAGCCAGTCCGAATCCAGGCCAACGGGCCTGTTAACGGAAACGTTCTCCACAATCTTGTCGCTGAAAAGCTCCCTAGCAAGAAAATCAAGGTCCCGGGGGCCAAAGTTCCCTTCTATGTAATGGGTCCTTACCGTCCTGACCTCTTCAACAGGAATCCCGAGTTCCTCCACTATAGTCTTTTTCATCCTCTCCCCCAGAGGATCCCTAAAACCAGGCTTTATGGAGGCTTCAATCCTATGCGCTTGGGAAGGCATGATAAAATTAGAATTTGAACGCTTTTAAGAGAATTGTGTTCCAGACCGGGTGGCTAGCCCTGCGCCATCCCCAGCAAACACAGGTCTATCGCCCTTCTCAGCTCATCTTTGCTTATGGTAGTTTTCCCTTCCTCCAGCTTTACCCTGCCCAGGTAATCCTGCGTCCAGGGCGTGTGGAAAAAGGCATGCCTTACCGGGAGATTCTCCTTCTCTATCCTCCTTGCGGTCAGGTAAATCAGGGAATTGCAGATGAATCCCTCCGCGTCAACCGACACCTCTGCAGGGATGCCGTTCTTGGAGAGACAGTATGCCAGCGAAATGTTATCCGCATTAGTCCTGTAGAAATCCTTCCCTTTTGGAGCAATGCGCACGCCTTCCGGCCTGTAGTCATTGGCGTCAGCATATTTTCCTTTCATTATGTTCTCCCCGACTGCCTCAAGTTTTATCCTCCTTACGCTTGAGGCCAGTCCCGTGCCAAGAATCATGTCCGGGCCCAGCCTGTCAATCTCATCGGAGAGCACATCGAATGCTCCATAATAAGTGGAAGGCAGGACTATTCCGGCCACTTCAATATCTCCTATCCTTTTCCCATTATATTCCTTTGCAGTGTCCTGCACGGGATTGCCTTCGTACGGACCGAAAGGCTCGAACCCCGTCAGTATCGCCCTTTTCATATTCCTTTTATTGGAAGAAAGCCTGAAAT
>JAPLVB010000051.1 GCA_026397335.1 Candidatus Aenigmatarchaeota archaeon
TTATTGGAGGAAAGCCTGAAATATGCAATATTTGGCGAATCAATTTATTCCCAATAACCCAATAACCCATTATGGCCAAACCCCTTGACCTGGAAAGTCCCGAAAGAGTGAAAGTGAAAATCGGGCTTGAGACGCACGTGCAGCTGAACACGAAAAGCAAGATGTTCTGCTGCTGCAGGAATCCTGTGAACCTTCCTGAGGAGCCCGAGCCGAACACTCTCACGTGCGAGACCTGCTTAGGAATGCCCGGCTCAAAGCCAAGGACGAACGAATCGGCTGTGAGCATGAGCCTTAAGGTGGCGGCTGCCCTCAATTTCTCGATTGCGAAGGAAACATACTTCTCCCGCAAAACATACTTCTATCCGGACATGTCCAAGAACTTCCAGATTTCGCAGTACGAGATTCCGCTCGCCACAAAAGGGTGGGTGGATATAAACACAGATGGCAGGACAAAAAGGATCAGTCTCAGGCGTCTGCATATGGAGGAGGACCCCGCGAAGCTCGTGCACATAGGCGGGATCGGGGGGAAGTATGTTCTTGTGGATTATAACAGGTCCGGAATCCCGCTCATAGAGATTGTAACCGAACCTGACTTTACCAGCCCTGAGGAGGCAAGGCTTTTCCTGGGCAAGCTGGCCACTATTCTGGAATACCTGGGAGTTTATGACCCGGACTCGAAGGCCGTCTTTAAATCAGACGCGAACGTCTCCATAGACGGAGGAAAGAGGGTGGAGATAAAGAATATCACAGGAACGAAAGAGATAGAGCAGGCCCTCAAGTATGAGATAATAAGGCAGTCCAATGTGGTCAAGAGAGGGGAGAAGGTGGAGCAGTCCACCAGGATGTGGAACCCCGAGCTGCAGGCCACGCAGGCGCTGCGCGAAAAAGAGACGGAGGAGGATTATGGCTACATATTCGAGCCTGACCTAACTTCCATAGAAATCCAGCATTTCTCCCTGGAAAGCATAAGGAAATCGCTTCCCGAGCTTCCTGACCAGAAGTACCAGAGGTTCATTCATTCATACTTTATCTCGGACAAGCTTTCCGAGTCGCTCACCTCCGAACTTGACATCGCGAACCTTTTCGAGAATGTGACCAAGAAAATCCCTCCGAAACTGGCTGCCTCCTGGATAGCGGGCTATCTCAAGAAGACCCTTAATTACAATGGAATCCGCTTCAAGGACTCCAAGCTCCGGGAGGAATGGATTGTCTCGCTCCTGCAGATGTTCGAAAAGGGGTTTCTAACTGACCGGAACGCGGAGCTTGTAATCAGGTACATGGTATCGGACCGCGCAGGCCCGGAAGATGTGATGCGCAAGCACAGGATAGCGAAGAAAGAAAGCGGGAGCCTCCGCGAGGTTGAGCATATTATAAAATCCGTGATTGGGAAGAATGCAAAGGCTGTGCAGGACTACAAGTCAGGAGAGGAGAAGGCGCTCCATTTCCTTGTTGGATTGTGCATGAAAGAAACCAAGGGAGCGGTGGATGCGAACGAGGTCGGGAAGATAATACGGAAGCTATTGGGGAAGTGAGACGGAAACTGATATTCACTCTTCCTTGAGCAGTGATTCCATCCTTATCCTGAACATCCTGATTTTCCCTGAATTAAGCCTTGTAGATGTAGTCAGATATATCCGAGTTGAATTCCTCAGCTTTCCCAATCAGTTCTGAAACCTCGTCCTTTGTTATCTGGAAGTCCACATAATACTCCTTGTCTACCCTTTCATATTTTATCCTGGATATCCCTGAGTTGTCAAGCCCGAAAACCTCCTTCAGCAGTATTATTGAGGTGGAGTGGTTCTCGCACTTTATGCCTGTGCGGAAAAGGAGCGC
>JAPLVB010000002.1 GCA_026397335.1 Candidatus Aenigmatarchaeota archaeon
TTACTCTTCCCTCCGGAGCCAGCCTGACATCAGGCAGCGCAGCGCAGACCATATCCTCCATAGCAGGCGGGGAAGGCGGCTCGGGTGAGAGCGTAGGCCTGTCATGGACAGTGTCCTTCTCGGGCGCAAGCACATCCAGCATAACCATAACAACGTCCCCATCTAATGCAGCCTCCAAAACAGACACAATATCAATCACAGTAAGTGGTGGCACAACCCCGGCTGCTGAAACCCCGGGAGGCAACGGAGGAGGTACGGGCACTATTACACCAACCGCGAAAAACGAGAGCAGAAGGCCTGCCCTTGTCCCGGGAGTTGGCTTAAGGAACAATCTCAAGCTCCAGGCAGCCATAGAGAAGGTCCTGGCGAAAGGCAAGATGGACCAGGAGGCCTTCCAGAACCTTATCAGGCTCTCGCAGTCCATAACATCTAACATAACAGTCAACAGGAACATCCGCGCCTTCAATGGCAGCACCACCCTAACAACCACATTCAGACATTCAGGACAGAGCAGGATAAAGAACTTCATAATCTATGAGAAAGTCCCCAAGGGCTTTGCGAACAATTCGGCCAATATAACCATAACCGCGCTTGGCGTTTCTGGCTACCAGACAGTGGAAACCGATCCTGAATACATTTTCTCCTATTCTGAACTTTCCCCAGGCCAGACGATTAACATAACCTACTCCATAAAGAAGGAGGTCAACACCACCCTTATTGACCAGTTCCAGACAGAGGTTTATGCAGAAAGCGTGGAAACGGCAGCAGCGCCTCCTGAAGGACCTGCAGGCCCGGGCTTTGTCAAGATATGCAATCCAGGAGAGAGGAGATGCTCAGGAATGGACCTCCAGCAGTGCAGCAATGCCGGAGACAATTGGGTAACTTTGCAGACCTGTTCCATAGGCTGCGAGAATAGCAGGTGCACGGGAGAAGGCCCATCCTTTGGGGTAATAATAGCAGATTGGGGCTGGCTCATGATAGTTGTCACAGGAGTTGTCATAACAGGCGCAGCTGTTTTCCTGAAGAAAAGGCAGAAGAAAAAGCCCTTCACAATGCAAGTAAACAAGAAGTTGACTCTGCCCTCTCCCACAACTTCTAGCCATTTGCAATCTGGCTAAGGCACGAGCCTCTCAGGAGTCCTTGGAAAGAGGATAATCTCCTTTATGTTTTCTATCCCCAAGACCTGCTGGACAAACCTCTCAGAACCCAAGCCGAACCCTCCATGCGGGGGCATGCCGTACTGGAACGCGGAGAGGTAGAATTCAAACTTGTGCGGGTCAAGGCCTTTTTGTTTCATCACCTTTACCAGCTCCTCATACCTGTGCTCCCTCTGGCCGCCTGAAGCGATTTCCAGGCCCCTACAGTCAAGGTCCATTCCCCTGGAGGCCTTGCCTTCCATCATTATGTAAAAAGGCTTGATTTTCCCCGGATATTTGGTTATGAAATACCACTCATGGCCTTTCTTCTCCATTATCTGGCCGAGCAGCTTCTCATCCGGATCGTCAAGATCGTCACCCCACTCCTTCTTGAGCCCGTTCTTTGCCAGTATACCAAGCACATCGCTGTAAGTCAGGCGCTTGAAGGGAAGTTCAGGAACATTCACCTTCGCCCCGAAAACCTCAAGTTCCTTTTTGCAATCCTTTTTCAGTCCCTTGAGAGTGTATTCCACAAGGCCTTCTGCTATCCTTAGGACATCCTCTTCACTCTCAATCCATGCCATCTCCATATCCACCGAGAGGTACTCGGAAACGTGCCTGCGCGTGTGGAACTTCTCGGCCCTGAAGACAGAGCCTATCTCATAAATCCTGTCAAGGCTTGAGGCCATGAGCATCTGCTTGTAAAGCTGGGGTGACTGCCTGAGGAAGGCTTCCTTCTGGTAATATACCATCGGGAACATGGTGGCCCCGCCCTCCGCCCCTGCTGCCTGGATAATGGGGGTATGGACCTCCACGAAGCCGTTGCTCTCAAAATACTCCCTCATTTTTGTGAGGGCTATATCCTTCACCCTGAATATAGCCCGGACTTTCGGATTGCGCACATCCATAAACCTGAAGTCAAAGCGCTTGTCCAGGCCTGTGATTATCTTGTCAGAAGTTTCGATTGGAAGGGGGGTTTTAGCCTTGCTCACAAGCTCTATGCTTTCAGGTATAATCTCCTTCCCTCCAGGAGCCTGGGGCGAATTCTTAACCATTCCTGTGACAGATATGCAGTCCTCCCTCACCAGGGAAGAAGCAAGCTCGAGAATCTTCTTGGACTCTGCCTTCTTGATTGTAATCTGGATTAAACCCTCTCTGTCCCTGAGAATTAAGAACTTGAGCCCGCCCAAATCCCTTACGCTGGATATCCACCCCTTCACAAGGGATTTCTTGCCAGATTGCAGGTCATTTGTGTATGTCCTTTCCATCTTTTCCATTGACAGCACCTTATTCTGCAGTTTTGGAATTCAAACTTATAAATCATAATCCTCTAGATATATAAGTTGGAAGGCGTCAAGAGATGCCTTCAATCTAAGCGTGATTTGATGGCAGAGCTGAAGGATTTCATAGAGCCGCGTGAGGGTTTTGTAAAGAGAAGGATTCCTTCAGTAGAGAGGCGCATTGCTGAGATAATGGCTGAGGACATGCGCGTGAGCCTTATCGGGACTGTTATTGACAAACAGGAGGACAGCATAATCCTTGATGACGGGACAGGCAAGATAACCATAGGCTTTGACAACCCTGTTGAGATAGAGACAGACCAGATGGTAAGGGTTTTCGGAAGGGTTATTCCACTGGAGCAGGGATTTGAGCTGCAGGGTGAGATACTTCAGGACATGAACGGGATAAACACCGAGCTTCTCAAGCGGTTGCGGGAGCTCAACAGCTTATAAATTTATTAACCATCAATTAATGTTAACCGTGTTGCATAACTGATAATTTCAGTCTAAATTTAGTGGGGGTGTTGTATGTTCAAGATAGTACTAACTGATGTGGAGCTGCTGAAAAACACAATTCCAATCATAGCGGAGATAATAGATGAGGGAGTCTTCAAGGTGGACCAGAATGGAATAAGCCTTCTGGCGCCTGACAGGACAATGGTATCTGTTGTGGATTTCCGCCTTCCTTCCACAGCCTTTGAGAAATACAAGGTGGATACTGACACGTCCATGGGGCTAAACCTTGCGAATTTTGTCAATGTGATAAAAAGGATAAAGGGCTCCGATCAGGTTACGCTTGAACTTGCGAAAGACAACACCAGGCTTAAGGTTACTGTTGAGGGCAACGGCAAGCGCACTTTCGAGATACCGCTGCTTGACATAAAGGATGAAAAACCCCCGATAGACCAGCTGAACTTCACAGGAAGGGTGGAGATAGAGTCAAGAGTGATAGAGGACGGGATTGCTGACGCTGAGATAGTCGGGGATTCTGTGATTTTTGAGGCGACGCCCGAATTCTTCAGGATATACTCTAAAGGCGATGTCTCTTCAACAGAGCTGGAAATGACAAAGAAGGATTCAGCCATGCTCAAGCTCCATGCAACAAGCAACCTTCGCGCGCGTTATCCTCTGGAATACCTCAAGAAGATGGTTAAGGCAGCAAAGCTCTCAAAGCATGCAGTGCTTGAATTCGGCAATGACTATCCCATGAGGCTGGAGTTTAAAGAGATTGACAAGGCGCACCTTAGCTTCATACTTGCGCCCCGCGTGGAAGAGTAAGGGTGGTTCTGTGGTAAGCAATGGAACAAGGCGATTTTCTATTGAAAAATCATCCAGGGAGCTTCTGGAAAGGAAGGTATCGGAAATAAACAGTATTGATCCAAACCTTTATGACATTTTTTTCTATGCGGGCGGTAAGATAAGAAAAGGCTACTTGAACAAGAATGGCTATTTCCCTGGAGACCTTCTTGAGAAGGACAGGCCGGAATACAGAAGGATAAAAAAGCTCATTGACCCTTGATTTTTTATTTAGCTCTTTTTCAAAGAAAGAATAGTGGTTAATATGACCAAAACAAAATCCGAGATATCCATCATAATTCGCAATATCAGAAAGTCTCTAGGAGAAACCAAAGCCACTATGGAAAGGGAGAATCCGTTTCAGATCCTTATCTCCACAGTCCTCTCCCAGCGCACGCGTGACGAGAACACAGAAAAGGCTTCAGCCCAGCTTTTCTCAAAATACAAGACAGCCAAACAGCTTTCTGGCGCTCCTCTCAAAAATATAGAATCCCTGATAAAGCCAAGCGGTTTTTACAAGGTCAAGGCTAAGAGAGTGAAAGAAATAAGTAAAATAATTGCGGAAAAATACAAAGGAAAAGTCCCGCAGGATTTTGAGGAGCTGATAAGCCTCCCAGGAGTGGGGAGGAAGACTGCGAATTGCGTCCTGGTTTATGCTTACGAGATTCCAGCGATTCCTGTAGACACACATGTGCACAGAATCTCAAACCGGATAGGCCTGGTGAAAACAAAAACCCCTGAGCAGACAGAATCCGAGCTTGTGAAAATAATCCCAAAAGAATACTGGACAGATTTCAATGACCTTTTCGTGAAGTTCGGCCAGAGGATTTGCCAGCCTCGCGCTCCTTTGTGCTGGAAATGCCCCATAGTGAGAATGTGCGATTATCCCAATAAAAACCTTAAATAGAAATAGTTACTCGTCCTTAGGACGAGATTCGAAAACGTGAGCTTATGGATATTCTGAAATCTTACAGTTCCAGGAAGAAGGAGATTGGAAAGAGAATCCCGGATTTCCGGAAGGTTTGGAATGAACCGGACGAGAGAATTTTCGCTGAGCTGGCTTTCTGTTTCTGTACGCCACAATCCAAAGCCAAGACCTGCTGGTATGCAGTTTCCTCTCTGGAGAAATCTGGAAAGCTTTACACAGGCTCTCTGGAAGAGATCAGGAAAACTTTGCACAAAAACGTGCGCTTCCACAACAACAAAGCCAAGTATATTTTATATGCAAGAAACCTTTTCACAGAAAACGAAAATCTTGTAATAAAGAAGAAACTCATCAATCTTGGGAATCCCATTGAAATGCGCGAGTGGCTTGTATCCAACTTGAAAGGAATAGGATACAAGGAAGCCTCACACTTCCTGCGCAATATCGGTTTCGGAAAGGACATCGCGATTCTTGACAGGCACATACTTAAGAACCTGCAAAAGCACGGGGCGATAAAAGAGATTCCAAAATCTCTCACACCAAAGAAATACGTTGAAATAGAAAACCAAATGAGAGATTTCTCGAGAAAAGTGAAAATCCCGATGGAGGAGATTGACCTGCTTTTCTGGTCTGAGGAGACAGGGGAGGTGTTCAAATGATTCCCGAACTGAAAAGAGAGCTGGAACACCAGCACTACAAAGTGGTCGGAGACCACTCAGCCGTGAAGCTGTGCTTCTGGCTCAGGAAGTCCATGCGCGATTCAGGAGTCTGTTACAAGCAGAAGTTCTACGGGATTGAATCCCACCGCTGTATGCAGATGACTCCTTGGATTATTTGTAATCAGTCCTGTCTCTATTGCTGGAGGGTAATAGAGAAAACAAAAGTGAAAGTCCAGAAAATAGACAATACGGAGGAGATAATAGAGGGCTGCATACATGGTCAACGTCAGCTCATATCCGGATTCAAAGGATTCTCAGGCGTGAACCTGAAGAAATGGAAAGAAGCCCAGAATCCCAATAATGCAGCAATATCCCTTATAGGAGAACCAACACTCTATCCGAAACTATCCCAGCTTATAGAGGAATTCCATAAGAGGGGGTTCTCCACTTTTTTAGTTACAAATGGGCAATTCCCAGAAGCTCTGGGAAAGATAACAGAACCCACCAACCTTTACATCTCCCTGGATGCTCCTGACAAGGATTCTTACAAGAGAATAGATATTCCCTCCCTCCATGACTTCTGGGAAAGGCTTAACAAATCCCTGGAGCTCATGCCTTCGTTCTCCTGCAGAAAGGTTATCCGCCTCACACTTGTTAAAGGAAGGAACATGCACTCCCCTGAGAAGTACGCAAAACTGATAGAAAAATCCGGCGCGGATTTCGTGGAGGCAAAGGGCTATGTGCATGTAGGAGAATCACAAAAGAGACTACCTCGAGACACCATGCCCACCCATGAAGAAGTGAAGGCGTTCGCGGAATCGATTTCCAAACATTCAGGTTATAGATACAGGGATGAACAGAAGGAGAGCAGGGTTGTGCTTCTGGCAAAATAAGGATTTCATTTTTTGTAATCATTACATTTAAATGCCATTATTATATCGTTTGCAACGGAAATTTTTCCGGTGTTTTTTGTCCAATTGCAGGGATTATTTGGTTTATCTGGAGAAAGGATGCAACGGCCATTAAGAATAACAGCAGATCCGTATAATTTTATGGCATTATATAAAGATTTTTCAGACAGGATTAATGGGTCATCTAAATCCAGATTTTCTTTGAAATCAAAATATTTGCAAAAGTTTTCCATATCTAAAATTATTTTACATGAATTTAAGGCTTTTCTTGGACATTTCAATCTTTTAAAGCTTTCTGTCATGCTATTTATGCTACTAGAGGGAAGTATGGACATTCTAAAGAAAATATTTGACCAGAAATACAAAACCGCCTGTAACTATCTGGAAATTGCCGGCCTCAATAAAATAGTAGACGCTACAATTGTGACAAACGGTAAAAGGAAGGCCGTTCTAGGAGAAAACAGTATAATATTCATACATGGAAAACACAACGAAGAAATGAGCTATGATTCTTTCATAGAGTTAAATGAAAAATATAATGAGGTATGCAAGCTATTAGAGCAGAAAAAATTCAAGAAAAGAAGTCCTTATGGGGTCAGGGTTTACGAAAAGGAAGGCAAGAAATACATTATGGGGAAAGATCTCATTCTTATTTGGGGGAATACCAGAGAAGTATTCAACTATGACCAAGGAATCTTATTTATCAAGTATGATCTTTACGGAGTCTGACCAACCACCTTCTTCCCCCTCTCCTGGGGAACAACCCTTTTCTGAGCTTTTCTGAACTTCTTCTCTAATTCCCTCCCCCTGAAATACTCGTGCAGGAAGACAGCAAGAGCCCCAACTTCTGAGTGGGGTTGTTGCGAGATACTAATGTTCCAATCACAATCCTGGTAGACTTCCGGCGGGACCTTCTCCCCTCCTATCACTATGAGAAGATTTCTAACCTTTCGGAGTGTCCGGATTTTTTCCTGGACAGGAATCCCGTAAACTGTGAGATGGATACTTTTCCCCTTCCAATCCTTTATGAGCTTTCTCGCGCTTTCCGAGTGTTCTATCTGGAAAGGCCCTCCCCACCCATTTGTGACGGAGTTTATGGATTCCTCCAGACCCGAATCTTTCTGGCCTGTATAAACAAGCTTTTGCGCGCCAAAAGCGCGGGCCACAAGTCCGCAGTGCGTGGACAGGCGCTTATCTCTTTCAATCCTGTGGCCAAGCCTGAGAACGCAAATCATTGAACACCTTCTTGCTGTTAACGGAAGCTACCGCTTCCTGTAGCCGAATCGTTTCTCATAATTCTTGTGGTCGAGCCACTCCAGAACGATTGCTATGATCTCAATCTCATCCCTGCCTAATGAGTAGAGAAGCCTCCAGCCGTTAGGAAGATCGTATTTCCAGAGGTTGTCTATTTTGTATTTGCTCACATATTCCTTCGGGATGAGCTTCTGTCTTATATGAATGAATGCCGTAGGGGATTCTTCTATGTCCTTGAATGCCCTCATGAGTGTGTCGTAAAGCCTTTTCTCTGCTTTCTCATGTTTGAGTTTTTCGAACGCCTTCTTCACCTTCTCGTCAGCGAAAACTATCCTTGTCATTTCAACCACAAGTGAGGCTTGCTCATGTACTTCTTCACAATCTCCGGATTCCATATCCAGACAACATAACCTTTCCTATCCGTTACTATCTTGCCGGAGCCCATCAGGTACTCGAATATGACGCAGAAGGTCTGGTACATCATCTTCCTCGGAAGATTTTCCCAGAGCCGCCTTTTCTTGTATTCTCCGCTGTTCTTCCTTATGAATTCCTCTACCATAAGGACTGTGTCAAGCTGTGGGTAGTGCAGAACCTCTCTCGTCAGTTGCATAATATCACCTTGTTGTATAAACTTATACAACAATAATATATAAAGCTTTCGGCGACAAAATCGCCTACAAAGTGACGTGAATAAAAGCGACAGCCTTCTTCCCCTCGCTGACAAGGCCATTGAAAATCTCGATAGCATTCCTGGAATTTTCCACAAAGAGCATGAGTTCCCTGTTCTCCATCTCCTGTGTGACCTCTTCCAGAATCTCCACGCAGCTCTCTATACCTGTCCCTATGACAACAGCTTCAGGCTTCTTCTTTAGAAGGTTAAGCAGCTCATTCATCCCGAACTGGTGAGATTTCACAATAAACTCTATTTTCCCGTCCCACCACACAGCCACATCAGAATAATAGTCTTTCCCATCTATTTTTATCTCCCCGAACTTCATGGAGTCTATCCGGACCATATTATAGATTATGGTTCGACTGATATTTATTGAAAAACGGAACAAACCATATGGGTTTTTAAACCTCTGGCCATATATTATATGTATGAAGGGACTGTCAACTACCATCCTGATTGTGGTCACAGCTGTGGTTATTCTGGTGGCTGCTCTGGTTTTGCTGACTATTTTTGGATCAGGTATACAGAATGTAGCTACTATTACTCAAGGTCAGAGTTTATGCTTAAGTAGTGCACAAATTACCTGTTCAACAGGAGCTATGCCTGCAACATGGAATTCACCAAGCGTAAGGGTTGCTGGAGGAGATCCTCAAAGCTGCGCCCAGACATTAAGTCCTAAAACATGCACCTGTACGAATATTGCTAATGGTTGCATATAATAATGGAGAATATTAATAACTTCTACCAATAATATTTTATGAAAGCCCTTTCCACAACAATTCTGATTGTGGTTACAGCAGTAGTCATTCTTGTTGCTGCGCTGGTTGTGCTGACGATTTTCGGCGGCGGGGTTGGGAATGTGGCTGAAATGACAAAACTTAGAAACAACTGCATAATTCAATGTACAATGACATGCACAACAATGGGCTCTATGCCACCTACTTGGAGTGCAATAGGTTGTGACAAGGCGGAACCAACAATATCCCATACTACTGATTGTAAATGTAAATGCGAAAGTGGCCAAGTGTGGTGTGAAGCTAAAAAATCTTGTGCAACGCCTGCGGATTGTATAAAATAAACCGCCTATAAAAACTTTCTCCCCCATATTAGTATCTAGCTTGATTACGGTTTTGCACAGCTAACTGTGAAAATTCGAAGGCGGATTTGAGTTGGAAGGCGACTCTTGTCGCCTTCATTCCAAGTTCCGACTTCTTTGCACAAATAGGACAGTGAGAATGTGGACGAAAAAGAAATAATGGATTTGATAACTTCAGAGTATTCATGGGAGCAGATTATATACAAGATTATTGCCTGGGAGGGGATGGACCCCTGGAATCTGGATTTGAGCCTGCTTTCACGCTCGTTCTTGCTTTACATGAACAGGATGAAGGAGTTGGACTTCAAGATACCCGCCAAGTATGTGGTGATAGCGGCAGTGCTGCTCAGGATGAAATCTGATCACATAGAATATTTGAAGATGCTCACTCAGGGGCAGGAGGAGCTGGGATTGCTGGAAGAGGGGGCAGACCCGGGCATGGAGAATACTATGCCGGAAACAGTTAATGGGGAGATAAACATGGCTCTTGCCAGTCTGAATGTAAATGTGCCTTCAAAGAGGCAGCCGACAAGGAAGGTAGTGGCTGCGGAGCTTATGGCAGCCCTGAGGAATGCCCTGAGGACTGATGAGAGGAGAAGCGAAAGGAGCGCCAGGAGGAGAGGGCAGATAGTGATAAATGAGGAGAACATAACTGAGAGGATAGAGCTCCTTTACAAGAAAATAAACTCGCTTCTGGAGAGGCTGAAGGAAGAGGAGATAGAGTTCTCCAAGCTCGTGAAAAAATGGAGCAGGGAGGAGATTCTGAACACGTTTGTCCCGCTTGTGTACCTGGACCATGAGAAAAAAGTCCATTGCCGCCAGGAGGACCTTTTCAAGGAGATTTACATAAAGAAGCTGCCTGAAGGCCAGGCAGCTCCCGGGAAAACCATGCCAGAGGCAAAGCCGGATAAAGTGAAAACAAAAAAGATAAATCCAAGGAAGGTTAAAAGAAAATGATGCTTAAATGACGGCTTACAAAGATAACAGCACAATTGGTCAACAAAGCCGTCTTCACAAAGCTAAAGCTTAAGAAAGGGAATGATATGAGCCACCAGAAAATACTCGAGGCAGCACTTTTCATGTCTTCGAAACCGTTGATGCTGGATGAGCTCGGGAAGATACTTGGAGTGCACTCGCTTGGCTATGTGAAGGAGATGCTCGAGAAACTGCAGAAGGAGTATGCGGACAAAGGGATAGAAATCGCGAACATTCCCCAGGGATGGGTGATGCAGGTCAAGCCTGAGTTCCTGGGAAAGGTGGCGCACCTCACTCCGTATGCTGACATGTCAGAAGGGTGCAAAAGGACTCTTGCTATTATAGCATACAAGGAGCCTGTGAGCCAGGCAGAGATAATAAAAATCCAGGGCAACAAGGCTTATTCTTACCTGAAGATTCTTCAGAAGCGGAATCTCATAAAGGCGGAGAAAAAGGGCCGTACAAAGATAATCAAGCTCACGCAGGAGTTCGAGCGCTATTTCGGCGAGGAGAAGGAGAGAATAAAGGAGAAGCTTGAATCCTTCCAGAAGGATTGATTCTCTCGGAAGGCGGAAATATAGGGTGAAGGCGGCAAGAGTCGCCTTCTAACTCAAATCCACCTTCTTTCCATAAGTTCTTATAAAAAGAAAATCAAATTTTATCTATTTGGAATACAGCAATGTTTCAAAGGGAATGATTGCATGAAGAAATCGGTTTTCTGGGCGGACCAGGTTGCAGAGGAGATTATCTCCCGCAAGCGGTTCCATTATGAAAGCAAGCCTGTCCCGAAATTCAGGGAGTATGTGATAAAGACGGCGGCCTCCCTCTCGGGAGTTTTGCACATAGGAAGGCTGAGCGATACCATCAGATGCGATTCTGTATACAAGAGCCTCAAGGAGAATGGAAAGAAGGCGAGGCTCATATGGGTTGCGGATGACATGGATCCCCTGAGGAAGATTCCTAAAGGGTTGCCGGAAAGCTATTCCAAATACATAGGCATGCCTGTCACGGATATCCCTGACCCGCACGGTTGCCACAAATCATACGGAGAGCATCATGTCTCCAAATACTTGGAGGTTGTGAGGAAGTTTGTTTCTGACAGGCTCGAGGTCTATTCCATGAGGGAGGAGTACAGGAAAGGCTCCTTCCGTGGAGAAATCCAGAGAATAATAGATAACCGGCAGAAAATAATAGAGATTCAGAACAAGTACAGGGGGAAGGAGAATCAGTTAAGGAAGGGCTGGTTCCCATGGATACCTGTGTGCGGGAACTGCGGGAAGATAATAACAACGCATGTGGTTTCTGCTGACGGAACAGTCAGGTATGAGTGCAGGGATTATAAGTTCGAGAAGCACACTGCAAAGGGCTGCGGCCACAGAGGGGAGAATGACCCGCTCAAAGGGAATGGAAAGCTGCTTTACAAGGGAGAGCTTGCAGTGCAGTGGGCTCATTGGAAGGTCTCGAGCGAGGGTTTCGGGAAGGAGTATCAGGTTCCTGGAAGTGCGTTCTGGATAAACGGGGAGATTGCAGAAAGGATTCTTGGGTTTCCAACGCCTGTTCCGGTATTTTACGAGCACATGCTTATAGATGGGGAAAAGATGTCCGCGAGCAAGGGGAATGTGGTTTACCCAGCTGACTGGCTCAAGGTTGCTCAGCCGGAAATATTGAGATTCCTCTATAACAAGAAGCTCATGAAAACAAGAAGTTTTTCCTGGAGCATGCTCCCAATACTTTATGATGATTATGATATGCATGAGAGGGTTTATTTCGGGGATGAAAAAGTCTCGAATGAGAAGGAGAGGGAGCACATGAAAAGGCTTTATGAAATTTCCCAGATTTCCATCCCTTCGAAAATGCCCCTCCAGATACCTTTTGATTTTGCAGCAATGGTTTCCCAAGTCTTTCCGGATGAAAAGGTTTCTGAAGCGATAGAGGTGTTCAAATCCAGCGGGCACATAAAAGGGAAGCCTTCCAAGAGCGATACAGATTCCGTAAGGAACAGGCTTTCATACGCAAGGAACTGGGTAGAGCTTTATGCTCCTGAACAGTACAGGATAAAGCTGGCTGAAAAGCCGCCTGAAGCGAAACTTTCTTGTGAGCAGAAGAAAGGAATTCAGGAACTTGCTTTAATGCTTGAAAAAAAGAAATTCAGCCAAGAAGAACTCCACTCAGCTTTCTGGGAGATTGCAAAGAAAAACGGGATAAGCGCGCAGGAATTCTTCAGGGCTGTTTATCTTGTCCTGCTGAACAAGGATTCAGGCCCGAAGCTTGCTCCGTTCATCCTTGCTGTCGGGCAGAAGAAGATTGCGGGCTTGCTAAAGCAGGTGAAATGAAAGAAAGAAGTCGGCTTAGCCGATTTCCATCCAACGAAAGGGATTTAAAGATTATTTTTATTTAATGGTTATGCAATTAACCAAATTTGATATTGCCAAAGAGGAATACGATTTCGCCCACTCAGGAGTTGACTCCAAGAACAACTACTCAGAATCAAAGAAACACTTGGAGGAATATTTGAAAGAAAATCCATATGGATTAGACAGAGATTTTGCTGAGATAATGCTGAGGGATACTAATAGCAAGCTTGAAAAAATCAAAGTTTAGGGGTCGCATATGAGTTTTCCAGAAATCACAAACCAGTACATATTCAAGACAGGAAAGGAATGTTTTGAAAAGAGTTACTATAAAGCTGCTAGGAACTACCTGCATTATATGTGCTGTTTCTGATGATTTGACATACACCCAAAGACAAGAAGCTAGAATGATGCTCGAGAAAATCAAGACCAATGTTTAAGTTCAGCCTCGCACAATTAATTCTCATGAAGGATATTGCTTCTATCAAGGACGTCCCGAACGAAGAGCTAGTGGTTGGAGGAGGCTCTCTTTGCGCAGGGTGCCCTGCTGATTTGGGGCTCAAGCTTGCGCTCAAGGCGCTGGGGAAGAATACGATTGTGATAAACTCCTCTGGATGCATGACGCTTTTTGTGACTTATCCTTACATGACCACAAAAGTCCCCTGGCTGCACCTCGCGATAGAGAATGCCGGAGCGGCTGTTGCAGGGATAGAGGCAGCACTTAAGCAGCTCGGGAAAAAAGGCATAAATATCCTATGCTATGTTGGTGATGGGGCAACATACGATATAGGTTTGCAGTCTCTCTCAGGAGCAGCTGAAAGAGGCCACCGCTTTATTTTCGTTTGTTATAACAACCAGTCATTCTCAAACACAGGGGTGCAGATGGCAAGCTCCACGCCTTACGGAACCTACACAACCACCACACCCGAGGGCAAGGCGTTCATGAGGAAGCCGATGGTGAAGATAATGGCTGCACACGGGATTCCTTATGCAGCCACAGCTTGCGTATCCTATCCCATAGATTTCATGAAGAAGCTCCAGAAGGCTGCCAAAGCGGACGGTCCGACTTTCATAGATTTGCTCTGCCCATGCCCGACAGGATGGGGGTTTGATCAATCGAAAACGATAGAGACAGGGAGGCTTGCTGTTACAACAGGAGCATGGCCTCTTTACGAGATAGAGCGGGGAAAGTTCTCGCTGACGCTTCCTCTCCAGAAGCTGGAGCCGATTGAAAACTATCTCAAAATCCAGAGAAGGTTCCATCACATGAGGCCGGAGCAGGCGATGGAAATCCAGAACATGGTTGAGAGTCAGTGGACCCTCTTGAGAGAGGGAAAGTACTGGGAGACGCAGGAGTATTGAAATGGATGTAAAGACTCCTTACTTGGTTGTTGACGCTGTTGTAATAAAGAATAAGGAAATTCTTCTTGTCAGAAGGGAAAAAAAGCCATTCGAACCTTTCGAAGGATATTGGGCTCTTCCGGGAGGGTTTGTTGAAAGAGGGGAGATTCTAAAGAAAGCTGTTTCCAGAGAGGTTCTTGAAGAGACTGGCATTAAGGTTACTCCAAGAAAAATTATAGGAATTTATGACGACCCAAAAAGGGATCCGAGAGGCCATATGGTTTCTGCAGTTTTTTTATGTACACCAAAAGGCGGAAAATTAAAGCCACAAAAGGAGGAAGTAAAGGAGATAAGATTCTTCCCCGTTACGGAAATCAGAAAACTCAAAATCGCGTTCGACCACAGAAAAATAATAAATGATGCCTTGAAACTGCAAAGGAGAAAATCATGAAAAAAGTTTTAGCAGGAGGGACATTTAATTTGCTCCACCCGGGACATATATTTTTCCTGGAAAAAGCCAAGGAGCTGGGGGATTACCTTGTTGTGGTTGTTGCGAACGACAAAACAGTCGCGAGAGAAAAAAAGTTTTTGGTGATGCCCGCGGCGGCAAGGAAAAAAATCATAGAGAAAATGAGGATGGTGGACAAGGCTGTGATTGGGGATGAGAAGGATTTCATGAAAGTTGTGCGAAAAGAAAGGCCGGATATAATAGCACTGGGTTACGACCAGAAGATAGATGAGGAAATGCTTACCAGACAAACAGAGAAAATAGGGCTAAAATGTAGGATAGTAAGGATAAATTCAAGCCTGAAAGGCTATAAAACAGAAAGGATATTGAGAGTTTTAAAGAAAAATGGGCAGAAATCAAGCCCTTGATGTAAAGAGTTATTTGATTTTTTTCAGCTGGAGGAACTAAAAATCATCTTCCTCTTCTTCCTCGTCGTCACCCGAGTCGTCTCCATCTCCCTCATCATCAGCCCAGACATCATCCTCTTCATCTTCGGATTTTCTAAACATTTGTCACCCCCACTAACTACTTTTTAATGGATTATTGAAAGGTATGCTTTTAAACTTTTTGATTATTTGTAGCATTGGGGTTTATATACTTAAAATTTTGGAATTTTAGAAAAAGCTTTTGTCAGAAAATCCCTGCGGGCCAGCCAGGAAATCTTCCTCATCAGGCTCAACCTCAAAGCACTCACCACAGTTCC
This sequence comes from Candidatus Aenigmatarchaeota archaeon, assembly GCA_026397335.1. Classification (GTDB taxonomy): domain Archaea; phylum Aenigmatarchaeota; class Aenigmatarchaeia; order QMZP01; family QMZP01; genus JAPLVB01. Next base: position 15,109 of record JAPLVB010000002.1, read on the forward strand.
AGCATTTGACAACATTCTCTTTCGCCTTTACCTCGTGATCGCAAAACGGGCAGGTTATTATTTTTATCATCATTTACACCATGGATCCCAGGTTTATGCAGCCGCAGAACAGCGTTCCTATCGCTGAACATATGCTCTGCTTTGTGGTTATTGCAAGCGCGTAAACCCTCTGCTTGTATTCTACCCTGTACATGAGCTCCACGCTATCTTTCGAGTTGGATTCTATTAGAGTTCTCATTCCGGAGTCAATATAAACAGGCAAGGAATTCTGGAGTATGGCCTGCTGGAAATTCTGTGCAAGCTCTAGGGGGCTTACGCAGCCTTCGGGCATGTTTTCAGTCTGATTAGGGGAGACAGCCTGGATGTACCCTGTCAGTTTGTCAATGTCTGACTGGTTCAGGCCAATAGCAGAAAGAACATTGTCAGACGGGTTTGGGAATCCCTTGAAATTTATCAGGCTGAAAACAAGGAATCCCCCGAAAAGTACAATCCCTATAATTGTTATTGGCTGAAGGAGTTTCTGGATTAATGTCTTGCCAGACATATCTTTCGCAACATCCTTTGCCTTTTCCAGCCGCGCCTTGAGCCTTTCCATGGCTTTTTCCATTCCCCTGATGTTGTAGATTTTGTTGGAGATAAGGAACAGGGAGACGGTAAGGATAACTGTGGAGATTATGCCCCCAATCCAAAGATTGAGCTGAATGAGCGTGAATATAACCTTGTATATACCTGTGCTCTCTATCGGGATAAGCGTGGACAGAGCAACAGCACATACAAGAGTTATGAAACCAAAGCCTACCCTTCCGATAAGCTTCATATACCATGGAAGATAGCCCCTGAACCCCCTGATTATAATCGAGCCAAAAAAGAGAATGAAGAAAATGTAGGCAACTATCTGGATTGTCTGGAAAATCAAAGGCATACCCTTGAGAAGTTCTGGTGCAAATGCCAGCATGTTCGAAAAATCAGCCATAGTAATTATTCCTTTCATGCGGTTAAATAATTTATCCCGTGGAAACAATAGAGAAAATATGTTTGAAAAGCACATATCCTGCCCTTTATGCGGAAACAAATATCCTCTGAAAAGCCTGATTTTCAGGTGCAGAAAGTGCGGCTCAACCCTGGAAGTGGCTTTTGACTACAGCAGGCTGAAAAAAATCCTGACCAAGGAGAAACTCTCTTCGCGGCCGTTCCTGCACTCCAGATATCTGGAGCTTTACCCAGTGAAAAATCTCTTTTCCCTCCAGGAGGGCGGGACAGCCCTTCTGAGGTCCAGGAATCTTGAGAAAGAGCTCGGGCTGAAATTCCGGTTATACTTCAAGTACGAGGGGACAAACCCGACAGGCTCGTTCAAGGACAGAGGCTCCTCTGTTGAGGTTGCGAAAGCAGTGGAGTTCAGGGCGGAAAAAACCGTGTGCGCCTCAACAGGGAACATGGGAGCTTCTGTTGCGGCGTATTCAGGTCTCGCGGGTTTGAAATGCTCCATATTCACTCCAAAGGACACCGCTTCCACAAAAATGGAGCAGATTCTTGCGTACGGGGCGAATGTATACCACACAAGCGGGGATTACACACAGGCCATGGGACTCGCTGAGGAAATTTTCAGGGAAGGGAAAGCCTACCTTCTTGGGGACTACCTTTACAGGAGGGAAGGGACAAAGTCCATAGGTTTTGAGATATGCGAGACCCTCTCTCCTGATTATGTGTTCTGCCCTGTGGGAAACGGGACACTTATAACAGCAACGTGGAAGGCATTTAGGGAGTTCAAGATTCTTGGGCTCGCAAAAAGACTTCCGAGAATGGCAGGGATACAGGCAGAAACCTGCAGCCCGATAGTAAAAGCGTTCAGGGAGGAATCGCCAATCCGCGCCGTTAAGAATCCCCATACGGTTGCGGTCGCGATAGAATGCGGGGACCCCATAGACGGCAAGGGTGTGATCAGGGCAATAAGGGACTCCAAAGGATTCGCGGAAGGAGTTTCGGACAGTGAGATTCTGAAGGCAAGGGAGCTGCTTGCGAAAAGGGAAGGCCTCTTCGCGGAGCCTGGTGGCGCTGCAGCATTTGCAGGAATCCTCAAGTCAAAGGAGAAGATAGAGAGCGGCTCGAGAGTGGTGTGCCTTGTGACAGGCCACGGCCTGAAAAGCCCGAGAACAGGAGTGAAAGGGAAGCCTATAGATGTTTCAGAGAAAGAGGGTGTGAAGAGATTTTTCAGATAGATTCTCCTTAAAAATCTTACAATCAGCCTATTTTCATGAATCTGAAAGAATATTTGGAAGCTCTCAGGGAATGTCCGGATGAAGAATTGAAGGAAGAGATGGGAGTTTATGACAACTGGCCCATTTTTTTGAAATCTGATTCAAAGAAACTATTAAAGGATTTTCTGGAATCAGGAAAATACAAGCTCAAAGAAATTTTGAACCTGAGGCCTGACACTCAATTAACAAGACTAGATTTTGTTCCAGGGACAATTAGGTTACAGCTTTTTGACTGGATAATTCGTGATTTTGCAACCGGTGGCGGTTGCAATAGAAATGATAAAGAGAAGGAACATTATCAAAGGCAATTGGAAAATTATAATATGACAATATTGCTGCATCCCTATCAGAAAAACAAAATGAATGTTCCTGATTCAAGGGCATTAGCAATAGTGATAGATGACATCGGACAATACATTACGAAGGAAGAAATTCCTATTTGCCTTCCACATTCAAGGGGATATAAATATAGTGAAGATTACTCGCGGATTGTTTATTACCCATAAATCCTTACTTCACCAGCAGCTTGGCCTTTGTTATGTCGTATTTCCAGTCCGCGGGAATCACTTTCTGCGCCTTGTAGTATTTGGCAAGCCTTCTTATCTTGGACTCGGTTATCTGCAGGCCGCGCTTGGATGTGTAGTCCTTCTTGTTCTTCTTCATGTGAGCATGGAGGGTAACAGCCTTCCTGAGGAGATTGTACATATCCTCCGGGAATGGCGGGTAAATATTATGTTTCTTCATGGTTTTCGCGATTCTCTCGCTCATGTGCAGTTCTTTTATCTTTACCGAAGGGATTCCATACTGGTCCCTGAGAATAAGGCCTATCTCAGCAGAGCTGTGCCCTTTCTTTGCGAGCTTGACTATTATCTCCTCTACCTCTTCCTTCTTCAGCTTGACCCAGGGGGCAGTCTTCTGCATGGGTTTTTTGCTGCCGGACTTCCCTTTCTTTCTTGAGTAAACTCTTGCCATAATGTTCCTTCTCATTTGCGAATTCTAACATTATTGGCACTATAGGTTTATAAAGTTAAAACAAGGCTGTCAGCCGATCTCTTGCTTGGTCGCAACAGCCACAGAAATCCAGCAAAGGCCTGTTATAAGGAACAGAATAAGGGCTATTACCAAAGCCAGGCCGTACTGAAACTCCGACACGCCCACATTGAGCTGTAAGTTCTGGACTATCCATGTCCCTCCCAGAAGGAAAAGGCCTCCAAGAATCCAGGCGAGAACGATTTTTGAGCTGATTTTTCCACCTCTATATAATTGGACTAGCTAAAATAAAAGATTGAATCTGAGAACGAAGTAGGCAAAGCCTACTTCCTTCCGAAAGTGAGAGTGAAGCCGGCTTTGCCGCCTTCAATCGAACGTCGCCTTCATGCGAGCATCCGTTAATCCAGCTTTTTGAGCTCTTTCTTGAAATCCTCGGCCTTTTTCCCAAGTATCTCAGCTGACTTGGAGATTATGTAGTCAGGCTTCAGTCCGGAGATGGATTCCACCCTGAATATGAACCTTGTCGGATCCCCTGCTATCTCTATGCCTTTACATCCTTCCAGGCACTGCCTGCAGAGATCGCATTTTTCAGGGTCAGCAAGGACAGGCTTCCCTGCCCTGAGCTTTATCACGTCTTTCGGGCAGCTCTTCAGGCATTTTTTCGCCTCCTTGGAATCCTTGACAACAAGCTGTGGATAGTACTGGTAGGCGGCGTTTGCAGCCTGCCATTTTGCATGCTCTTTACCTGTGCCCAATATAGCCGTTGCCTCCAGCTTAATGTTCTGGCTCTTCAGCAGCTCAACTATCGGGAAATCCAGACTTGCAGGCTTGACTGCCTTGTTTGAGGACTTCATATCCCCTGAATAAACCATGCCGGGGCCCGTCTTGTCAATAACAAAAACAACCTGGCATAAAGAGCATCCCTTGCCCCCGCACCTGCATGAATTCATTGGATTGAACTTGTCCGGCTCGAAGGATATAGGAATAAGGCCCAGCCTGTGCGCTATGACCTCGTCAAACAGGACAGAATCGTTCTCATGGAAATCTACAGTATCGATAGCCATGGTGGAGACCTCTGAAACCATTATCCGCCTTATAGCGTTTGCAAAAGCAGGCGTGGATCCCTGCATCACAAATGTAATCTTGTTCCCCTTCTTTTCAGCAAGATTCAATTTCATATGCACCAATCCTTATACACAATCGGTATTTAAATGATTTGATTTACCGAAGTTGGAACCTTAGACAGAAGTTGGCGAAGCCAACTTCTTTCCAAGAATCATTTGACCCTTAAGTCTTTTATTGAAAAATGCCTTTCCATTATTTCCCTTACCGCCTTTATGTTCCTGCCGTTCCTTCCTATGGCAACAATCCTGTCCTCCTCCGGTATGGTGACAGTTATCCTGCCGTTGTTCATGTCTATGCTTTTTACATTCTGGAATGTGTTCTTTATGAAAAGCTCGGGGCTTGTGTAGTGGCCGAAAACCTTCACGGTCTTCCCGAAAACCTTCCTCAGCTCCCTTATCACAACTCCGTTCCTTCCTATGGCAAGCCCTACCTTGTCCGGGTCAACAAGAAAATAGACACAGTCTTCAGTTATAAGGCAGTCGTGTGCATGGATCTGTGTTATGTTCTCAAAAGCTGCTATGTTCCTTATCGAGTCAGTTCCAAGCTTTACAGACATCAAACACCTCTGATTAGCGAAGGAAGGTGCCTCTTGGCACATTCAATCTCACATTCCGAAGGAAGTCGGCTCAATCATCAGGTTCAAATCCGACTTCTTTCATTCATTATTTGGTTTCATTTATTTAAATCGAACGAAGCCCGCCGCTTATTTTTTTATTCCCACCAGCAGCACATTGAAAGGCTTGCCGCAGATCTCTCCGAGCTGGACAGAGTTCCCTTTAAAATCCTTTACAGCAACGAACTCACTCTTGGAATAGTATTCAAGGTCCTTTCTTGTTTCTTCCGGACAGTTGGAAGCATAAATCACGCTGTTTATGTGACCTCTCTTTACCCCCTTTATAACAGTCCTGCTGCCTATAATAATCTTCTTCTCCTTCATTGCCTCTTTTATTTCATGGTTTACCGTGGCCATAGCATACCTCTATAAATTAATATACGTAACCAAGCAGCCTTCCGCCGGTTCCTGATTTAACTGCATTGCGCTGGTCCATTATGCCCTTGGAAGTTGTAACTATGAGAATGCCCTTGTCGCTTGAAGGAAGGTATCTTTTCTCCCATTTTATGAATTCGCTCTTCTGGACGGAGAACCTGGGCTTTATCACGCCGCAGCTGTTTATCTTTCCAATAAGCCTGATCCTGAATTTTCCCCCCTTCCCGTCATCTATGAAATCATACCCCCCTATGTACTTGTGCTGGTGTATAATCCCCAGGACATCTTTTATGGTGCTGGATGCCGGGACAATGCATTCAGTCCTTCCTATGGCTTCCATGTTCTTCAGCACTGAAAACGTATCAGCAAGCGGGTCGTGTTTCATACAATCACCATTTTCATAATTGAATATCCTCGCGAAGACAGCTTTCGGCTGTCGGGTTATATCATCACCTAACTGTACTTCCTGAATCCTAGCTTCTCAGCCTCTTCCCTGAAGCACTGCCTGCAGTAAACCAGCCCGTATTTGCGGATAATCCCCCCGGTCCTGCCGCATTTTCTGCACTTGTGCACATTCTTGCCGGACTTCCTCTTCTTTGGCGCGTTGAACTTCTCGAACCTGGCAAGCTTTATAGGCTTCCTCTCTATCTGTTTTTTCACTCTCTCATAGGTCATAATTCCACCATTTGAGTTGGAAGCGGCTTAGCCACTTCATTCTACTGTCACGCCCAGGTTTTTCCTGGCCCACTCCATCGCCTCTTCCCTGGTTATGAGGTGGGATCGCCCGATTTTTCCCGGCCTGATTTTCCTTTTTTTCACCCTGAAGCCAGGCCTTTCAAGCGTGACTGCAACATCCATCCCCACTATCCCCACATCAGGGTCATACTTGATACCAGGGATGTTTATATACTCATGAATCCCGAACGAGAAGTTCCCGTTCACGTCAAACTGTGACTCCTTGATCCTGTTCTCAACCCCTTGCAGGACTTTTTTCAGGAACTCCATCGCTTCCTCTCCCCTGAGGGTGGTCTTTGCGCCAATGGGCTTGTTTTTTGCAACGCCGAAAGTGCTCCTCTTATGGGTTGATGTTATGACTATTTTTTTCTTTGTCAGTGTGTGCATTATCTTCTTGCACTTTTCCAGTTTGGCTGTATCCGCCCCCACTCCCATATTAACGGTCACCTTCCCGAGCCTTATCTCTCTCATTGGATTCATGCTTCACTCTTCTCCTGCTTTTCTTTTGGGGCTTTTTTCGATTCTCCCTTGAAGGCGGCTTTGCCACCTTCTTTCTCCTTTCGTTTTTCTTCCTCTTTTTCTGGTGTGCTGGCCGGAATCTCGTGAAGGCTTCCAACCATGACATAATCCTTAAGGGTTTCAATATCCCTACCTTTTTCAGTCTCTATGGTTATAGTGCTTTTCTCAAGCATGCTTTTCCTCTCTTTTATGTCCTTTATCCTACCAGTCACAGCAATGTTCCTTCCTGCAATTATAAGGGCAGGCTCGCCTTTCTTGAGCGGGTAGTGCTTGACTATTTTCTGGCCCGGAATCTCTATCAGGAGGGAATCTCCAATCCTGTAGGAGCCTTTGTCAAGGATGTTCCTGCCGTCATGCAGGTTAAGCTGCTGGGTTCCTCCCTTCAGGGTGGTTTTGCCTGTTATCCTGCAAAGTTTGAAGCCCGTCTCCTCCTCTTTTATCTTTTCTAGAACAAGACCCCTCTTGTTAGTGGTGACCCTGTACCTGACCTGCAGCTCAGGAATCTCAAAAACATCCATGAACCCCACTGGGAAGCGTGGCTCCTTCCTGACTTTTTTGTCAACAAGGACCTTTCCAGCGTTAAGGATTTTCCTGGCTTCTGCAGAAGTCTCCGCGAACCTGAGCGAATCCCTCACGATCACCTTCAGTGGGATACAGTTATATTTCTGGTGAGGGCCCGGCATGGGAGTGGTTACATAGCTCTCGGCCTTCCTAGCGAGGGGCCAGAATTCAGGCATTGAATATCTCTTGAGATGCGCCATAATTATCTTTCCTCAGCAGCTTTTTTGGAGCGGTTCTTGGATTCTTTCTTTGGCTGCTCCTTCTTTGGTACTTCAGATTTGACAGCAGGTTTTCCTGACCTTTCAAATACAGCCTGCCTCATCTTGTCTTCTAGGATAAGCTTTGTAATCATAAGGTTGGAAGGGTCTATCGGGACAGAGATTTCAGAGCCATCAACTTTCTTCCTTTTCATTCCGTCCACATAAATCTTGGACGCGGACATATTCACTCTGTCTACATTGCCTCTGAATCCCTTGAATTCCCCTTTCATGACAACTACCTCATCCCCCTTCCTTAGGCTTACAGACCTCTTTCCAAACCTCTCCCTTAGATCCTTGGAAAGGTGGGCTGAAAGGAATTTTCGCCTGATATGAAGAGGGGCGTTATACCTGTACTTCCTCTGCTTCCTTGGCTGGGAACTTCCAATCCATTTTGATGACCACGATTTTTTCATGCAAACCTCAGAAAGAAAGCGGCTTCGCCGCCTTCTTACTAATCATTAACTTTGTGTTTATACTACAATGTTTGCTATCTTGCCCACAAGCGGAAACCTCTCGACAGCCTCCTTTGCAACAGGGCCTTTTATAAGGGTTCCCTTGGGCTCCCCCTTCTCATTCACTATGACAGCTGCATTGTCCTCAAATGCAATGGTCATGCCGTTTGGACGCTTGTATTCCTTTCTCTGCCTTATTATGATTGCCCTGAAAACTTCGTGCCTTACCTTCTCGTTTCCCTTGTAGACCCTGCATGATATTAAGCTGGCCACGCCTCCTGTCGCTCTCGTCCTGCGCTTCCCCTTGAATCCCATAACAGAGATTATCTGCAGCGCCTTGGCCCCGCTGTTGTCCGCGCAGGTGAGGATAGCTCCAATAGGAAGGCATTTTGTAACCTTTGAGGTAATGGCTTTCATAATAATCACTCGCTGGCTGGAAGGTGCCTCTTGGCACCTTCATTCTCTTTAGACTGGCGCTTGGCCGGACTTGAATGGAGCTCTTTCTGAAATCCCACAACAACAAAGTGCTTGGTCTTGGATATTGGCCTGCATTCAGCCACAACAACCTTGTCCCCATCCCTTGCCCTTATGCATGGGGGGTTGTGTGCGGTTATGCGGGATTTCTGCCTCTGGTACCTCTCATATTTTTGGATGAACCTGTGGTAGTCCCACTCCACTATGACTGTGTTGTGGGATTTTGCAGATATCACACTGCCCTTGAAAACCCTGCCCCGAACAGGAAGAGATCCATGCCATGCGCACCTGATGTCTTTGCAATCCTTCTCAGGCGGATTTATGGGTATGCCTATGCTTTTCTCTCTCTTGGAAGGCTTTTTAGCTGGCATAACATCACATATGCTTGGTTATTTATATACCTAAAGCAAGCTGAGAAAGAGTCCCAAAACAGAGCGCCTCTCTACTGCACCACGAGTGGTACAGTAACTCAGCTATCCAAATATAGTAGCAAGTATATTTAAATACATGCGGGATTGACAGAAACCAGTCACCACTTCCTAAACTTCTTCTTAATCCTGTCCTCGGGCCTGGATACCAGGAGTGACCCTTCTACCCTGACCCATTCTCCTGAGGGCAGATGGAATGAGAAAGTACAGTTGTCTTTGGCAAGTGACTTCTCTCCTTTCAGGGTTTCTATCCTGAGTATGTTCCTGGTTTCATCTATAACCCTACCACTAAGGCCTTCAAGCCGCTTGTTCGTGCAGCTAACCACCTTTACTTCCAAGCCTATAAGCTCGTGCATGACAAGGTCTCTGGGGGCTATCATGAATAGAAGTTGGTTAAGGTGATTTAAACGTAAAAACTAGCTGTGAGAACAGGCCAGCTGCCCTACCAAGGAGAGTTCAGCCAACTTCTATCTGGTCTTCCTTGAAGCCGAGCTTCACGAGAATGGCCTTGACCTTTTCCCTGTGCTTTCCCTGCAGCTCTATCACCCCGTCCTTTATGGTTCCGCCGCAGGCAAGCCTGGTCTTTAGCTCCTTCAGGATGCTCTTGGTGTCCACGTCCTTGCTCATGCCTTGGACTATGGTGGAGATTTTCCCGTACCTTTTCTTGACCTCAAGAATACGTATCTTCTCGCTTTCCTTCGCTATTGTCTCGCATACGCAAAGCTCTTTTGGCAGGCCGCAGTTTGGACAAACTTCGCTCATTCTTTTCCTTCGCTCCCCCTTTCTTTCTTTATGGTAAGACCCCTTGCTATAGCCTTCCGGATCTCGCGGATCCTACCAGGAGAACTAACAGAAGCGCCTATCTTGATGCTTGCCCTCTGTTTCGCAAGCTCCAGGCGCATTTCACCGAGTTTCTTTTCAAGCTCTTTGTTCTCAAGCTTTCTGATGTCTTTTTTCCTCATGATCGCCATAACTATGCTTCCTTTTTCGATTCAGGCTTTTTAACCTTTTTGTCTGCTGGCTTGAAGGTAGCCTTGCCACTTTCTTTCTCATTTCCGGCTTCCTTCTTCCTTGCCTTCTTTGGCTTTTCCTTCTCTTCAGGGGATTCCTGGGCAGGAGCCTGCTCAGCCTCTGCATTCTCTAGCTGCTCTACAATCTCCTCGCCTTTCTGCTCTATCTCTTTCTCAGGTCTCTTTGTCTTGAGCTCCCCGTCAATATCCATGAAATATCTCATTATCTTCACCTTGATGCCTATCTTGCCAGGCTTGGTGTTCGCTTCCTCAAAGCCATAATCAACAAGGTCCTTTGCTGGCTGGCCGCAGTGCTTGAGGTAGCCCTCTACAAATTTGGAGGTCATCCCCTTTCCTTTTCCGAATTTTCCAGAAATTATTATCTCCGCCCCCACAGCCCCCGCGTCCATAATCCTTTTGATAGTGAGGTTCCCTATCTTCTTGTGGTTGAAGCCCCTCTCTATGGAGGAGGCGATTTGCTTTGCAACAATCCTTGCGTCCAGGTCAGGATTCCTTATAATCTTGACGTCAAGCTGCGGGTTCTCAAGCCCGAACTTCTGCCTTATCGCGTCAGTCATCTCGTTTATGTTCCTTCCGCTCCTCCCGATTATCCGGCCCGGCTTGTTCGTGTGTATGAGTATCTTTATCCCGAGAGGGGTCCTCTGCATCTCTATCTTTGAGTAGTCTCCCATAGGGAAATTATCCCTTATGAATTTATCTATCTCAAGCTCCTTTATTGCCTGCTTGATGAAGTACTGTTTGAGCATCATTTTCCACCTATCTCTCCATTAGGACTACCTGCACATGTGTTCGTGTAATACTTTCCGTCAAGGCTGTGCTTCTGCGAGACCAGATTCGCGAGAAGGTTCTTTGCCTTTTCAAGGTTCATTCCTGTGATTTTTTTGCATATGATTTGCGAGGTCTTGTGCGAGATATGGAGGCTTCTGCCATAAACCCTGACTGAGGTCTTCGGGTCCGGGTTGAAAGCGTATTTGTGCATATTATTCGAAGTACATTCTGTACTCCTCCTCTGAAAGATTCTGAATATAACCTGGGTAAATTTCTCCAAGGTCGTTGAGAGGTTTTGATATTCCACGATTATTCAAGAATCTCTTTACGATTTCGTGATGGCCAAGAACACTAAATTGTCGTCCATCTACCACAATACCACCATTGCGTCTATTTCTTCCAATATGGTATGTCATCATTTCACCTTATTTCAGCGGCACGAACTTGCTTGACCTGGTGGCGCCGAAACCAGGCGCAGAGTGCTTGACAGGCTTCCTTGTCATCGTGAACTCCCCAAGCCTGTGGCCAAGCATTTCCGGCTTTATATCCACAGTAACATATTCCTTCCCGCTATGGATTCCTATTTTTATTCCAACCATCTCCGGGATTATGACCATGTCCCTGCAGTGCGTGCGGTGGAATTTGCCGGGATTTTTTCGTATCTTTTCAAGCAGCTTCTTCTGCTTTTCAGTCAGCCCTCTCCTGATAGCCCGCCTATCCCTTGAGGGTATAAGCTTGCTGAACTGGTCCATGTTCATTGCCTTTATCTCTTCCAGGGTTTTTCCCCTGAACTCAAATTTTGCCATAATTATCACTCTATCTATTCTTCCTTCCCGTCCTCCTTGACGATATTGAACCCACCTTCCTTCCGGGAGGGGCGTTTCTTGAGACACTCTTGGGCTTTCCAAGGCCTGTGTAACCTCCTCCGAACGGGTGGTCTACAGCGTTCATTGAGGTGCCTGAGGTCCTTGGGTAAAGCTTGCCTCTTGCATGCATTGCTATCCACTTCTTGCCTGCCTTGACCCATGGCTTCTCGTTCCTGCCGTCTCCTGCAGGTATACCAAGGGTGGCAAGGCATTGTGCATTCAGCTTCATCTTCTTCTTTGAGGGAAGTATGACCACGCATTCTTTTTCTGTCTTTGTTTCCACTACTGCGAATGAGCCGGGGGACCTGCAAAGCTTGGGTCCTGAATTTGGATAGGTTTCTATCGAGCTTATCTGCTGGCCTTCTGTCAGGCTCGAAAGCGGAACCACTATGCTATCTGTCCTGTCCCCCACCCTCATTCCTTCTATAGCAACAATATAACCTTTGTGATTGTCGCTGTAAGCCACCGCCGCCAGGGGAGCGTTTCTAAGAGGGTCGCTTAGTATGTCAACAACAACCCCGGGCTGTTTTTTGTATTGAATGTTTGGCTTGAATGCGTGGTTGGGAACCCTGTAAGTATGGGAGCCTTTTCCCCTCCTCTGCGAAATTATCCTCTTGCCCATAAACTCACCTTAAATATCAATTCGAAGGTGCAACAGCACCTTCTTTCGTTCATTAGACCATACCCATCCTTGTGGCTATATCAGATGCCGAGAATTCCGGGCCAAGCTTCACGTAAGCCTTCTTCTGGCCGGCCATGGTTATCTCGAAATTCACCTTCGTGACCTTCACATTGAAAGCCTTTTCAATCGCTTCTTTTATCTGGCTCTTCTTGGAATTCCTCTTGACCATGAACACAAGCTTGTTTTCAGCTTCCACCATCTTCATGGATTTTTCAGCAAGATGGGGGTACATAAGAATTTCCCAGGGATCGGATTCGCGAATGACGGCTTTCGTCTGTCCAACTGAAGTCTTCTTAACTTCTTGCCTGGCCTTCTGCTTCTCCGGTTTTTCAGTCTTTTTTGCAGCCATATCATTCACCAAGCCTCTTCTCGAACTGCTCCAGCGCTCCCTCTGTCCATAGGGTAAGCCTCCCGGGCATTCCTCCAGGAGCAAGGTGCTCAACTCTAAGCTCGTTTATCCTTACAACATCAACGCCGGGGATGTTTCCTGCTGCCTTTTCAATCCCCCTGTATTCTGAGACCACAATCAGGAAAGCCTTTTTCTTTTTATATTTCCTTCCCCTTCTAGTTCCCTTACCCTGCCTGACTTTTTTCTCCTTGGCCCTCTCTATTTCCTTTTCCAGGCCCAGTGTTCTAAGAACTTCATTTATCTCCCTGACTTTCTTTACCTGCTCGATACTGTTTTCAATAACCAAGGGTATGTGCTTTATCCCTTCAGTTTTGTGGCCCCTTGAAACAACATAATCCTTGTGTGCTGTTGCTGAAACAGCAGAAACCATGGCTTTTGTATGCTCCTTCTTGTTCATTCCCTTCTTCCAGACTTTCTCCGTTTTTGGCGGGTGTGCCTTGCGGCCTTTGGTAGCTTGGGGGACAAATCTTGCGGTCATGTGCAGGAATCCGGTTCCATGGATTCTTGCCATCCTTGCCATTTCCCTGTTCATCATGGAATGCCTGACTTTCCTCCTTCCATGGTAGTGGGCTGATGTGCGTTTTCCTGCAAGCGGGTCAGTCCCGTAAACCTGCCTGTTGTTGGACTGCTCTGCAAGGACTGCCCTG
>JAPLVB010000029.1 GCA_026397335.1 Candidatus Aenigmatarchaeota archaeon
CACAAGCGAGAGCTGGACAGACACAGGCCAGACCAGGAACAAAGCCAATGGAACCGCATGCAATGACGGGCTCTATTGTTCAGACCCTGATGTGTGCACGAACGGGGTGTGCGGAGGTCCCTCAAGGAACTGCAATGATGGCCTTTACTGCACAACAAACGACAGGTGTGACGAAGAGCATGACACATGCGCATACGACCAGAGGGACTGCTCTGACAACCTTTTCTGCACAGTAAATGAAAGATGCGACGAGGCCCACGACACCTGCGCATACGACCAGAGGGATTGTTCGCAATACAACCTTTCAAAAATAGAAACCTGCCTTAACAACCCCGACAGCAACCCCTTCACATGGGACTATGCGCAGGGCTTCACCAGCGTATGCAATGAAGAATGTGACATATGCACGAGAGGAAACCAGACCATAACACATGAATGCTCGATCCAGCTGTGCGGAGCTGAATGTGAGCAGGATTCGGATTGCGAACCCTACCTTTCTGACAGCATTTGCCATTTCGGGATGGAATGCTCGGAAGGATGCGCATGCGAGGACGGAAGAGACGAATACTGCCCTGTTCCCGGAACTGTTGCTGATTCAATATGCTACTATGGAATTAGGAGCTGCACGGAGGAGGGATGCGGAATTATGAACTGCACTCTTCTGAAAGATCAGACTTGCGATCCGGATGAAGGATGCTTAGGGAAGCCGTGCGACCCCGTTCCTTCAATAACGGACTTCTGGGGAGGATATTCTGAACGAATGATACATTTCCCGCCAGGAGGAGGCTACAACTCTTCAGCCAAGATATACGTCCCTAGGTCAGGCAACTTCAGCCTGATTTCCGCCTCCATGGACCTGGAGGGAATCAAGGCTTACGCAAGCACAGACATAGTTCTTGTGACAGATGTTTCAGGAAGCATGGATGACAACTGCGGGCCTGACGGCATAGCCCAGCCTGGAGAGACTCCTTGCAAGATAAATGATGTGAAGAACGCGACATCCCAGTTCATCCAGTCAGTTCTCCCGCTGTCAGATGGCATCCACATAGGACTTGCAAGCTACAGGACAAGCCTTTTGGGATGGGTTAACCTGACCAGGAACGAGACAGCCCTGCTTCAGGAGATAGATTCTTATAACGCCCAAGGCTACACCTGCATATACTGCGGCATAAGGAAGGGAGCTGAGATAGCATCCCAGGGACAAGGCACCCAGAAATCAATAATACTTCTCAGCGACGGTGCTGCCAACAGGTGCATAGCCGGACCCTGCACTCCCATAGTAGCAAAGGACGAGGCCATAAACGAGTCAAGGCATGCCTGGGAGCAGCTTGGCGTAAGGGTCTATGTGATAGCTTTCGCTGACAACGGGGACCTTGCCACTCTCCAGCAGATAGCAAACGCAGGGAACGGCACCCTGGTAATATCCAATGTCACGGAAATAATAGACAAGTACAAGGAGATGGCATCCATAATAGGAGACTCATACCCCACAGACCCGGCGCTTGATATTGGAAATTCCGGAGCAATCGACTGGAGCCATGCAGGAGAGTTCAGCACAAGCGAAACGCTTTCAGACTTTGTTTCAAAGCTGGATTCAGTAAGGAAGAACTGCAACTGTTCCGGATGCACCAAGCAGGCAAATGTCTGCGTGATTGACCTTTACACATATTCCAGCACCCTGGGGATAATCAGGTTTTACAACCTAAACATAACAGGCTGCTGCTACGCAGGAGGAACGTGTCTGCTCCAGAATTTCTGCGGGGATGGCTCATGCAACGGAGAGGAGACATGCTCATCCTGCCAGCAGGATTGCGGACAGTGCCCCCCACAATGTGGGAATGGCGTCTGTGATTCAGGTGAAAGCTGCCATTCCTGCTCGGCAGACTGCGGAGGATGCGGAGGCGGCGGTGGAGGTGGCGGCGGCGGATGCACTCCGAACTGGCAATGCTCGGAGTGGACAGCATGCTGCGAGGACGGGACCCAGAAGCGGCTGTGCTTGGACGCGAACAACTGCGGAACGCTTGCAGGGAAGCCTGAGGAGATAAAGTTCTGCCTGTTCAGTGCGCTGCAATCATCAGGAGACTCGGACCCCGTCTGCATGCTGGGAGAGCAGATGTGCGACAAAGGTTCCCTCATGGAATGCACCTCTGAAAACAAATGGGTAAAGGTTTCATCCTGCGGCACAGAGAATTCAGAAGGCTCTGAAAACCCAGAAAGCAGCGTGCAGCCCCTCGGCCAAAGCATAGCAGGAATGTTCATGCTAGGTTCATGGCCATACCTGTTAGTAATAATAGTTGCATTTTTCTTGCTTATAACAAGAGCAGGCATGAAGAAGATTAACGGGAACGGGAAGCCTGCCTTTGCCGCTGGCAGGAAAATGCGAAAGAGTTCAAAAGGCTCGAAATAAGACAGAAGTTGCAAAGCATTTGCCAGCAGGCAAGTGCCTGCGTAAGCAGCGCAACTTCAATCGAGATAGTTGGGAGGAGACAGGAAAGCTGAAATGGCCTGGCTGATTCATGCAGCGCAAAATCTCGAAAGAGGACACGTGCGAGGATTTTGGAGAGAAGGTGGCTCTTGCCACTTTCAATCGAAAGTCAATCTGTGCCGGATGAATACCACCCGACCGGGCTCTTTTGGCCCTGAATTCTCCCCATACACCGCTGGTTTCTTCCAATCTCCCAAATAAAAGCCTCTATAGCAATATAATATAACTATGAAGATTCTCTGGATTCTCCTGCCAGCAATCCTTCTTGGAATTTTCCTAAGCAGCCCTGCCAAAGCTGCTGTTCCACCTTTGGGAAGCCAGGCCAATCCTATTCCATTGAGTGAGCCCGCTCAAAGGATATTTGACGGGTATGTGCCTCCTGGTTCAGTGCAAGACGCCTATAGCCATGGCGGTTGGGTCACTTCGCCGCCTTATTCTACTTTATGGTTTGTTATTGACCCGTACGCGGTGCTTGGGAGGCCCGCACAAAGCCTTGGACTCAGATGGAAATGGTGGGAAGGTCGGCCCTCGATACATTATATACAGAATAAGGCTACTGGAGAGTACTCGCCAGGAATCCCCCCCTCAGGATCACAAATTTATTCTAGGGACAATAATTATGATTTGGATAAGTACAAGGCTGATTTGGATAGGGACAGGTTCTTGTGGGCCTTTGTGAATAATGGAGATGTCGCTTTTACATGGTCAATTTGGGCTACTATTATTCCGTGAGCTCCTTCTCCTCCAGGCGGAGCGGGAAGTGGAACCATAACCAACCCTTATAAGATTAACAAACCAACAAGTAGAGTATTTAATGATTACATCCCTGAAATCTCTCCCAAGGGCAGTGAAGGACCCGTCACGATTCCCGCAGGCTCAAAGTTCTATTTTGAAGTTCCCGCCCAAAAGGCGGGGAAAATCTGTGCCGGATGAATACCACCCGACCGGGCTCTTTCGGCCCTGAAACAAAGACTTTTAAGAAAAGTCTTTGGATGTCAAAAAACTATTGCTGAACCATGCCAGTGGTTCATATAAAAAGACAAGTCAAAAGCTTGGATATTAAAAACCCTCTTGAGAATCGAATAAAAGCCTCTATAGCAATATAATATAACTATGAAGCTTCTCTGGCTCCTGCTCCCAGCAATTCTTCTTGGAATTTTCCTGAGCAGCCCAGGCAAATGTATACCTATACCACCTTTGGGAAGCCAGGCCAATCCTATTCCATTGAGTGAGCCCGCTCAAAGTATATTTGACGGGTATGTGCCTCCTGGTTCAGTGCAAGACGCCTATAGCCATGGCGGTTGGGTTACTTCGCCGCCTCCAAAGGGTTCT
>JAPLVB010000043.1 GCA_026397335.1 Candidatus Aenigmatarchaeota archaeon
GCTCAGGATGCGGTTTTTCATGGAATAATTCTGAATGCTGCGGGGATGATTCTGACGAATACTTCAGGAGCAGGATATGCCTTTCAGGATGCGAAACCAACATGACAGACGGGTTATGCTGCACGATGGGAAGCGCATGCATTTACAACGGGCAATGCTATGCAACAGGAGCCCTGATAGCTTTGGGAAAAAAGAATATCACTTGTGCAGGAGGCGCTTGGTATGAAAAAACCTCCAACCAGAGCTCTTGCTATAAGGGCGAATGCAACAAGAAGGACAGTTGTGAAGGTACCTGCCCTGCGTGCATTTTCAAGGATTTCTCCTGCTACGGCACCAACTGCGAAGCGGATTATATAGACCCTGATATGCACTGGACATATTGTCAAAACTGCTCCGTGAACTGGTCCTTTGCTGAAAACGCGTGCTGCGGGGATGATGAAAAAGAGTATTGGGTCTCTCCATGCCCCAATGCAAACGTCTCGTGGAAGTGCTGCAGCAACCCCAATGAAAGGGTGAACAGCAGCGGGGACTGCGTGATTTCCTGCGCCATTGCTGTCAATGCAAATGCCGCGGAACTGGAAGAGAGACTTATACCTCTAACCATTTCACTCTCTCCTGAATTTATAAATGTGAATGCCGGGAAAACGGCTGAGTTCAGGGTTATGGTGAGAACGGAAGGCAATCGCTCCCTTCATGGAGTTATGCTGAATTTATGCGGGCCTTTTACCTTCGTGGCTTCTCCCCAAACCATAGATGAGCTAAAGCCCGGGGAGACAGGGACTTTCACCGTGAATATGACTGCTGCCCCCGATTCACTTCTCGGGACTCTTGACTTCGCTGCTTACATAAGCTCCAGCGAGCTCATACGCCAGAGGTACAAGCCGGGGCTTGTAAATGTTGGCATGGCTGAGTATCCGTCTTATGATGTTTACCTTGCAATAGTTTTTGCCATGGCTGGAATCTATATTGTAAAAAAGCTTCTTTTGCGCAGGAGGTCTTCAGCCGAAAAAGCGAAGCCGAATGGTACAACCTCGGAAACTAGGGAAGAAGGACGAGTGGATTCAACCTCTGCAAGTCGCCAGTCCAGGAGGGAGGCTGCAAGGCGCGAGCTCGCAGAACTGATAAGGGAGGATCTTGATAAAGGGACTCCGGAGAAAGAGCTTATGTCCATGCTTATTTCCAGTGGCCTGAAAAAAAAGGATGTGGAGACCGCATTCAGGGAGGCAAAGAAGAAAGATTAGCATCCCTTCTTCCATAAACCGATTGTCTGCATCTCTTTATGGCTGCATCCAGTCTGGTTTAATACTTAAATCCCAGCCGCACAATAATATATCATGGATTCGCTCTTCCACTTCATATTCCCGCTCATGGCGGCGCTTGCAGCAAGAATCCACATGAAGCATGGTGTTATAGGGGTTCTTCTGATGGCCCTTTCTGCTGTCCTTATAGACGTGGACCACTTAATTGGCCTGCCCGGAGCCATGTTCCACAACCTCTTCTTCACTCTTGCAGTCCCGTTCACCATACTCTCGATAATGTATACATGGGGCAGGGAGACCGAGAGGCAGGCTGCAATGTGCTTATTGCTTTTCCTTTTCTCCCACACTGTCCTTGACCTGTTCTCAGGGGGGACTGTGGCGCTGTTCTATCCCATAACAGGCCAGCAGTATGCCATAAACTTTAATGTTACTTGGGGCGGCTACCAGATAATATCCTCGAGCGGCATAGGCCTTCTCATCTTCTTTTCAATCCTTCTGGTCTGCTTCTTCCTGCAGGACATAGACAGGTACATGGTTAAATATTAGAATGCAAAGGATTTTTTATGGACATGATAAAGTTCTTTGAAACTGTAATGAATCTGAAGAATGAAAAAAGAGCTGGCTGGGTGGAAAGGGGAGTGAGGGGCCCTGAAACCTCCTCTGACCACTCTTTTATGGTAGTATTAATGGTTCTTGTTCTCGGGAAGAACAGAAAGCTAAATATGGAAAAGGCCCTCAAGCTCGCGATTGTGCATGACCTTCCTGAAGCTATTGTGGGAGACATAATATCAAAGGGGAACTGGAAAGAGGGCGGACATATGTGGGACCGGGAGAAGGTCAGGCTTGAGAGGGAAGCCATGAAAAAGCTCTCTTCCCTCCTGGGAGATGCTGGGATTCTTGATCTGTGGGAGGAGTTTGAATCGCTTAAGAGCCAGGAGGCGAGGTTCGTGAAAGATTTGGACAGGCTTGCCACGATTCTGCAGGCGATTGAATACCAAAAGACCGGGAATCATAAGAAGCCTATGGAGCCTTTCTGGGATGAGAAAGGAATCTCTTCTATTAAGGACCCGGAACTCAGGAAGCTTCTGGATTTGTTTTTAAAATCACTTGACCGCAAGAAGGTCTGATTTGGTTATTATCCCCTTTATCCTGCCTTTTTCCGCAACGAGGACCGCTCCGTGCAAATCAAGCAGTCCCGGAAGGATTTCTATCGTGTCATCCATGTCCACAACCGGGAATGGCCTGTCAATTACATCCCGGACCCTTAGCCTCTTTATGTTCCTGTCAAAGTTCCTCATTATGGTGGTCTCCCCTATGCTGCCTAACTGAATACCGTCGTGCAGAACAGGCATCTGTGAGATTCCCATCCTGTGCATGATTTTTATGGCCTTGTGTACGGGGTCATCGGGCCCTACAGAAATCACATGCTTGTGCATGACTTCCGAGCACTTGGTTTTGTTTCCGCTTTTCTTTGTTCTGAGGATGAAAAGGATGCGGTTTACCGTGGAAAGGCGCGGATCGACTTTCTCATTCTCTATTTTCGCTATATGCGCCTGGGAAACCTTTGCCAGCTTCGCCAGCTCCGCCTGTGAAAGGCCTGCCTCCTTCCTCAGCTGCCTGATGTATTTTCCCGTGATAATCATGAGTATATTTTGAATCCAGGCAATAAAAGCGATGGTTTAAAGCAATTCGTTGTTACTTCATGATAGAAAAGCCCACAAGAAAAAACATTTAAATACCCTAGCCGTACTAATAATGCACAACTGTTTTACATTTCATTTAGAAAGAAATGATATGGGAGTGTGGTTCTGATGAAGAAAGAAGTGAAGAAGAAGCAAGAGGCTGAAGAGGAAAAAGAGGAAAAAGAGGTTGACGACGAAGAAGAAGAGGAAGAAGAGGACGAGGACTGGTAGGGCTTCTTTGCTCATTGTTATTCTTTTACTTTATTTTTTGTTCCTGGAGAATTTGTTCTGCATGAATTAAGAAAAACGCCTTCACCCGTAAATTATAACTGCTGGTTATTTTTGTATATTATAATATATAAAAAAGTATATAAACTCCTCTTGGACAATCTATTCTATTGAACTTTAGAGATGGTTTTGTGTATTCATGTAGGAGAGGTATGAAACTTGCGGAATGGGTTTACGAAAATAACAGTCTTTGTTTGGACAGAAAATTTGAGCAATATAAGATAGCTTTAGAAGCTAAAGGGGGTGGTCAGCTATGAAGAGTTTTCTCTTCACTTCGGAATCAGTAACCGAAGGGCATCCTTGACAAGATATGCGACCAGGTTTCTGACGCCATACTTGACGCTATAATGGCGAAGGATCCAAAGGGGAGGGTTGCGGTTGAGTGCCTTACAACCACGGGCATGATAATGGTCGCGGGAGAAATTACAACAAGCTGCTATGTGGACATCCCCCATGTGGTAAGGCAGACACTGAAAGATATAGGCTACACAAACCCAGAATACGGGATTGACTGCATGGACTGTGCTGTCCTCATTTCCATACATGAGCAGAGCCGGAATATCGCGATAGGAGTGGACCAGGCGCCAAACCATGAGCAGGGGGCCGGGGACCAGGGCATGATGTTCGGCTTTGCATGCAATGAGACCCCCGAGCTCATGCCGCTTCCCATCATGCTCGCGCACAAGCTCACCATGAGGCTGGCTGAAGTCCGTAAAAAAGGGATACTTGACTGGGTAAGGCCTGATGGCAAGTCGCAGGTGACCGTGGAGTATGTAGACGACAAGCCGAAAAGGGCGGAAGCGATTGTTATAGCAGTCCACCACAACCCTGAGATTAGCCAGCAGAATATAAAGGCAGGCATAATAGAGCACGTGATAAAGCCTGTCTGCAGGGAATGGATGGATAAAGACACAAAAATCTTCATAAACGAGACGGGGGTTTTCTGCATTGGAGGCCCTGAGGCTGACACAGGAGTCACGGGAAGGAAGATAATTGTGGATACGTATGGAGGGATGGGGAGGCATGGAGGGGGCGCTTTTTCCGGGAAAGACCCGACAAAAGTGGACCGCTCAGGTGCGTACATGGCCAGGTACATAGCGAAAAATATAGTGGCTGCGGGTCTTGCAGACAAGTGCGAGGTCCAGCTTGCCTATTCCATCGGGGTGGCGCAGCCTGTCTCCGTGCTTGTGAACACATTCGGGACAGGAAAAGCTCCTGAAGAAAAAATCAGCGAGGCGGTCCGGAAGGTATTCGACCTCAGGCCGAGGGCGATAATAGACAGCCTCAAGCTGAACAGGCCCATATACAGGAAAACAGCCGCCTACGGTCACTTTGGTAGGAATGACGCGGACTTCACGTGGGAGAAGACGGACAAGGCCCAGGTTCTGAAGAAGGAGCTTGGACTCAAATGAAATGTTTGAAAGAAGGTGGCTCTGCAAGATTCCAATCGTTTTCTCAGACCAAGAAGTTCAGCCCGGCCAAGAATCCCAGAACAATCGCGCTCACTATCGCGGCTGCAATCAGGACACCCAGGCAGGCCGCGAGAAACGATTTCTTCCAGTTCAGGTCCATTATCCATGCTATCAGTGTTCCCGTCCAAACTCCCGTGGCAGGGAGAGGTACTCCAATAAAAACAGCAAGTCCGAGAATCCCGTATTTGTTTATGTAAGGCTCGGCTTTCTTCTTGCTCCTTTCAACTATTTTCCTTGAGATTTTCCATCTGGAAAAAAGCCTTTCATAAAATATCTTGAGTCCAAAGTACACGGGAAAGAATACCAGGCAGTTCGCGATTATTGCAGTAAGAATCGCCAGCCATGGAGGGAGGCCGAGCGCTATCCCGAGGGGAATTCCTCCCCTCAGCTCGGAAACAGGAAGCATTGTGGTTATCACAACAAGCAGGAGCTCGTTAAGCATAAGAATATTTATGCAGCCTGTATTTAAGGGTTTGGCGCCAGATAGTCCACTCTTTTGTATTCGTCTGAAGTCAGGTCAAAATGGCCTTCCTTGAGTATCTTCTCGAACATGTCAAAGGATAATTCTTTATCAAACTCGTCCCTGATTCTATTTTTTATTTCTTTGTAGCCTACCATCCCTTTATCCGGTTTTTTGTACTCCTTCACTACCAATTTTTTTATTTCAGGGGTGATTTCTTCATATCTATTTCTTTTGCTGGCGAATACAGACCAATAACGTGTTTCCTAGGCCTGAAACAATAACCTTTCTTATCTATCTTGACTCCTTCTTCTTCCAAAACATCCCTAACAATCTGAAAGGATACCGTTTTAACTACAAAACCAGAATTCTCGTATTTTTTGTTGAATTGTTCGGCTGTGCGGACAAGACCCACTTTGGATAAATATCTACTATAAATTGTCTTTGCTCCTCAGCCAGATAAGGGATTTTCGAAATTCTAACCATAAATTCATATTGTACAAAAAGCATTTAAACCGTTACCCAAAGAATATTCAGTGGCTGTATGGACAAGGATATACTTGAAAAATACATCCGGGCAGGGAGGATTTGCGCTGAGATAAAGGAGGAACTGTCGGAAATGCTAAAACCAGGAACAAGGCTACTTACAATAGCAGAAACTGTCGACATGAAAATCCATGAGAAGGGAGCGAAGCCTGCATTCCCTGTGAACATTTCTCTGAATGAGATTGCCGCGCACTACACTCCTTCATTCAATGATGAGAAAACGATAGGCCCGAAAGATCTGGTGAAAATAGATATAGGTGTGCATGTGGATGGTTATATAGGAGATATGGCTTTCACTTACTGCTCTGACCCGAATCCTCTGGTTAAGTGCTCGGAGAAATGCGTGGAGGCTGCAATAGAGGTGATAAAGCCGGGGGTCACTGTTGCGCAAATAAGCGAGGCTATAGAAAACACCGTGAAAGAGCACGGGTTCGGACTGATAGTAAACCTCACAGGGCACACGCTTGAGAAGTATGTTTTTCATGGAAGCCCTTCAATCCCTAACGTCTCTAACAGTTCCACATACAAATTCAGGGAAGGGGATGTAATAGCGCTTGAGCCGTTTGTAGTGCAATCAAATGGATATGTTAAGGATTCCGGGAATGTGGAGATTTACCGCTATCTCAGGGACAGGCCCGTGAGGCTTCCTGAGGCAAGAAAGATTCTGGAGCTGGCTAAATCAGAATACAAAGAACTGCCTTTCGCCAAGCGCTGGCTTTACAAAAATTTCTCTCCTATAAAGGTTTCGCTTGCGCTTAGGCAGCTTGAGGCGGCTGGAGCGATTGAGATTTATCCTGTTCTCAGGGAGATTGAAAACAAGCCGATCGCGCAGTCCGAGCACACGATAATAGTTATGGAGAATCCTGTTGTGACAACGAGGGTTCCATGAAATCATTCTCAGAAAAAGTTCTCGGGCTAACTAAAAAGATACCGAAAGGTAAGGTAACTACTTATTCCGAGATGGCTCGCGCCTTGGGAAACCCGAAGGCTTCCAGGGCTGTGGGGAACGCTCTCAACAGCAACACCCGGCCGGATGTAATTCCATGCTATCGCGTCGTCCGGAATGACGGCTCGGTTGGGGGATACTCTTCTGGGGTGGAACAAAAAGTAAGCAGGCTGAAGAAAGACGGGATTGAAGTCAGAAATGGAAAAGTTGATTTGAAAGGGTATTTTCATGCTTTAAGAAAGTGAGCGGCAGATAATATAATAGCTGCCAGGATGGTTTCATTTTTTGAAACCATAAAAATCAATATATCTGAAGCCTGTAATAGAGCCGCTTTATCTTGCTGTAAAGCTGCTCCGCGCCTTGGCTGTCCTTTGACTGCTCGTAAATGGAAAGGATGTCACTGTATGTCTTTTTGGCATCGTCTATGTTCCCCCTGTCTATCTGGCTGTGGCACTGCTCCATGAGCTGGTTTATGTCTCCTTCTTGGAAAGAAACTGTTTCCTCAGCTGGCTGTGCCGCTGCGGATGCCTGCTTTTTGGGTTTCTCGGGTTCGCGCTTGGGAATGGAAGGCGCGCCGCGCTTGAGCCTGTCAATCTCGGAGAGGAGGGATTTCATCTCCCTGCCTTTCTCTTCCTTGAGCTTTGAAAAATCTTCCTTTAGCGACTTGACTGTTTTGTCGTAACTGCTTATCTCGGAAAACCGCTTGTTTATCTCGTCAATCCTTGACTTCCCCTGCTTCTCAAGAAGGTCCTTGACCCCGCCTTTCTTCAGGTCTGTTACAAGGTCGTCCACTATGTCCCTGATTGTCCGGATCTTGTCATTCAGGTCTTTTTCAAGCTGCTCAAACCTGTCATCCACCTTCTTCATGTCATCCTTGGTGACAGTATTCTCTATCTTCACCTCAAGCATGTCCATTGATTTCATGATGTCATGCATGGATTCCGAGCTGAACTCTATCTTGTCCTTGTAGGAATGGAACTCCGCCATCTTCTCTGTGATTTCGGAGAACATGCTCTCCACCTTTGCGGCTGTCTTTGTGGTCTCCTTCCGCTCGCCCTCTATCTTGGCCATCTTCTTGCTTATGGTCTCGGAGACAGCGACCACGTTCTTGATGTCCTTTATCTTCTCCATTATTCCAAGGACGTCAGCCATGTTCTTTTTCATGTCCGCGATTTTCGTGTCAAAGGACTCGACTTTCGCGTTTATCTTCTCTATAGCGTCCTCCTTCTTGTCCAGTTCCGCCCTTATCTTCTTGGGCTGGATCTCCTCAAAAATCTCCTTGACCTTCTCGAACCCCGTCTCCACCTGGTTGAATGTCTTGTCCTTCTCAAGGATCGAGGATCTCAGCTCCCCTATCTCCTCCGAGAGGCGCGAGATCTTCTCCTCCGTGGTTTGCCTGAGGTCCTCCATGGTCTCGAGCTTCGCCTGTATCCTCTCAACGGCCATAAGCAGGTCCTCTTTCTCTTCGTACCTTTCTGGAATTTCCTTGCGGGAAGCCTCTGTCTTGGGCTTGGGCTTAAGAAATCCTAACCCCCCTTTCTTCTCCTTCGTTTCAAGCTGTTCGAACTCCTCGGGGGTTATTACATTCTCCTCTTCTGGTATGTCAGTAACCGGTTTCTTTTCCTTTTTTGCCATTCACATTCGCCTGATTTTGGAAAGAAGGTGGAATTTCGATGGACGTCCCAAGGACGTCTTTCTATTGTGACACCTTCGTTCTCGATTTTGGAAGGAAGTCGCCAAAGCCGACTTCAATCAAACATCGCCTTCATGAAAGATTTCCCATTATATTATTTTGGGGTTTCCTGCTTTATATTTAGGTGCTCTTCGAGCGAGTTTACGTATATCTTGGCCATCCTGAACCTTCCCTGCTTGAGCTTGTCCTTCGCGAGCTTGAGCTCTATCTCTATGTCCGAGACGTCCTTCTTTGCCTTCCTCATCTCATCTATCTTCCTCTCTATGAACTCAAGCCTCTGCGCGAATTCCTTGTAAAAGCTCATTTCTTCATCCGTTATCTTGTGCGGGTTGTGCCAGGTGGGCCTGAACTGCACGAAATACGGTTTGCCATCATTGTATTTCGGGTTCTGGATCATGCCCACTCCTACACCCTGCCTGGAGATTCTTGTCGCGTATTCGGACCCGTACTTGGTCTCGACCTTTCTAATGTCAATGAGTGATTTGGTGTTCATCTGGATATCTGTGAGCACATTGCCTGCTATGGCCTCCTTGAAGTCAGCCAGCACCTGGGAGCACATGATTATGCCTATTCCCCACTTTCTGAACTCCCTGCATGCCTGCTCGAGCGAGATGTAGCCGCCTATCCCCCCGTACTTCTCGAGCAGCCTGTGCACCTCATCAAACACCATTATCATCTTGAGCTTGGTGGACTCTTCCCATCCGGTCTTGAATATCGCGTTTATTATGTTCTTCACAGCAACATCATATTCCCCCGGGCCGAGCTTGTTCATGGTGAACACGGTAATCTCGCCCGGGTTCATGTATTTCTTGAAGTCTATGATTATGTGGGGGTCTGTTATCTCCAATATCATTCCCTTGTAAGGCTTGGTGTATCTCACGTCCATGCCGAACTGCCTGTAGAATTTAAGGAGGTTCTCGTCCTCGCACTGCTTCACGAAGCCTGTCCACTGGGCTGTGGGGTCGAACACTATCACAGAAACCTTCTTGTCAAGAGCCTCTTCGATAAACACAGAGGCTCCCACGCTTTTGCCAGCGCCTGTTGAGCCTGCTATGAGGACGTGCGTGGTAAGGTCATTGGGGTTGAACCAGGCTTTCTTTTCAGTCTCTGCTATCCTGCCTATCCAGAATGCCTCATCACTCTCCTGCGGGATTTTGGAATAGTTCACGGGGAAAAGGTATCTGGATTTCTTCGTCTTCCATCTCATGTACCTTCTTCTCTCATAGAAGGCCATGGCCACAAGCGCACCTATTATAATGAACCAGGAAACAAACTGCCCTATGGGGCTTGCCCAGAATATCTGGGAGACCTCGAAGGTCTCTATGTCCCTGACGAACCTGTGGTCGAATGAAGCGACAGCTTCAAGGTAGTACTGCCCTACAGGTATATCTGTATCCTTCAGTTCCATTACCTTGTTGAAGGTGTAGGATTCGCCTGTTGAAAGGGTGAAGTTCAGGGTCTCGTTCTCCTGCTTTATTATCTCCTCGGACATGGCATCCCTTACCGTGTAAACCATGCCTGCCGTGAGGTTTGCCCCGAAGCCCACATTGCGGATTTCCACGGTGTACTTCAGCTCCCCTCCCGGCTCCACCCTCTTTGTGATAAGGCTCAGCACGAGGTTCAGCTGGCTCTTCCCCTCAAGTCCTATAATCATTGTCATAGGAACTTCTTTTGTCTTGCCTGCCGCAGACACGGTTATTGTTCCTGTATATGTTCCTGTCTCTATGGTCTCGGGCACGGTTACATAGATGTTGAACGTCTCGGTCTTGTTCGCGCCTATATCCACAGAGCTTTTCTCGAGGGTGAAGTATTTGTCAAGCCCGCTCACTGAGACATCGGCTGTTACAGTGGTGTTCAGCCTGTTGGTCATTGAGAACGGGTATGTGGCCTTGTCCCCTGGCCTGAGGCGGATGTTCGTGATTCCCGTCTTGATAGTCAGCGGGAAGTCCAGTTCTTGCGGGCAGTCCTTCGGGCAGTTCTGGCTGTTCTCTCCTGTTTCGCACTTCCCGTTCCCGCACACGGGCTGGGTTGGTCCTCCTCCTGAGGTAGGTGATGTTCCCCCGCCCGGAGGCTGCGGAGGAGTGGACTGGCCGCATATATTGGGGTAGCATGATTCTGCTACTGCATAGGCTGTGGAGGGACTTGAACTGAATGTGAATGTGTTTGCTGTGGTGTCGGGAGTAAGGGATTCATTAAAGTGCGAAAACTCTCCTGCGGTGCATACACGTGACTGGAAGTTCCAGTTCGTGCACCTGAATATCCTTAGGTTGCTTTCTTGGACTGTTATTGTTCCCAGAGCTGCTGCAAGAGCGCTCGTGTAGTCTATTGTGATTGCAGAAGTTGAGTAGGAAAGGTTCGGCGTTTCTATAACAAATCCCAGAATTATATTCTGCGCTGTGTTCGGAAGGTCGAAGTTTGAGATGTCCTGGGAGGTGCGGTTCGGGAAGTTGTCAAACCTGAAAACACTGCTCACGTTTGTGGCTGATGTATTGTACTGGTTAATTGCAGAGGCCGTGGTGTTAACTCCATAAAGGACTGTTGTGTGGCCGAAGAATGAAACCCTGAGATCGTAAACCCTGTCATGAACGCTCCAGTTGTAGGAGGCCTGGGAGCTGTTGGTTGAGAAGTTGTGAATTATAGTGGATGTTCCCAATCTGTAGAAGGTGAAGTTTATGCTCTGGTTTACGGAATTTGGGTTTGCCAGAGTTCCGGACATAGTGAAAGGTCTGTAGACGTCAAACCATCCCCTTGTGGAGTTTGTGTAGCTGTAGCTGTCATTCGCAAAAACATAAACGTCATAATCCCCGATGGAATTGGGGTTTGAGAAGTTGAACGTGTAGTTGTCGCTTACGTTGCTTGGGTTCCCAACTGTTACGTTGGTTCCGTTGGGCTGTGTTATCACCAGCCATGAGGAATTCACTGCAGTGTTGTCGGTTATTGTTGCGTTTATGATAATGTACGGGACGCTGCCGTAATAGTTCACAGGATTCACGGTTATGCTGGAGATTTGGGGAGGAGTTATGTCATTATACTTTACTGCATCTGCCTGCTGGTCTGAAACTATAGTCCCCTGCTGTGCAGTGTAGTTCCCTGTCACAGTTAGAGGGTTGTATATCACATTGCCTGTTATGTTAGGAGCTGTGCAGTTTATTTCCCAGAAGCCTGCGGAGGAATTGTATGAGGACTGCACATCACCGCATGCCTGCCCGCCTACAAGCACCGCCCATATCATGTTTGAGGTCACATTCGCCCCGCTCAGTGTTGCATTCACTGTTAGGTTTATCCTGTCGGTCGCATTTACCGGCAGTGTCGGGTTTGTTTGGTTGGGTGAGACTATGCGGATTGTAAGGTTTATCACATCAAGATTGACTGATGTGTTCATGCTTGGGGGGAAAGCCCCGTTCAGGTTCGTCACTGTGACATTCGCAAACCAGTAACCGGGATTGTAAGCTCCTGTGGTGTTGTGGTAAACATAAAGGTATGCTGAGGACAGTGCTGTAACGTTAAAGGAGGACTTATCTGTCTTTATGTAGCCTGAGCCGTTTCCTGTGACGCTCACGGAGAACGAGTAGTTCTGGTTCCTGCTGTTGGTGACTGTTATGGTTCCTATGGTTCCGTTCTGCCCGCTCAGGCCTATTGTCTTTGAAAGGTTTAATGGGGACAGGGTCCAGTCAGGCGGGGTCACGTTTATGAGCAGGGAAAGCATATCCCAGCATTCTCCCGCAGGCGAGCAGGAGGAGCCTGTGGCGTTTGCTGTCAGGGTTGCCATGTAAACGCCTTCCGTTGCGTTGAGCTGGATTGCCAGGTTTATGAGCGTAGTACTGGTTCCTGCTTTTGGTATGCTGGATATGCTGGATGGGTTGTAAGTAATCCAGCCTGCTATCTCGGATGCGTTCGCCCCAGACAGGGAGAAGGAAACGTTGGAAATGGGTGTATTTCCGTAAGACTCCACAGTGAAGTTTCCTGCTGTTCCGGAATTGCCTCTGGCCATGCTCACGTTAAGCTGGGCCTGGGTTATGTTAAGAACCGTGTGGCTCTCTACTGTGACAGAAGTCTGGTTGCTCGAGTTGCCCTGTGTTGAGTCTGCGTTTGACCATGATACTGTTATGTTTATGACTTGGCTTGAAACAACTGCAGATTGTGATACACTTGTCTGTAGGGATGAGGAACATGTGGAGCCTTCCGTTAGAGTGGGGCATGTCATTGGTTGGACAAAAATCCCGGCAGGCGCGGCGGAGATGTTGACCAAGGGGCTGAACATGCTGCCGTTCCCTGTGTTGTTCACGGTCACGTTAAGGTAGTAGGTGTAATTCTGCTCCCTTGTTATGCTGGCTGCTGTCTCTGTCACAGGAGAGAGAAAAACAACAGCGGTTGTGTTGCCGCTTATTATATCCACTATCATGCTCGCGCTGTTGTTTGCGGTTATATTGTAATACGTGCCCGGCTCATAGGTTGTGTCAGATATGTTGCATGATATGTTGTAGGTTCCCTTGTCTGTGGAGTTGCGGAACACTGCATAGCCTGATGAGTTGGTCATGTTCGAGCCCATATAGCTGGAGTTCATGAAAAAGCTCACGTTGTAATTATGTATCCCCTGGGAGGTGTTCACATCAAGGGCAACGCAGAAGTAGTCTATTGTCGCGTTGGACATGCACTGGAAAGTCTGGTTGAACGTGCAATTGCCGGAGCTCAGGTTAATCCTGGAGATGTTGCTCATCCCGAACAGATAGACCTGGAATGTGCTGAAATTCTGGGCATGGTTCGGGCCGGAGGAGTTTGCCAGGAGCCTTCTTGCACCTAGCGTCTCATTCGCCGGGACCTGCCATGTGTTATTGCCTGAGCCTATGGCAGCCTGGCTGGCCAGAACCTTCCTCGGCCCGTGGCCTGAATCCATGGAAGTGCAGTTGCCTGCGGAGTCGGCAATGCAGATGTAATCTATGTAAAGGTATCTGTAGGAGCCGTCTTTTGTGGTGGAATTAATAGTCACAGTCACGAGAGTGACATTCTGGAATGAACTATTGAAACACAATGCTTCAGTCCATACAAACTCCTGCGTGAGATTGAGAGTGCATGTGCCTGAACTCGCTGCAATTCTTACGATAGATGTGCCTGAAGACATGTTTGCGAATTTGTACCGGATTTTTATGTAGCTGGAGTTTATACCTGTGTTCACGCTCTGCTGGACGGACATGTTTGTATAATCTATGCTCGGGACAACAAGCATGCGGAGCGAATAGTTACCTGCAGTCTCGTTGTTCCCGGTTGTGACGCGGCAGTCGCACAGGTCGAAAGCGCAGCCTGAGCTGTTGGCGCAGGACCATGGGGATAGGGAGCCGCTCTCAAACCCGCCGTTAAGTATGTAGGAAAGATTCCAGTCATTTTGGTTGCTCACATTATAATAAACAAGATAACTGGCAGCCTGCAGGGCGGGAATGCTTGCGAGGAAAACCAGCTCTGAATAATTGTTAAGGAACACCTGAGTGGAGTTTATCTCTGTTCTGCTGGAATTTGTCCATGCCTTTACCTCAGAGGGAATCTCCTGGCCGTTATAAATAACTTTTGTGTAAGCTATCCTCCAGTCTGAAAGGTCGATTCCCTCGCCTTCCAGCTCAGTTCCGTTTATTATTATGGTCTCGTTAGCCCTGGAAAAGCCTCTGGTCTCATTAAGGCTCACCTGGAAAAATTGCTTGAATTTTATGTTCCATGTGGTATTGTAATCACCTGAAGAACAAAGTGAGCATGTGTCATTTGTTGCTGAGTTGAGGGTTATGCTGTCTCCTTTGTGGTATGATGAGTATGCGGAGGGGCTTGTTATCACAGTCAGCAAAACGTCTTTCATCAGGATTTGCGTATGGTTCTCGCTTCCCTGGATTGAATAGAACTGCGAGCTTCCTGAGAGGGTGACGTTCACTGTGAACTGTCCAAGGGAGACGGAGCAGTTCGGGTTCCATGTGATGGTGCACCAGCCGCTCGGGTTTGTTGTTGCGTTTCCAAGGTCATTCGCCGAATCGTTTATGAACCAGAATGTGCAGTTGTAGCCGGAGACATCGGTTGTCGGGCTGGAACCGAATTCGTCAATCATCCTTGCAGTAAGCGTGTTTGTTGAATTGCGGAAAAAGCTCTGGTTGAACACTGGAGAAACGAGGGTTATGTTTATCCTCCCTTTCACAGTCAGGACAAAGCTGGTGGAATTGCTGTCTGCATAATAAGTGTCGTTCCATACTCCGGCCTTCCATGTCTGGTTCCCGGCTGCATAGCTTGCATCCGGGGTGAAAAGGAAATTGCAATGGCCGGAGGAGTTTGTAGTGTTGTAATGGCCTGCATCGAAGGCGGCTCCGTTCGTGGTTACCCAGAAAACGCAGTTCACACTCTCGTTCGTCCAAGCTCCTGTCTCCGTGTCGTTTATCCCCACTGAAAGCAGGACAGGGGAGTTACGATTAACCACGCTGTTGTTTCCCTGGATATGCACAAGGGAAACGTTGTGCTTCGAAACAGTCGGGCCTGAAAATACAGAGGTGTTCTGGCTTGAATGGATTGCATAACCAGCATTGAAATCCTGATACTCAAATTTATAGCTTGCCAGCCCCACCCAGGAGATGTTGGAGGTGAGGTTGAAGGATAACTGGCCCGAACCAGTCACTGACTGCGTGGAATTCCTCTCCCATGCGCCTGAAAGATTCCTCATAATCCAGAGCGACACGTTTACAGAATCGCCTTCTGTGTCATTCACGTAAACCGAGTAATTGAATACGCTTCCCCATATCGCCTGTGATGACGTGACGTTCTGGCCGGATAGGTTGGCAGCAAGGTTTGTGCTTCCTCCCGTCACATAGCTCACGGAAGAATTGGAGTAAGGCTGGACCCATTTGAAGAAGTCATACACACCATTAGAGTTCGTGTCCTGCTTACAGTAGTAAAAAATGTCTCCTGAGCAGGTTTTCGCGGTGTAGACCGGGCATATAGCTGATGGTGTGATATCGCACACCGAACCTTTCCAGGTAACGTTAAGGAATTCCAGTCCGCGCACGGCCGTGTCATTTATGGTTGTGTTTGCCGTCACATTATAGATTATTGTGTTGGTGGTGTTCCAGATAGTGAGATTTTTCCTCCAGAGGAAGTTGTCTGTTGTATTCGTGTAATAACCAGCTGACTCGTTCATAAGCACAGGCGTGCCTGTGCTCATGTTGCTGTCCCAGAGCAGGAAGGGTCCTGGAAGCGCGCCTGAAGAGGGAATCGTGAAATCCAGAACGTCACACACAACCTGGCTCTCTGCTGTTGTCACGGAATACGAGCTTCCGTTGAAGTCGCATGAAGTCGCGGTCGCATTTATCCTTATGTACTGGACAGATATGTCATTCGAGGGGTTTGACAGGAAGGAGATATTGCGAATCTGGTTCCCTACGGACTCATTGACATTTATGTTCATTGTCCTTGACCACGTTCCTGTTGTATTGACTGTGGGGGCGGATACAAGGTTGGATATGTTGTAGGAATATGTGAAGTTCAATCCAGAGATGTTCAGCTTTCCCGGGCCGTCGGAATGGAAAAGCACGGGAACATCACAAATCCCGGACACGGGGATGCAGGTGCTGCTGAGGTAGTTCTGTATTGCGCTTATGAATGTGCCCGTCCCTCCGGCCTCCACGGTGCTCCTCAGCTTTCCTGAATAGCTCCAGTCATAGCCGCTTCCGTTCACGTCTATAGAGACGTTGTCAGGGAAGTAGTCGAAGTTGAAGACGTAAAGGTAGCCGTTCCCTGCGCCTGCTGCGACCTCATTCCCTGTATCAGAAGTAAGGTTGCCTATGCCAATTGTATTTATGTAACTGTCAGCCTCGAAGCTCCATATGAGGTTTCCGCTGTTGTCGAGCGTGTAGACTTTATTGTCATTTGAGCCTGCAACCACTTCATACCCTGGGTATTGTGTTGTAACATCGCCTATTTTTACGCTCTTAACAATCCCACCAGTTGAATAGTTCCATACAGCATTGCCGCTTGAATTTATTATGTATATATTGTAGTCTTGGGACCCGGCAGCTATCTCATTGCCGGGGTCGGATGTCACATTTCCCACATCCACCGAATTTATGTCAAGCGAACCCACAGTTTTGTTGCTTATAATGCTGCCTGTAGCATTCAGTATGAATATTTTGCCTTCTGCGCATCCCACAATTATTTCGTTGCCCGGGTCGGAACTGAAATTGCCTAATGCTATGTCAAATATGGTGTATCCTGTTGATGTGCTCCAGTTCTCCCCTCCTGATGAGTTTATTACGTAAACTTTGTTGGAAGCCGCAATTATGTAATTTATACCGTTGCCATAAACATCCCCTATCTTTACGCTTTTTACTGCTCCTATTGATTTTTCCCATATCTTTGTGCCGTTTGAATAAAGGAGATAGACTTTGCCATCCCCAGAACCTGCAGCAATCTCACTTCCGGTGTCGGACGTGACGTTGCCTATGGCGGTCGAATAAACATCATATCCGCTAGAAAATGTCATGTTCCATATGTATGAACCATTATTGCCGTAAAGCAGTTTCACCTTTCCGTAAGGCGTAGGTAAACCTTCTTTTGTTCCAAAAGAAATCTGGTTATCAGAGACTGTAGCGTTGCCTATTGAAAGACCATATATTTCACCTGTGGTCGCCTGCACAGAATAAACATAGATTATCTTCCCTGTGAGGTTCATGGTGGCATTCGCTACAGTCGAGTTCTTGGGGATGCGCACCCAGTATGTCGCATTCCCTGCAGAAAGGTAGTTGTATTCATTGGAGAATGTGCTGTCATTCCAGCTGTTCTCCTCGAACGAAAAGAAAGCGGAATCGGGATTGAGAACGAAAGAGCGCTGGACTGCTGCAAAGGCTTCAGGAATTCTCATTCCCGAGAGAAGTAAGACCAGCAAAACTACAGCTGCCAAAATCAAGGGCACGTGCCTTTTCTGCACCATATAATATTAATTGGCGCTGCTATTAAAATAAATTAACAGTTAATAGAAAAATAGACTGAAGGCGGCTTCGCCACCTTCTAACTCAATTCGCGAGAAACTTGTCTAAAAACAGTCAGAAAAAATGGAATCTATCCTACTTTGTCATCTTCTTGGAGGCCAGCACGTCCTTCAGCGCGGTAACCTCATCCTTCAGTTCTCTCATCGCGCGGCCCAGTTGAATTTCCTCCTCGTCAAACTTCCTGGTTATGGTCCTGAGCTGCCTGAACTCGAACTCAAGGATTATGAGGTAGATGACAACCACTATGGAGAATATGACCAGTAATTCTAGAATCGGAACATCCATGCCGAATATGAACATTTCATACCACCCGATTGAGCGATAGACGGCTTGTTTCTATTGATTCAAGCCGTCAATCTCATGTTCGATTGAAGGTGACAAGAGTCGCCTTCTTTCCAACTGCTGGAATGAAGGTGCAAAACCACGCTATTATTTCTTTTGCACCTTCTGTCTAACTGTTGCAGATTATTTATATGTGGAGGCTCACTTATAACCTTTAAGTTGATGATAGTGGCGCTGTGCTGTCAAGCATTGTCTTTGTTCTTCTTACTTCCCTCAGCCTCTTGAGGGAGAAGTAAACGAGGACTAATGTGACTGAGAGAACCGCTACTATCTGCAAAGCCTCAGGTGTGGATACGCTTGGCCCAACCACGAAGAAGTTGCCTGTACCTGAGGCGAGGACGCTGAAGTCCTCCCTGAACTTTGCGGAGGCAATGTACATCCCTCCCGGCGCGTTGGCAGGTATCACGAACTTCTCGTAGTTTTGCGTCTTCTCAAGCGGCTCTTATGGTCTTCATTCCGGAAGGTTCGATTTCATCCACTATTATGCTGCTGGTGTCCTTGCCGCCTGTGAACTGCATGCTTCTTCCGAATCCGTCCTTCACCTCGATTATGTTCTCATAGCTCAGCGGAAGGTTGAGGACGAGATTCAAATACTTCTCCTCGGAGAAGCTCTTCAGGAATATGTCCATCTTTAGCTTTACCATCTTGTTCTCGAGCTTGTCCAGGACTTCAATGTCCCTGTCTATCTCCATTACGGGAGGCGTGAGTATCCGGACCTCGTAGGTTCTTGTTTCGAACGGGTTCAGGGCGGATGACCAGGACATGCTCTTCTTCCCGTTCTCCACGTTGCCGAAGCTTATCTTTTCCTCTACATTCTCTCCTCTCTCATTGTAGAAGCTCACGAAACCCTGCATGGAATCCCCGAAAACTGTGGTCTCGAAGTTGGAGGATATTATTCTGGAGTTGGGATTGTAAACCTCGAAGTTCTTTATCCACATTGCAGGGGTTCCTACCACAACCCTCTTTGCGAGCTCGAGGTTGTGGTCTGTTATCTGCAGGGGAACTGCAGCCGATGGAATATCTACCCTCACAATTCCCCAGGATTCCGTTATGTAGGTCTGCCCTGTATCGGGGTCGAATGCTGCTATCTGGAGAGGAAGAATATACGTTCCGGACGTGCCTATATCCATCTGGTAGTTGACTGTTATGTTCTGCGTGTTGTTAAGGATGAAGCCGCCGCCTGCGCCTGTCATGTTCACGAACTCGAACACCTCCGCCCATGTGCCGTCAGTAAGCTGGCGTGTGCCATTAAATGTGACGTTGTACTGGTTGAGATAGGTCCATCCTACCGTGATTACCTGGTTGAAGAAGGTGACGTTAACGGCCTTGCCATAGGCGGTTGCGTTGTTGTTGAAGGTGCCGTTAACTACATAATCTATGAATTTGATGCCTGATATTGAGTTTGAGCCCTGCGACTCAACTGTCACGAAAAGCGTTTCGTTCACGAGTGTCGGGTTGGCAGGGTTGGGGACAAACAAATCCTTGTAGCCCATGAGCCTCTGGGCCGAGACGGATATGCTTTGTGCGGTGTGGGCCTCTGCATCAGCTGTTCCCGAAGTCGTGGTAAATGTGGTGTTGCCTGTGAAATTGTAAATATCTCCTGTGGTCATGCTCACATTGCTAATAACATCATACTGGAGTACTATCTCCTCCGTTCCTGTAGCAGTCAGGTTCTTGCCTACGGCTCCGCCCCCAACCACGGTTGCTGAGGAGAGGTCGAGTATGGTAAGCTTCACTGTCCCGTTTTTCCCGGTTGTCATGGGATTAATCGAGGTCCAGTTCACGTTCGCATTGGTATTGAGCTGGTACGTATATGGTGCTGTACCATTAACATAATAAACCTTTATGGTGCTGTTGCTTATGTTGAAAAGCCCGTGCATGGCTCCTGTTGTGGTGTTCGCAGGGATTATGGAGTTTATCACTATGTTGCCCACTCCTATGCTGTTGTTCCCGTTATATGTTGCGTTCTCCTGCACAGTCACGGACTGGCCTCCTGTGTCAGGGTATATCACGCCCGTGAGGCTCTTTTCAGGTATGAGATCCACTTTATAGAGAGTCTGCATGTCCATGGTGGTGTTTATGTTGCTTGCGTAATTCAGGGCGTTTGAGGCGTTCCAGAGAACGTACCAGTCAAAATAGATGGCTATGTATGGTTTTGTCCCGCTTGTCGTGTTGAACCAGGTTGTATTGGAAGAGCGGGAGGAGTCCGTAGTGTATATCATCCCATTGCTAGGCGTGAGAAGGCTTGAGGTCGCGCTCTGGTTGAACTTCCCTGTCAGGTTTGCTGAGCCTCCGTAGGGAGCGCCTGAGGAAGCGTTAACCATGTATATCCTCCACTCGGTTATGTTGTAGGTTAGCGACTGGTTCCCTGCCGAAAGCGAGCCGTTCGCCTGGTTCTTTATCAGGCCCCTCACGTACCACACACCGTTGGATATCTGGAGGTCTACTCCCTGCCTTATGGGGCCCCTTGTGAAGTTGTAGTTTATCGTCATGCCTGTGTGCGTCTGGGTGCTGTTCGAGTAGTTGCCAAGCCCTCCCTTCTCGCCTGGGGCATCAAGGTTCGCGAAGTTTGTCCCGTCCACTATGTTCCCGCCTGAGCCTTCAAGGAGCGTGGCATTGAAAACTATATAAACAAGGGCTGAGGGGGCAAGATACCCTGTCCATGTCAGCCTGTCGAAATCATTGTCGCCTCCGTCAGTATTGGTGACATAATTAGTTCCCGGTCCTGTTGTGACATTCGTGCCTACTGTTATGTTTATCATATCCCTGGTCGCGCCTGAAGTTATATTGAACTGGAGCACCACGGTCACTCCTGTGAGGTTATCCACAGAGCCGGAGTTCCTTATGGTGAGGTTCAGACGCAGGGTGTTTGTGGAGCCGCCTGTGCCTATGTTATCCGAATCGTATATGTCCGTCCCTCCTGCCGTGTTGTTGACTGTGAGGGTGAGGTTTATGGTGGGCGCAACGTTAGCCGTGGTTATGTTGTAATAGGTTGCCTGCTGGTATGAGGATGTGTTAACATAAACTGTGGCCTCTGAATTACTGGTCGAATAGGAAGTAAGTGTGTTGGCATAAGCCATGCTGCCTCCCGCCTGGTTCTGGAGGTCTGTGCTTGTGACTCCTCCTGTCAGGTTTATCCTCAGGTACTGGAGCACGTCCCAGTTGTTCGGGATTGAGGCTTCCACATAGCCTCTCCTTACGTCCGTTCCTTTTGTGCTCCCGTTCCACCAGTAGTCCTGGGTTACGTATTCGGTCACATACGCCCTCGGACCGTACTGGGCTTTGGCAGGGGAGGCGAGAACCAGTAATGAAAAGAGAAAGAGGCTCAAACAGATAAATATGTGAAATTTGCTATTCATTAAACCACTGTAATAATTATATTGGTTTCAAATCTTTATAAATTCGAAATAATCCAAGTATGGAAATGGTTTCCGCCGTGATACAGCGTTATTTACAGCGGCCCCTTCCCTTCAAGGAGGCCTTTTGTCCTCTTGGTCTCCCTGAACCTCTTCAGGGAGAAGTAAACGAGGACTAATGTGACTGAGAGAACCGCTACTATCTGCAAAGCTACAGGTGTGGAAACTCCCGCTCCCACTACAAGGAAGTTTCCTGTCCCGGATGCAAGCACCGTGAAGTCCTCCCTGAACTTTGCGGAGGCAATGTACATCCCTCCCGGCGCGTTGGCAGGTATCACGAACTTCTCGTAGTTTTGCGTCTTCTCAAGCGGCT
>JAPLVB010000015.1 GCA_026397335.1 Candidatus Aenigmatarchaeota archaeon
AGCCACACTATCGAATTCCACATCAGATGTTATCTGCAGGTCAACAGGATTGATCTGGTTTATGCCGTCATACGGATTTCCGAGCGTTCCGTTACCGTAAGAGCTTGGATTCAAATCTCCTATAAAGTTCAGGGAATCCATCAGCCTCATGAACGAGTCATCTATAGAGTCATTCTGGGGGTCAAATATGTCAGACGGGTCAGGCCCGTATGAAACATTTGAATACCCGTCATATACATTGTCGCCGTTTATGTCATAATAAACAGTTACAGTAGCTCCTTTGGCCTTGGGGAAAACATCGCTGTACTGCTCAAACGCTATGCCGCCTATCTTGAGCGTGTATATCACCCTGTCATCAGGCGACCCTCCTGTCCCGTTAATGGCAGAAAGGCCGGTTCCAATCCTGACAGAATTGTTGCCCTTTGCAGTGTAGGAAACAGGTATCTGGACTATGAATGGGTCTCCTAGGCTGGTATAGTTTGATCCATAATCTCCCAGCCAGTAGATTCTTGTCCAGTTGGATGTTCCCGTATTATTTACATAAAGCCTGTCTGTCCAGTAGTTTGAGGAGTAGGATGTGATTTTTGAGTCAACAATCTGCATGTTTTCAGGTAGATAATACCAGCCCTCCTTTGTGCCGGTTGTGTTGTCTGTTATAGTCTGGTTCCCTGTCATGTTCCCGAAGTTGGCGGATTCGAACGTAAGCATGACTTCACCATAGCCTGCAGGCTGTATGCTGGAAACATATCCAAGCTGAATGTACGAGTCTGGATAAAGTTTTGTCATGTAAGTTATGTTCCCCTGAATCTCAACTGTCTGCGCGGAATAGCTCGCATTCAGGATTTCCTGAGCTATCTGCCTGAACGTGTTGGCAAGCTCGGTTATGTTGCTGTAGTAGTATTTGCCATTTCCGCACTGCGCGGTCATGTTAAGGGTGTTGCTGTCCACATCGGACTCCGAGGCACCGAATCCAACCGTATATACAGTTATGTTATACTTCTGGTATGCCATGCAGGAGGCGTTTATTGTGTCATCTTTTGCGTTCACTATGCTGTCTCCATTCAGGTCCGTAGTTGCCTTGTTCTCAGTGCATCCTACGTTCGCCTCCCCATCCGTCATAACAACAGTGCTTCTTCTTCTGGAGGAGTTGCTGAGGTCCTTTGACATGTTTGTGGCCCTGTTTATCCCGCAGCATATGCACGTGTTTCCTCCTGATGTATAGCCGCTGATGCTGGAGTTAAGAATCGTTTTGTTATCCGTGAAATTCTGATAACTTGTTACGGATGTTGAATATGAGACCAGGCCGACCCTGTTTCCGGGAATGCTTTCATTCAGGACTATGTCAACAAACAGCCTGTCAGCATCTTTCGCGACATAAAGCTTGGTCTGGTTGCAGACAATAAAATGGCCGTATGGGAACAAGCATGAGCCCCCGCACACATTGCCTGTGCACTGGCTTGGCAGGGACACTATGCATGATTTTGGACCGCCTATAAAACAGCTGTAATTGCATCTATAATAAGGCTGTGCATATATAGCGCAATCTGACATGCTTCCTGAAACATCTGTTACAAGAACGGGATCGCCTATTCCCAGCGCTCCTACGCTCATGTATGATATGTTAAGCAGGCCTATCCTGAAGGGTATGGTTTTCTGGCTAAGGGCGGAGTAGTTCAGCAGCCCTGAAAGGTAGGAATTGTTAAGACTGACGCTATTCTCCGACGTGGAGTTTCCCTGGTAGACAGTTTTGTTGCCTATTGTCATGAAAACAGTGTAGTTGCTGAGATAGTGGAGGTATACTGACATGTTATTGAGGGTTCCGGGGGTGTAGAAAGAGGAATACATGTTTATTATTCCCTGTATACCCGGTATTCGCTCCCTCATTGTCGCATTCTCACCGAACGTTTCATTCGAGTCCGCAAGTTCTGATGTATTGTAGGTTATTTTAAGATAGCCGCCTCCAATATACATGCTGCGGTTCTGGGTAAAATTTATATTTATGATGTTGTTCCCTGGGGCAAAGTATTGAAGGTAGCTGCTGCCTATAGTCCACTTGTCAGCGATCATATTGGCTGCAGCATTCTTGAGATAGGTGCCTGAAGGGTTTCCGTTAATGTAGAGGGAGAAATTGTTTCCCGCATTCATTTCCATGCTTGACGAAAGGACGCTGTCAAACTGCGGAAGGGTGAAATTGACTGTTATGTTTCCGTCCCCGATATAGCCTCCAAAATAAACATAAGAGGATGAAATCCGGTTGACCTTGCTCAGCTTGGTGCGCGCGGAATAACCTGAAACAGGCTTCCCTATGTCATAACCTGAAACTATTGCGGAAAGCCTTGCCAGATATGTTGTTGCTGTTGTATTTTTCTCATGTATCAGCTGGCTATCAATCAGGAGCTGGTAATCAACCCTTGTGCCGTTCAGGATCTGGGCGAACGTGGAGTTTGTAAGGTTCCTCGCCTCTGTCAGATTTCCGGAAGCCCACAAAGACCCTATAACATCCAGGATTGTTTTGTTCATATCATCCTGGATTAAAATCCCTTTGCTGAAATAATCCTGAACAACCGGATTGTCCTGGACCGAGCTTAGCTTTGCCTGCCCTATCACATTCAGCAAATCCTTCCCTGTATAATAGAGCCTCTGGTATCTCAGCTCAGGGGAGGAATAGGTGAAAGAGAGAGCTGAGAGGAAGAATGTCAAAGTGAGCACAAACCCCAGTACGATAATCGCATCCAGCGAAAACACGAATGCCCTTTTCATCAATAATTATTTTGTAATATTATATAATATGCTTCTGGAAGTTTCCAAGATTTCATTTCTTCCTCATCACCACAAGCATATGGTCCTTCTCATAAGGGTCAAGCTCAATCTTCTCGAGAATTTGGAAATGATTTTCCAGCTTTGCCAACTCCTGCCTGTAAATCTCCCGAGGAGGCCTGGTCACATCTATGGAGCGGGTCTTTATGGATATTATTGCAAAGCCTTTCGGCTTCAGGAACCTTTCCGCGTTCCTGATTATGATTTCTGACTGGTCGTCTGTCGCGGCGTCCTGATAAACTAGGTCAACAGGCTCCACCCAGGAATAGTCTTCCGGCTTCTTTGCATTGGCCAGGATAGGGATAATATTGCCCCTCTTTTCAGCAACGTGGTTCAAATCCCGGATTGAGCGTTCGGAAATCTCCACCCCGTATATCGCTCCGTTCTTCCCAATTATATCACTGAAGTGGCTCGCTGTTGTTCCGCTCGCGATCCCCAGGTACAGGACTTTCATCCCCTCTTTCAGGGGGAAGTTCCTGAGGCCGCGTGCTATCGCTGCAGCAGGCTTGCTCCTGTAGGGGTTCCAAACACGATACTCTGTTTTCTTTTCCCTGATTAATTCTTCTCCGTAAACCCTGGAGCCTAGGACAAGGTTTTCTGTAAGAATTTTATCTCCCTTCTTCCACACCCCGGGAAAAATCTCTTTCATGCTGGATATTTCGGCTGGGGATTTATATTGGGAACAGATTTTGGTACAGGCAGCGAAGATTGGGACAAAAGTCGATGTACTTCATCCTCTATGTTCCAGCATGGAAATCCTTTTTAATCTAATTATTAACAGCAATTTGATGAATTTCCCACCTTACCCACTAATGTGCAGGAAAATAGGTGACATAAATGCAACTAGCAGTCTGCCAAATATGCAAAGACCCGGTATGGAGCTACATCTGTCCAGATTGCCTAGCAAAAGGAATAAGCGAATGGCTGCCTAAGGAACTATCCAACGACTTCAGGAAATTCAACCACTCGTTCTTGGAGCATTTCACTTCGAAAGAAAGCAATCTCACAATCCTTCCATGCATCCACTGTGCATCAAGAAGTGAAGTGACTCTGTGCCCGTTCTGTTATATAGCTGAGGCATTCCACTGGCTGGATGAAAAAGACAGGAGGCTGGCAAGGACGCTTTTCATGATGCTTCCTGTGGACTCTGACTGGAAAGTGGATGAGAACAGTGGTTGCGTGTGGATAGACGGAATAAAGCCTATATCCTATATAGAAAAAGGCACAGCAGAGGGAATCTGCGAAGAATGCGGTGAGTATTCTGGAACGGAACTGTTGGAAGGAAAATGGCTCTGCAGCAACTGCAGAGAATAGGAAGGACAGAGAGCTGAAAGCCGGGTAGTAGGATTCCCGGATATGGTTACTTCAAGTTATACGTCTTCATCCCCGAGCTCTTCCTTTATCTGCTGCATCTTTTGCCTGTAAACCCTTAGCCTTCTGAATGATTCTATTATTTCAATAAAGCCAACAATCACTATGCCCCAGCCGATTACGAAAGAGGTCGCGGGATTCATCTTAAAAACAGTCTCCAGTATAGCGGTTGCCGCGATTATCGCGAAGCCTGCTGTTATGAACCCGAGGCCTGTCCTCATGAATGACAGGATTGTCCTCTCCTTCGAAAGAAGAGTCTGCTCTTTCACGAAAAGCGTCCTCTCCTCTTCCAGGCTCATTTTACGCTTTTTCGCTTTTGGCCTAGCGGATTTCTTTCTCGGACGTTTGGATTTTCGCTTGGCAGGCATTTTTCCACTAAAACTCTAAATTGTCTAACTATTTTCCATCTTCTTTCTATTTATTGGTTTGGACTGCTTTTATTACTGAGTGTTCCTGATGAGAAAAATCGTTATAAATCAGCATCAGAAAAATAGATTATGTACTATTCAAGGCTTGCGGACACTTACGAGGAGCTGGAGAAGACACCCGCAAAGCTCAAAAAAAGCGGGATAATAGCACGACTTCTGAAGGAGAGTGAGCCGAAAGAGATGGGGATGATTGTCCTGCTCCTTCAGGGAAAGGTCTTCCCGATCTGGAGCGAAAAGGAGCTGGGAATCGCGAATCTTCTCATGATAAAAGCGATATCAAGCGCTACAGGCTTCCCTGCGCAAAAGGTTGAGGAGAGATTCAAGAGGACGGGAGACCTGGGGCTTGTTGTTGAGGAGCTGATAAAAAACAAGAGGCAGTCCACCCTCTTCCGCAAGCGGCTCATGGTAGAGAAGGTTTTTGGGAATTTGCAGAAGATTGCAGAGGTGGAGGGGAAAGGTTCGCAGGACCGCAAATTCCAGCTGGTTTCCGAGATAATAGGCTCGGCGGAAGCCAAAGAAGCAAAATACATAGTAAGGACAGTGCTCGGGGAATTGAGGGTTGGGGTGGCAGAAGGGATAGTGAGGGATGCAATCGCTGAGGCTTTCTTCCACGAGAATGAGAGGAAGGAAGCGATAAATGCGATAGAATGGGGATGGTTCCTCACAGGCGATTACGGGGAGATAGCAGGCATAGCAAAAGAGAAGGGCCTGGTAGGGCTGAGAAAAGTGAGGCTGGATATAGGGAAGCCAATCCAGGTTTTGCTTGCGGAGAAATCACCTTCGCTCATTGATGCGCTGGAAAGCTTTGATGAATGCGCGATAGAGGTGAAGTATGATGGCGCACGCGTGCAGATTCACAAAAAAGAAGGAAAGATATGGCTTTACACGCGCAGGCTGGAGAACATAACAAAGCAGTTTCCCGATTTGGTGGAGCTTGTAAAGAAGCACGTGAAAGGCAGCGAATTCATTATAGAGGGGGAGATTCTTGCCATAGACCCCAAAACACACAGACCCATGACTTTCCAGACCCTCTCCCAAAGGATTCACAGGAAGTATGACATAGAGGAAACCATAAAGCAGATTCCAATACAGGTCAATCTCTTTGACGTGATTTATCTGAACGGGAAATCGTTTTTCGAGAGCGCGTTCAAAGAGAGGAGAAAGGTTCTGGAATCCATAATATCAGAGGTTCCAGGGAAATTCCAGCTTGCGGAGGAGCTTATTACAAAAGACCTTCAGAAAGCCGAAAAATTTTACAAAAAAGCCCTGGAAGAGAACCAGGAAGGCGTGATGGTCAAGAACCTTAAAGCGCTTTACCAGCCTGGAAGGAGGGTTGCAGGTGGCTGGCTGAAGGTCAAGCCAACAATGG
This sequence comes from Candidatus Aenigmatarchaeota archaeon, assembly GCA_026397335.1. Lineage (GTDB taxonomy): Archaea > Aenigmatarchaeota > Aenigmatarchaeia > QMZP01 > QMZP01 > JAPLVB01. The sequence continues at coordinate 5,986 of JAPLVB010000015.1, forward strand.
AGAATCTGGACCTCGCGATAGTAGGGGCACAGTGGGGAACAGGCAAGCGCGCTGGATGGATGAGCTCGTTCGTGCTCGGAGCGAGAGATGAGAAGACCGGCCGCTTCTTGGAGTGCGGGATGATGGGAACAGGCCTGAAGGAGAAGGAACAAGAGAGAGAAGGCGACAAGAGTCGCCTTCAGTCCAGTGTTACGTTCCAGAACCTCACGAAGATGCTAAAGCCGTATATAGAGAGCGACAAAGGGAGTTCCATAAAGATAAGGCCCAAGGTGGTCGTGGAAGTGGCTTATGAGGAGATACAGAAGAGCCCTAATTACGAATCAGGATATGCCCTCCGTTTTCCAAGAATTCTTAGGATAAGGTTTGACAAGGGGATAGAGCAGGCGGACACCCTGAAAAGGCTGGAGCGGCTTTACGAGCAGCAGAAGAAATAGATGTGCATATTTGTAACTACCCTTGGATAACAACATATTTAAATACTTTTCTGTCCTATATATAGGTACTTATAAAGGATAAAGGCAAATTCAGGGTAAAACTGTCATTTGAAGGTGGCAAAGCCACCTTCAGTCCAAGTTATCACTGGACGATAGCTTTTTAAATAAAAGCCCGATTATAAACAATACTACGTGGTTCCATGGTAGCGACAATAGAAGTGCTTGATGCCCTCAAAAGCATTGGCTTGAACCTTTACGAAAGGAAGATTTTTGTGGCACTGTTAGCCAAAGGAGTCGCCACAGCGGCAGAGGTTTCCGAGATAGCCACTGTCCCAAGGTCACGTTCTTATGATGTCCTTGAATCCCTTGTCGAGAAGGGATTCATTGTTTTTCAGGCATCAAAACCGATAAAATACATGGCCCTCGCTCCCAAAGATGCGCTGGACAGGATGCAGCAGAACGTTATGAAGAGGCAGGCCGAGATAATAGAGAGGATAGAGAAGCTCAAGCTGTCTCCTGTCATAAAGGAGATGGAAAAAATCTACAAGGATGGGCTGAACATGGTGGAGCCTGCTGACATGACCGGGACTTTGAAAGGCACTTCCACGATAGACAGGCAGATGCAGTCAATCTTCAAGTCCGCCAAGAAGAGCATAAACATCGTTACAACGGAGCAGGGATTTAACATGCTTTACAACAGGCATTACAGGATTCTCAAGAAGATTGGAAAGAGCGGGGTGAAGCTGAGGATTGCCGCTCCTTTCATTCTTGGAAGCGAGGCTGCAAAAAGCTTCGCAGACATTGCCGAGCTGAGGAACATAAAATCCGCCTCAGGAAGGCTACTCACAGTTGATGATGAGCATGTTCTCATGGCATTGACAGACGACAAAAAGGTCCATGAAACCCAGGACACCATTTTCTGGGCGAATTCTCCCCACGTTGTTTCAAATATAGCGCAGCCGCTTTTCAAGCAGATTTGGGATTCGGGGTCTGTGGTAAAGAAGGCTAATTAAGATTATGTCAACCAAAAAACAGATAAAAGAAGTGATGCAGAAAGAGATTGATTTTCACAACCAGATTGCTTGTTCTGGAGTATCTTCCGTTCATGAATTTTACGAAGCTGGAGTTTCAGAGAAAAAAAAGGGATGAACATACTTTTCTCAAGATACAGGAATAATGCGAAAAGAAAAGATTTAGTGGAATATGTACAAGGCCATTTAGAATAAGTCTTAATACAAAAACTTCAGCCCAGCCTTCTCCTGAGCCTCAAGCTCCTCCCATCTCTTGTCCACACTCGCTTGAATCTCCTTCACGTTCTCGGGAGCGAGATGCTTGAACCTGCCCTGAAGGGAGAGGTATTCTGAGACGGGTTTCCTGTTAGGGAAGCGCTTGTTTATTTTCAGGAGGCCATCCTCTATCTCATAAAGAATCCACATTCCTGTTTCCACGGCAAGCCTGCCCATCTTCACGGTATCCGATTCCGGGATTTTCCATCCGGCAGGGCATGGGCAGTGGATGTGCACGAAGGACGGCTGTTTCTCAAAGGCCTTCTTCATCTTCTGGACAAGGTCAGCAGGATAAGCGATTGAGGCGGAGCCGGCATAAGGAATCCTGTGTGCGGCCAGAATCTCAAGAATGGGCTTCTTGCCCTGTTTTTTGCCTGAGGACTTCTTGCCAATAGGAGATGTGGTAGTCCATGCATCATGGGGGGTGGCTCCTGACCTCTGCACGCCCGTATTCATGTAAGCCTCGTTGTCAACGCAGACATGAGTGACCTTTTGGCCCCTTTCTAAAGTCCCTGAGATAGCCTGGAGCCCTATGTCAAAGGTCCCGCCATCCCCTGCTATCGCGAGAACTTTCCAGGGCTTGTTAAGCTTCTTTATGGCAGCCTCTATCCCGCTTGCAGTTGAGGAGGCAGTCTCGAAGGCGCAGTGTATCCAGGGAACGTTCCAGGATGTCTGGGGATAAGCGGATGTCGTGACCTCAAGGCAAGAGGTCGCGTTGGAAACTATCACATCATTTGGGCAGCCCTTTGATAACTGCCGGATGGCAATAGCCACCCCACAGCCTGCACATGTTGTATGTCCCGGTGAAAGCAGCTCAACCATAATAACCAACTTGTAAATCTCTTTTCTGCTCCTTATATTTAAGACTAGCCCAAATAAATTCCTGATTGCCGTAACTTGCTGCACAGCAAATCAAACTAAATAAAATTAAAAAATCAAAACCCGTGTTCCGGAAGGAGGAGGATTTTGTTTAATCACTTTTTCTTCTTTGAGGGCTTCTCTTCCTTCTTTGCCTTTTCCTCTTCCTTCTTGAGCTCCTTCTCGGCCTTCATCTCGTCTATCTCAAGCCATACCACGAACAGCCCGAGCAGTATAAGGAAAGGTGGTATGACGCCTGTGAGGACTATTATGAAATTGTTGAACCAGTTTATCCCGAGTGTTCCCACAGTCCCAAGAATAGGGTAGACTGAGTCTATGAAAAGGCCAAGACCGATTGCTATGAAGACAAGTCCGACCAAAAGTTTTACTGCTGCATTCATATTTTCATCACTTATATCTTATTCCGTTGAATTTATATACTTATTTCGATATTTATGTTCATAAAAGTTAAATAGCTTGGCTGTGCCAAAACACGATTCGCTCTGAAGTTGCAAAGCAACTTCTCCGTTAAGTCGAATAGCTACCGACAGCTAAATTAAGTGTCGCGAGGCGAAAGGCATGAAAAGCGCTTACAGGCAGATGGAAAAGCAGTGGAAGAGCCCGAAGGACATGGAGAGCTGGAAGCCCATGCTCATCAGGTGGAGAAGAGAGGGAACTGTGACGAGGGCGGAAAAGCCGACAAGAATAGGAAGGGCAAGGGAACTCGGATACAAAGCCAAGCAGGGCTTCGTGATTGTGAGGGTGAAGGTTCCGAGAGGGAGGAGAAAGACCCCAAAGCCGGCAGGAGGGAGAAGGCCAAAGGCATCTGGAAGGTTCTATCCTCTTGGAAAGTCCTTCCAGGTCGTGGCTGAGGAGCGCGCCCAGAGAAAATACCCGAACTTGAGAATGCTCAATTCCTACTGGGTAGGGGAGGACGGGATAAACAAGTGGTATGAGTGCATAATGGTTGACCCTCATCACGGGTCCATAAAGTCTGACAAGAACATAAATTGGATAGTTTCCGGGAAGCACAAAGGCCGCGCTAACAGGGGTCTCACGTCAGCAGGAAGGAAGGCGCGCGGACTGAGGCACAAGGGAAAGATGGGTTAATTTTTATCCTCCGGGTTTACGTACCTTTTGACTTTCCATCTCTTATTTCCTATCAATTCTTTTACGTTAGTAGACCAAGCCATGACAGGATCTTCTATTCCTATAAGCGAACCGTCTTTTTCAGCAAAAAATTCATACCTTTTAGGAACTATACCTCTAACAAAAAACTCATCACCTGGCTGTATTCTTCCGTCCTTGTAGGCCTCGGAGAAGCTGCCATACCCCTTTCCCTTAACAACATACTTGTAGGACATGCCATTCTTTTGGCACAAAGTTTTTTATTCTTCAAATCGGGTTGTCTGCAAAAATATAAGCCTACCACTCCAATTATTATCAGGTATCTATGGCATTGATGAATCCATTTCCTGCAATGATTCTCGGGCTTGAGAAAATCGGGGTTTTCCTATATCTCTTCCCGTTCCTTCTGACGCTTGCAGTGACATATGGCGTCCTTTCGTACTCGCTTGAGAAGCAGCTGGAAAGGTCTGCCAGGGCCCTGATATCCATAGTGATGGGATTCTTCGTGATGCTTTTTTCCATGTGGAATCCAGGGATTGTGGTGTTTTTCGCGAACGCTTTCGGATTCACCCTCATAGTTGGCTCAGGGCTTCTTGTGATTATCATTCTTCTCGGTCTTATAGGTATAAAGCCTGAGGATTTGACAAAGAATGAGAAATCAAAGTGGATATTAACAGGAGCGATTATACTCATAGGCGTTATAATATTCGCTGTTTCTGCAGGCTCCGCGATATTCGGCACGAATTTCCTGGAGAGCACGGAGATCCTTACCATAGCCATGCTGCTCGCGATACTTGGATTCTCCGCATGGTTCATAACCCAGTCGAAATAGAGAATTAACACCCAAAGCCCTTTATTTTCTCAGTTCAGTACAAGTTTATAAACTTTCAGAAACAATAACTTAATATGAGTATATTTGACACACTTGTCTCCAACATGCAGAACATGGGACTGTTCCAGTTTCTGTTTCCGTTTCTCCTGGCCTTGGGCATCTTCTATGGAGTCCTGTACTGGGCTATTGGGGACAGGGTTAAGAAGGGTCCTGTGGGGCTCATTTCAGTTGTTCTGGCATTTTTCGTGATGCTTTTTGCAAGCTCCAACCCAGGTATTAGCACCTTCTTTGCCAATCTTGGAGGGATGACTCTTGTGGTTGGCTCAGGAATACTCGTTATTGCAATACTTCTGGGACTGGCCGGCTTCAAATTGCAGGACACTTTTAAAGGAAAGTATATGATGTGGTTCTTGGTATTCGCGATAATTCTTATTGGATTAATCGTGTACTTTGGAGCAGGCGGCGGGAACTTTGTGAGCGTCCCGTCCTTCTTCATAAGCTCTGATTTCACGACAGTTATAATAGTGATAGTCATAATTGCCGCCGCAATGTGGTTCATGACGCAGGGAGAAGGCGAGGAAAAGAAAGATGAGAAAGCAGGCGGCGGGAAAACAAGTTAATATTTTCGTCTAGCCATAAAATTCTTTTATTTTGGATATTTCATATTCCTTTAGAATCAAACTAACCCTTTTTCTCTTTAAGGGCCTTTATGGTTTCAGAAAGCGAGCGCAGGGTCTGCATCATGGGAGTTAGGCTGTCCTTCATGGCGTGCTCCACTGACTCCATCCGTGACTGGATTTGATCGATTGACTGCTTGTAGGTGTCAATCTTGCCCTCTATTTCCAGCAGGTCGCTCTTCTTGTCTCCCTGCGTCTGACTGAGCTTCTGCTCAAGAATGGATATGCGCTGGTTGAGCTGCTGGAACATGCTATTCATGTCGTCGATTCTTCGACGGAAATCCTGCCATTTCTCCTCAACCATTCCTTCTGTAAGCTCTTCGATCATGCGCCTTTTTTCCTGTCTGCCCTCCCCACTTGTCCTGTCCCTAGCCGCAAACCTTGGAATGGGCCTTGGCTCTTCCTCTTCTTCAGGGAACTCCTCTTCAGCTGGCATTCTGGCCGGACGCATTCCTGCTTCCGACCTTCCCGGAATTTCAGGGAATCCCAGGCCCTTGTTAGACCTCCTGAACTCCTCAAAATCAAGAGGAGGTTCGGGAATGGCCGGAGGGCCAGCCAAAGGCTCTTCTTCCTCAGGAAACTCCTCATAAGCAGGCGGTGGTTCAGCATAAGTTCTGGCAGTTTGGGGTCTTCTTGCAGGAGTTCCGTATTCCCTCCGGACAGGAGCAGCATATTCCTGAGGGGCAGCAGCGTATCTCTGCTGTCTTGCAGGCTGCATTCCTGGACCTGTTCCCGCAGCAGCTCCGCGCAATGCCTCTCTCATTCCATTGTCAACCTGGACAGGTGTATAGCCTTCCTCCCTGAGAATCTGAATGATTTCGGGCTCTGAAAGGCCCTGGGAAGAAAGAGTTAGCACACGCTCTGTTGGGGAAGGCATCACGGGACCCTGTTTTTTCTTTCCAAAAGGCAAAAGTTTCATTCCACCACTTGATTTTTCGAAAGAAGGATTGATTTGCGTTTGAAGTTGAATTTTAGAAGGAAGGTGATGAACGTAAGAAAGTGGACTTGAGTTAGAAGGTGCAAAGCACCTTCTTTCTGCTGTTCACCTTCAGTCTCGAATCACCTTCACTCGCTCACTCAACTTCTTTCTGCTGTTCCACCTTCATTCTCTTTATCCTTTTTAGATTCCTACTATTTATTGTTTACAGGCGTAATGCACGCGTACTTCATTTGTTTCTCGCCTTTTCCCTGGATAGCCTTTCGTTAATGAATTTCTCCATCTCTTCCTTCGTGACGAAATTGGATTTGACAGGATTGTAAATTTCTATGAGGTTTTGGAGTTCCTTTAGCTGGGATTCCGTGACGAGCTTTTTTACATGGTTTATCACTTCTTTCATGGTGTTTTCTAGCTTGGTCAGTCTGTCGTCCAGGGAGGTAATTCCGTCATTAATGTCTGAAAAAGCCTTCTGGAATTCCCTTCTGTTCTGCAGCATCCCCTGCTCAAGCGAGTTCATCCTTGAGGTAAGCGATTCGGATGACTGCTCAAGAATACGAAGTCTCTGCGTATCGTCGTTTACCCTTTGAATGACATCGTTCAGAATTGTATTTATTGTCTGGGGGTGTTTTTTCACTGCAGGCATACAATATTATATTAGGCAGCCTGAATAATAAATATTCAGTAACATGCTTGTTATTTTGCGGCAGATAGCGCATTGTGGGTGGCAAAGCGTATGGGTGTATGCGATTACGAATATGATGAAGAGCGAATGAGGCTCAGAATCAACTGCGTGGGCTGCTTGTACGGGTCTTCCATAGAGGATTATGAAGAGTGCATGGCCAGGACTATAGACAAGATCCTTGAGGTCAAGAAGGTCACAAGCATAGTCCTTGCAAAGAACAGGGAGTACGAATATGACTATGAGCAGACCAAGCTTCTCTTGGAGATTGCAAAGGTCATTGAAGAAGTTATAAGAAGCAAGCTACTCTCAAAAAAGAACCTCGGGCATCCGGAATGCGAGAAATGCTATCCGGGAAGGGTATCAAAGCTGCACTACATAGTCATAGAGCTGCTCAGGAGGGACCCTATCGGGGCGTATGTGGAGGTAATCAGGGAGATAAGGGTAGTAAATGTGAAGCTCAAAAGATCTCCCAGCAGGAAATGCTATGACTGCATTATGCATTACAGGAAGGTGCTGGATGTCCTGAAACAAAAGCTGGAAGCCACGCAGATGATAGCTATTGCAAAGCCTTACACAGCCGGCTACCATATCGGGAACAGGTCAGTCTACAGGCAGATATTCAGCCCGAGTGTGAGACCAAACTTCATGCTTACAAGATACATGATAACCCCGCCTGAAGGCGGCAGGTCGGTGGACAGGTATAAAGTCGGGGACACGCAGATTGAGATATTCAAGATTCCCGGGCAGACAGGGTATTTTTATTATGCGATTCCGCCTGAATTCAGGCTCTCGGAGGATAAATATTCTGTCCTGGATGCGGCAAGGAAATACATGGCAGCGCACAAGCCGAAGAGCGTGGAGTTCGTGAAATCCAAGAACATCAGGGACATCTTCTACAGCATAGGAAAGGACATGATAAGGGAGATGGCAGACAGCATGGGCGTTTCCCTGAGCCTGGCTGACATAGAGCAGATATCAGTAATCCTTACCAGATACACAGCAGGGCTTGGCGTGCTGGAAGTTCTGCTGGCTGATGAGAAGATACAGGACATATATATCAATTCTCCTGTGGAGAACCAACCCATAATGATTTACCACCAGGACTGGGAGGAATGCAAAACCAATCTTATACCCAGCATAGAGGATGCAGAGTCTTGGGCCACCAGGCTCAGAATCCATTCAGGAAGGCCGCTTGATGAGGCGAATCCCGTGCTTGACACGGATGTCAGTGTTCCTGGAGGGAACGCGAGGTTCTGCGCGATAACCAGAACCCTGTCCCCGCACGGGATAGGGTTCGCGATAAGGAGGCACAGGGACAAGCCCTGGACACTCCCGCTTTTCGTGAAGAGCAAGATGCTGAACTCCACTGCCGCAGGCCTGTTATCCTTCCTCATAGACGGGGCAGTGAGCATACTGGTCGCGGGAGGCAGGGGCGCTGGAAAGACTTCTGTTTTGGGCTCCATGATGCTGGAGATGCTTCCGAAAATACGCATTGTAACTATTGAAGACAGCGTCACAGGGGATGCGGAGATTGTTTACCAGAACGGAGGGGAAATGAAGATTGGAACAGTAGGAGAATTAATTGACAATATGGTAGACAATTATGGAGGAGAAAAGATAATAGACAGAGACATACTGGCCTCAAACCCAAAGGAAGTCAAGGTATTTGCAATGGACAAGAATGGCAAGGTCGTGCTTGCTCCGGTGAGCAGATTCATACGACACAAAGTGGACAAGGATATGTATGAAATAGTTACAGAAACAGGAAGGAAGATAAGCGTGACGTGTGACCATTCGCTGTTCACGATGGGTCATGATGGAACAATGGCTTCCGTGAAAGCGAAAAATCTAAGGCAAGGAAGCTTTATAGTCGCACCCAGGATTCTGAATTTTGAACGTGAGCCAACGGAACATGTAGACCTTTTGGAACATCTCGGAAAAACAAAAGGTCTGTACATTACAGGAGAGCAAATAAAAGGCGCTTTGAAGGGCAGGAAATGGAACAGGATATGCAGGGAAGAGGGCTATTCAAGACCAACCCTTGGCCATTGGAGAAGGAACGGAATAATTCCAGACAAACTTCTCCCGCATCTTGACATTTCTGTCATTGATGTCTCAAAACTGTCAATAAAAGCGAAATCGCAGTCAAAAGCGATCCCAGCAAGGATAATGCTTGATGAGGATTTCCTTTCCTTTGTCGGTTTGTGGCTTGCAGATGGGTGTTATGACAAGCATTCTGTGATAGTTTCAGCATGCAGCGAAGAGGAGAGGGGCCTTTGCAGGAGGATAGCGGACAGGTTTGGCATCCCGGTTAAAACTCATTCTGATGAATTCTCCCTTATGCTTAATTCCACCGTTCTCAAGAGAGTCATGAAAGATATTCTCGCTTTGGAAGGGGATGCCTACACAAAGCACATCCCAGCGTGGGTATTCAGGCTGTCCAAAGAACAGATTGGGTGGGTTCTGCGCGGGCTGTTCAGCGGTGATGGCTGCGCCTCTGACAAGGAGGTAATATTGTCATTATGCTCCGAGCAAATGGTGAGGGACGTGCAGACTTTGCTGCTGGCCTATGGAGTGATATTCAGGATAGGAGGCTTCAAGGAAAGGGACAAGACGTGGAGAGGAAGTATAAGCAGCCTCAAATCCCTGCGCGCTTTCAGGGACAATGTGAATTTCCTGCCTGGAAAAAAGAGGTCCAGGCTTGACAAGCTTTGCGGAAAAACATCCACTCATGACACCACGGATGTCATTCCTCTTCCCGCGGGCATAAAAGAAGAGCTTGCAAGCGCATGCAGGAGCTTTAACAAGCAGGATTACATAACCAGAGGAAACCAGATGGGAAGAGAGAAGCTCAAGCGGCTTCTGGAAGAAATACCTGAGAACAAAAAGGATCTCAAGGGCACAATATCATCTCTTGCAAATTCAGACATCTACTGGGACAGGATACGGGCTATAAGATGCGAAAGGAAGTCCCAATACGTATATGATTTCTCGGTTCCAGGATATGAAAACTTTGTTTGCAATAATATACTTGCCCACAACACCCTTGAGCTCCCTGTCGATCAGCTCAAGGACCTGCATTATAATATTGAGAGGCTCAAGTCCCGCTCTGTCATAACCAGGGTGGAAACGGAGATGCCTGCGGACGAAGCCCTGAGGACTGCCCTGAGGCTTGGGGATTCTGCTCTCATAGTCGGTGAGGTCCGCTCGACCGAAGCGAAAGCCCTTTATGAGGCAATGAGGATAGGGGCGCTGTCTAACGTTGTGGCAGGCACCATACACGGGGAATCGGCTTACGGAGTTTATGACAGGGACCAGATTTATGTTTTCAAGCTAAGTGCAGACTAATAATTCTTCTTCGCCAAACTCCCCTTCAGCCACTTGAGCCACGCATTGTAAACGTCATCAGCCTCAGCCGCTGTCAACCTTATGGAATATTCAGGGAAGGAGGACACGCTAAAGCCAAGTGAAACCCTTCTGAACGGGGAGTCTGAGATTCTGAACAGGATAGCTTCTTACGTAAAGGACTGGACAGGTAACTGGGGAGGCGTATGGGAGAACATACAGCTCAGGGCTAAGATAAAGCAGACACTTGTTGATTTCTCAGACAAAACCAAAAACCCGGACCTGCTTGAAGCCCCTTGGGTGGTCAGCTCCAACCACCAGTTCCATCTTCTGCAGGAGGAGCTGAAACAGGAGACAGGCGCGGCTGAGGCTGATGACGTTTACAATGCGTGGCTCAAGTGGCTGAAGGGGAGTTTGGCGAAGAAGAATTATTAGTCTGCACTTAGCTTGAAAACATAAATCTGGTCCCTGTCATAAACCTTCTGGAATCTGTCCAGGCAGGTTATATTCTCGCTCTTGAGAAACCAGTCTTCAAGATAGGCGTATACGATTCCATAGCCCTGCGGGACAGTGCAGTTCTTGTAAAAGGTTTTGAGCTCAGCCACCCTCCTGTCTGCATCAGGGGCGTATTCAGCATAGCCGTCCACAAAGCTTTTCCTGTAAGCTATTCCGGTTATCCAGTGCCCGTGAGCCCAATCTGAAAGCACAGTTACGTTATCAGGAGTGTTCTGCTTTATCCAGAGCAATGCCTCTGTCTGTTTTGCTACAGGATAAGAGGTTGCAAAGGAAATATCCATCCAGAATCCTATAGCTATGGAGTAGGCAAAGAAAATTCCAAGAATCAGTTTGCCGTATTTCCTGTATTTTTTCGAGGCATGGTATATCCCTGCTGCTGCAAGAATTGCTGCAGGGAAAACAAGATACATAAGCAGCCTTGTCGAGGCAAGCGCAAGGATTAGGGAAAGCAGGAACCACTTGCGAAGGAAGCTGTTTTTTGTGAAGTAGAAGCCGATTAATGAGAAAGCGAGAACAACCAGGGCGACATTATCATAGTTGTTTCCTGTCTCCCAGGCAAAGTAAGGCAGGTTGAATGATTCCAGGCCGTATCCTCTGGAAATATAATCTGTATGGATTGCATTGGGCTGGGGGATTCCGTAAGCCATGAAAAGAGGGGCATAAAAAACCCCTGCGGCCAGAAGAGCGAGAAGAACGGATTTCGCATGGTTCAGGTAGTCCCTGTTGACGAACATGAGGAGGGCGGAGAAAATCAGGCCTGTCTCAATATGGAAAAAATATGAAAAGGCAAGAGGGAGCGAGATAAGCCACCAGGATTTTTTCTTGAGTCCAAGGTATATTGCTATCAGACCCAGAAGTATGGGAGGGGAGCGGGTTGAGAGGTGGGAGAACAGGAAGATGAAGGCGGGTGAGGAGAGGAGAATCACAGTAACCGCATTTTTCTTTCCGATAAGCTCTCTGGCGAGCAGGAAGCATGTCACAGCAGTCAGGCCTCCAAGCAGGCCCATCATTATAACCCCTCCAAATTCAAGCCCGAGAACAGAGAAGCCGGCAAGCATGAAAGAGAAGAGGGGAGGATACGTGTAAGGCCTTCCTCCGAAACTCAGCGGGTCATACCAGCTGAAGGTTCCGGAGATTATGTAATCCGCAATCCTCTGGTGGTAGTATGTAGGGAAGCCTATTATCCCCGGAATCCCGTATGCGTACCACCTGGCTAGGACGGGAGAGACGGATACGAGGAAAGCTATGGAGAATACAATCAGAATTTCCTTTAATTCAGGATTTTTCATTGGCATACCTCTTATTTACATTGTGTTCATGAATTAAAACACTGAATTTTATATCATCTATTACATAAATTAAGGGTGTTGGCATGGAAAAGACGCTGAGTGTAGTGATACCCGCCAGGAACGAGGGAGAAAAAATAGGCAAAGTGATAGAGGGCATAAGGGCAGTTTCCAAGGAATACAGGATAATCGTTGTTGACGACGGCTCGGAAGACAACACTTCCGAGGTTGCCAAATCCCTCGGCTGCGAGACCTACAGGCTCGGAAAGAACATGGGCAAGGGATTCGCGTGCAGGCTTGGTGTGGAAAAATCCAGAACCGAGAGAATCGTTTTCATTGACGCGGACATGCAGTTCTATCCGGAGGAGATTCCCAGGCTTGCGGGAAGGCTGGAGGAATGCGAGATAGTTATCGGAACAAGAATCACCAAACAGATTCCGATTCAAAGGAGGTTCTCGAACTGGTTTGCGAGGACTCTCCTGAACTCTGCGGCAAAATCAAAATATAAGGACGTGTTGTGCGGGTTCAGGGCTGCAAGGAAGGAGAGCTTCCAGAAGCTCGGGCTAGAGAGGAACAGGTACGAGTTCGAGGCCGAGATGCTGATAAAGGCGGGCAGGAAAGGAATGCGCGTGTGCGAGGTTCCTGTAAAGGTGAGATACTTGGACTATCCTGGGATGCCCCTAACCCAAAGCTTAAAGCTCGCTTTCTATATAATTAGGCAAAGGCTGAAAAGCAAATAGCATACAAAAGACACAAAATATGTCATATAGTTAATGTCTTGACTGACGGCTTGCACTGCTTTGACAAAGCCGTCTCCGTCACCAACAGCAAGGCGAAGCGTATGAACGAGTGGATTGTGCTCCTTTCAATGGTGCCTGCAATAGAGGCCATGGGAGCGAGCGTGTATTTTTTCTGCTCATCACAGTTCCTTTACCTGCCGCTCTGCATACTGCTGAATTTCATAGGCGTGGTTGTTTTCATAAAGATTCTGGACAGGGAGATGCTTCCGCAAAAACTCGAGAGATTCCTTGAGAAAAGGAGGCAGAAAGCCGCCAAAAGGATAGAGAATTGGTTCGGGCGCTACGGTAACATCGCGCTGTTCTTCCTTATCGCGCTTCCCCTTACAGGAATAGGCTCGTACACAGGAGCGTTCATAGGAAGGGTTTTCAATCTCAAGGGAGCTAAGTTCTATCTGATGATACTTGTGGCGATATCTTTCTCTCTGGTTTTCGGGTTCCTGATAGGGAATTTCCTGAATCTGCTTTTCGTGTGCTAAATCGAATCCGGGCTGGCAGCATTTAATTTTTCAACAATTTTCTTGCTTTTTCATATGCAGCACAGCTAATACCTGTGTTTTCACAATATTTTACATTTTGTCGTAGGCGTGTTTCTAATTCTTGCAGTCTAAGTCCAGCATAATATCTTTCAGCTGCAAATCCTGGTTCTCTTAGGTCATTAAGAATGTCCAACTTGAGTTCATAATGTAAAAGAATCTCTTCAAGATAACTATTGTATTCTTGTATGGAATTTGGGTTGGTCATAAACGAAAGAATAGTTATATAATTATTAAATCTTTGCTACACAGAATCAAAGCCCCTGTAGGAAGCTTTAGGCGTCTTGTAGAATTTCTGCTCCATCCCAAGGAGCGCCTTGAAAACCGCTATCGTGTTCGTGAACTGCACTATGAAGCCCACAAGGAATATGTAAGGGAGTATCGTGAGGTTCCTGTAGTTCTTCGTCTTTATCATTGCAATGGCGCACTCGAATATGTAGCCGCATGAAAGGGCAAGGATAGCGATTCCCTGCCAGGAAAACATGTCCGAGAGCGCGAGATCCAGTGAGCGCGAGATCGCCTGGATGTCAAATATCACCCCTGTTGTGTTCGGGCCGAACCATGGAGCCATAAGTATCATGGTTGAGAGAGTCACGCCAAGGATGAACGGGAAGACAAGGAAGCCCGTTGTTATGAAGACCATGTCCAGCTTCTGCATGCGTGTGAGGTCCTTGGAGCTTATTATACCGCCCAGATAGTCCTTCATGACCTTTGTGGTCCCGTATGCCCATCTTTCCTGCTGCTTCACAAAAGCCTTGAGCGTTTCCGGAACCTCGCCCTTCACTTTTACATAAGGAAGGTATGCCTGCCTGTAACCTTTCTTGAGAATCCTTATTGTAAGGTCTATGTCCTCCCCTATGTTTTTCTCGTTCCACCCGCCTGCCTCCTCAAGGATATCCTTTCTTACGGCCCCTCCTGTGCCGCAGAATATTGCAGTCCCCAGCTTCTCCTTTATGGGCATGGAGCACTGGTGGAAGGCGCTGTAGGAGGTCATGGCTACCCTTGATATGCGGTTCTTGGTGGGATTCAGGTAGTCCCATCTTGTCTGTACGAAAGCTATCTTCCTGTTCTGGAGGAACGGCTGGACAACCTTCCTGAGGAAATCCCTTCCGGGCCTGTAATCCGAATCGAAAACAACTATCACATTTCCCCTGGAGATTTTCGTGGCATCGTTAAGGGCGCCTGCCTTGAAACCCCTTCTCGAAGCCCGTCTGAGGATTTTGAAATTTTGTTTTTTCTTGAGTCCTTTCAGAAGCTTTGTGGTTTTCCCGTCAGTGCTGTCATCTATGACTATAACCTCGTACTTGTCCTTCGGGTAATCAAAAGCCAAGCACCTCTTGACGCATTCCACAACAACGGGGTCATTATATACAGGTATGTGCACGGATACCTGGGGAAGAGGCTTTTTGGAAGCCTTCCAAGGGGATTTATATTTGTAAAATATGCTGGAAACGGAAAGCGCATAGAACTTGAGGGAGTATATTATCAGGGGTGTCATGCATATGTAGAAGAGCATCTTCCCGAAGAATATCCAGTCCATAACAACACCGATTCTTTGACTGAAGGTGTCTGCAGACACCTTCCTTCTCATGTTAGGTTAAATATTAATTAGGGATTTATAATTATTAAGCGGTTGCATATGAAAAATCCCCTTCCTTTCCTGCTGATAATGTTCGTTCTGGTTTTCGGAGCAGGATTTCTGATAGGATATTTTTCCGAGAGGACAGGCATGGTCTACACGCAGAGCGAGATAGGGCGCCTCAGCAATCAGGTTGACAACATGCAGCTGCAGGAGATGTTCATAACAGGGGAGAAGGTGGACTGCAGGCTCATGTATTCTGCCATGGGAAGCCTTTCATACAACCTTTATGATATGGTGGACAGGCTAAAGTCCACGAGCCCGGACAGTCCGCAGTTCTATGAATTCAAGAGGCAGGCTGACTTCCTTTCGCTCAAGGCGTGGATGGTGGCAAAAAACATAAGGGAGACGTGCACGAGCGATATCCTGCCGGCACTTTATGTCTATTCGGGGAACTGCCCCGAGTGCCAGAAGCAGGACACCGTGCTCCAGAGCGTGAAAAGCAAATATCCGGGCCTGCTTGTTTATGCAATAGATTATTATCTTGATGAGCCTGCGATAAAGCTTGTAAAGGATGCATATGAGATAAAATCCACTCCTGCAATCATAATAAACCACAAGCTTTACAGCAGCATGAACGAGAGCGAAATGGAAAAAACTATTTGTGAAAATATAAATTGCACAGTTTCCACCAATTTTTAGAGGTGCTGAATGAAAGAAAAGATTGCTATAAAGAAGGTGTCAAGAGACACCTTCCATCCAAAATCCAAATTCTACATCACGACCCCCATATACTACGTGAATGACGTGCCGCACATAGGGCACGCATACACCACAATAGTAGCGGATGTGCTCGCTAGGTGGCACAGGCTTTCCGGGGAGGATGTTTTCTTCCTCACGGGAACGGATGACCATGGGAAGAAGGTGGCCACAGCAGCAAAAGAGGCGGGAAAGACGCCGCAAGCCTTTGCGGATTCTGTCGTTAAGAGGTATCACGAGGCCTGGAAGAAGCTGGACATCTCTAATGATGATTTTATCAGGACCACGGAGAAAAGGCATGAAAGAGTAGTGATTGAGATAATCCGGCTTATGAATAAGGCTGGAGATATATACAAAGGCGAATACGAGGGCTGGTACTGCGTTCCTGATGAGACATTCTTGACAGAAACACAGCTGGTCAAAGGCAAGTGCCCCGAGTGCGGAAGGGATGTGGAGAAGGTCAAGGAAGAGTCATACTTCTTCCGCCTCAGCAAATACCAGAAACCGCTCCTGGAGCTTTACAGGAAGAACCCTGATTTCATTTCCCCGAAAAACCGCAGGCAGGAGATTATAAACAGGGTGCAGACCGGGCTGAAGGACCTGAGCATAACAAGGGAAACAGTCAAATGGGGAATTCCGTTTCCAGGAGATAATAAACACGTCCTGTGGGTTTGGATCGATGCACTCAGCAATTATTTGAGCGCGATAGAGTATCCAGAACCCAAATACAAGAAACTCTGGCCAGCGGACATCCACCTCATGGCAAAAGAGATACTCTGGTTTCATGCAGTTATATGGCCCGCAATCCTCATGTCATGCAGGCTTCCCCTTCCAAAGAAAGTCTTCGCTCACGGCTGGCTCACAATCGAAGGCGAGAAGATGAGCAAGAGCAAGGGGAACGTGGTTGACCCGCTCAAACTAACGGAGAAATACTCCGTGGACTCTGTGCGCTATTTCTTGGTAAGGGAGATTCCCCTTGGGGATGACGGGGATTTCTCTGAGAAAGCCCTCATAAGCAGGATAAACGGGGAGCTGGTCTCGGACCTCGGTAATCTCGCGAGCAGGGTTCTCACACTTGCGGAGAGATGCAAATCTTACCAAGGCAATGATGAGCTTTCGCGAAATCTGGACTTCAAGAAGATAGAGAATCACGTGGAGAACATGGAGCTTCACCACGCGATAAATTCAATCTTCGACTTCATCCACTCAGTCAATAAATACATAAATGAGAAGGAACCTTGGAAGCTGGAAGGGAAACAACTGGAACAGGTTGTATACAACCTGCTGGAATCTCTCAGAGTGATAGGAATCCTTATCAGCCCGTTCATGCCCTCCACAGCGGAGAAGCTGAACAGGCAGCTTGGGGTGAAGGCTGGCTCATTCAAGGACCTGAAGTTCGGGAAGTTCTCCGGGAAGCCGAGGAAGGGGGAGCATTTGTTTAAGAGGGTTGCTTAAGCGTTGATTTCAGGTAGTCTTCGCATTTTTTACAAAATCTTAATCCTCTTTTATCGATATCATTTTCCCAACCAAAGTCCATCAAGCATGGATCAAGATTGTCCACAGTGTCAAAATCATAATGATGCAAAAATCTCCCTTCTGGAACCAGCCCCAAACAATGCCCCAATTCATGGGCAGTCATCTTTGCCATTTTGGTTATTTTGGATGGAGAGCCAACCTTCGCATTTTCTGTAAGCACAAAACAGCCTTTCTTCGTAGACAGACCGCTATAGTAGGACGCCGGCACAAAAGAAATAAATGGCGATCCATATGAGTTTGACAAAAGTTCTGCCTCCTTTTTAAATTCCTCTAAAATTTCTTCTTCGTCAAATAAAGGGACCATTTCCAAAGACGACTTATACGGTTTTTCAATCTGATAAGAATGGATATTCTGACCGAATGGTTTGAGTGCAAGCCTTGCTATCCTTTCTAGATATTCTGTCTTGTAGCCTTCACATTCAGGAATAATGTGGATTTTCATAATGCCCATACGTTAAATTTATCTATAACTTTAATCACTAAATAATGGTTAAAATATGTCTTTATAAGCGTGTTCCAAATGAAGCCGAGGAAGGGGGAGCACCTTTTTACAAGGATAAAATAGTGCCGAAAATCCCCATTTTCAGAAACATCTGTTCCAGTATCCAAATCCATTTAAATACCCCTTGAGAAATAATATTTTACACAAGATATTGTGTTAGAGTGGGGAAGGCAACACAAGATACTGTGTTGTCATGGTCAGGTAGTACCTGGTCATTTCCCCACCTCTCCCCGTTTATTTTAGGTGTTTTTACATCCAGCTAAAGCCCTGGAACGGGGTTTTAACGATTCAAGGAGTTGGTGAAATGAAATGCCCTTACTGCGCTTCAGAGGAAAGCAAGGTTGTTGACAAGAGGGAGACTGGAGAGCTGGTCATAACCAGAAGACGTAGGGAATGCCTGAAGTGCGGGAAGAGGTTCACCACTTACGAGAGGGTGGAGGCCGTGGATCTGGCTGTCGTGAAGAAGGACGGCAGGCGGGAGGGCTATGACAGGGCCAAGTTGCAGAACAGCATGACCAAGGCCCTTGAGAAGAGGCCCGTGGAGCAAAGCCAGATAGAGAAGGCCGTGGACGAGATTGAAAGCGAGCTCAGGAAGGCCGAGAAGCCTGAGGTCACCACCAGGCAGATAGGGGAGTTGGTAATGAAGAAGCTCAAGGAGCTGGACAAAGTGGGGTACATACGTTACGCTTCCATCTACAAGGAGTTCACGGACGTGACGAGCTTTGAGGCTGAGCTCAAGAAGCTGGCTACGGAGAAGGAAAGGCTTAATGTGAAGCCAAAGCTCCACTATGTGGTCAAGAGGGACGGGGCTGTAATCAAGTTTGACAAGAGTCGCATAATCGATGCCATATGGAAGGCCGCGGAATCTGTCGGGGGGACGGACAAGGAGATTGCCGAGCAGCTTGCCGACAAGGTCGTGGAGGCGCTGGAAGGGAGATTCAATGACAAGAGCCCGCCCCAAGTGGAGCAGATACAGGACATAGTTGAGAAGATACTCATAGAGAACGGGCATGCGAAAACGGCGAAGGCATACATACTTTACAGGGAGCAGCACGCGAAGATAAGGGAGACCAAGTCCACGTTCGTGGATGTGGAGAACACCATAAACTCATACATAAACCAGGAGGACTGGAGGGTGAAGGAGAACAGCAATGAGCAATACTCTTTTTCAGGGCTGCTGCTTTATGCAGCGGGGAAGGTGATGGCGAATTACAACCTGACGCAGATGTACACACCCGCCATCGCGGAGGCGCACAAGAAGGGCTACTTCCATATACATGACCTTTCGCATGGGGTTATTGGATATTGCGCGGGCTGGTCCCTCAAGAACCTGCTCGTGAGGGGGTTCGGAGGAGTCCCGAACAAGGTGGACTGCAAGCCCTCCAAGCACCTCTCCACAGTCGTGCACCAGATGGTGAATTACATAGGCTGCCTGCAGATGGAATTCGCAGGGGCGCAGGCTTTCTCGAGCGTGGATACGTTCCTCGCGCCTTTCATAAAGGCGGAGAAGCTGGACTACAAGGCTGTCAAGCAGAACATGCAGCAGCTGGTTTTCTCACTGAACATTCCCTCAAGATGGGGATCGCAGTACCCATTCAGCAATCTTACATTCGACTGGACGGTCCCGGAAGATCTCAAGAAGGAACCTGCTATTGTGGGAGGAAAGCATCAGGATTTCACGTACGGCGACTGCCAGAAGGAGATTGACATGATAAACAAGGCATTCCTTGAGGTCATGCTTGAGGGGGACGCGTATGGAAGGATTTTCTCGTTCCCGATACCTACATACAATGTCACGAAGGACTTTGACTGGGAGAGCGATAACGCACAGCTGCTTTTCGAGCTGACTGCAAAGTACGGGACTCCATACTTCCAGAACTATGTGGGAAGCGACCTGGATCCCGGGGCAGTGAGGGCCATGTGCTGCAGGCTCAATATCAACCAGCAGGAGCTCATGAACAGGCCCGGGAACATGTGGGGGCCGGGAGACAATACAGGCTCCATAGGAGTGGTAACGATGAACCTGAACAGGCTCGGATACGAAGCCAGGACAGAGGACGAGTTCCTTGAGAAGCTCAGGCAATACATGCTGCTCGCAAGGGATGCCCTGGAGATAAAGAGGAAAGTGGTTGAGAGGAACCTCCAGAACGGGCTCATGCCATACACCAGGACTTACCTGGGAACCTTTGCAAACCACTTTTCCACAATAGGATTGTGCGGTATGAACGAGGCATGCATTAATCTGCTCGAGAAGGACATATCCACTTCCGAGGGAAAGGCCTTCACGATAAAGACCCTGAACTTCATGAGGGAGATGACGAGGCAGTTCCAGATGGAAACAGGAAGCCTGTACAACCTCGAGGCCACGCCTGCAGAATCAGCAGCATACAGGCTTGCAAGGCTGGACAGGCAGATGTATCCGGACATAATCACGGCAGGAGAGAGCGAGCCATACCTCACGAACTCCACCCAGCTGCCTGTTGGATATACGGATGACCTCGTGAAGGCGCTTGAGCACCAGAATGACATACAGCCTCTGTATACGGGCGGGACAATATTCCACACGTTCCTTGGAGAGAGGATGCTGGACGGGAACGCTGCCAAGACGCTGGTCAAGAAGATAGCCCACAACACAAAGCTTCCGTACTTCTCCCTGACGCCCACGTTCAGCGTGTGCAAGACGCATGGGTACATCAAGGGAGAGAATCCAAAATGCCCGACCTGCGGGTCTGAGACAGAAGTTTACTCCAGGATCGTGGGATACTACAGGCCCATCAAGAACTGGAACGCGGGAAAGCAGGAGGAGTTCAAGGACAGGTTGGAGTTCGCGGAGAAGAAGGCGCTTGAGAAGCCCCTGAAGTGCGCTGCCTCATAGCCCGATACGTTAAGATTAAAAGCAAAGGCCGGAATTATTTAGAAGAGGTTGGCTATGAGGAAGTACATTCTCGATCTCCAGAGCAGGGAGTGGAAATCAGCGGCCAGTTTTGACACCTCCATGTTCAGGGATATTGAGCTACAGCAGGTGGCGGACGAGATACTGGATTCCCAGCTTGACGTACTCTGGGTAATCACTATAGGAGGGAGCATATTCTGCAAGCCGGCAGTAGAGGGTGGCATGATATATTTCGGATGCTGCGACAAGAAGTTCTACGCGGTGTCAATCGATGGCAAGCTTGTCTGGAGCTTCGAGACAGAGGGTGTTGTTGTTTCCTCGCCTTGCATGGCGGGAAACCTGATAGTGTTCGGCTCATACGACTTCAACCTTTATGCCCTTGACAAGAATACAGGAAGGCTCGCATGGAAGTTCCCGACAAGGGACAAGATATTCTCAGCGCCTTACACGGACGGGAAGAGGATATACTTCGGCTCGAAGGACGGGAACTTCTATTGTGTCAATACCGAAGGGAAGCTTGTGTGGAGCTTCAGGACAGGTGGACCGATCGAGACTCATCCGCTGATACACAAAGGCGTTCTTTACTTCGGCTCGAACGACCAGAATTTCTACGCGGTTGAGCCGGAGACAGGGAGGCTTCTGTGGAAGTTCAAGACGAAGGCCGCGATAAGGCATGGGTTTGCAACCTTGGATGATGTGATATACTTAAGCGGCATGGAAAGGACTGTGTACGGGGTCAATGCGCAGGGGAGGCAGGTCTTTTCCTTTAATATGGGAAATCTAAATTCAGCATCTTTGGTAGCAAGGGACGGTATTGTCTATATCCCGTCAAGGGACAGAAACATGTATGCCGTGAAACCGAGCGGGGAGATTCTATGGAAGTTCAAGACAGGCCATGCAGTTGAGCAGCCGTCTTTGCATAACGGGGTTTTGTTCTTCGGCGCGGAGGACAGGAATCTATATGCGGTGAACGCTTTGACAGGGCAGCTCATATGGAAATTCTCAACCAATGGGTACATGCCTTCAACACCTATCGTTCACGAAGGCGTGGTGTACATGGGCGGCTGGGACTGCAACTTCTATGCAATTTCCGCTGCAGACGGAAAGCTTCTGTGGAAGTTCCGGACAAGCATAGGAACACAGTCCACATTTGATATGGATCAGGTGAGACCTGAGAAACACTTCGAGGTTATTTGGCTGCCTGATGTGGAAGAGAAAGAAAAGAAAAAAGAAGAAGTGAAGATTTCCGATTACGGGGAGATAAAGAGCGAATATGCCTTTACGGGCATGGGGGACTATTTGGGCAAAAAGAAAAGGGGATACGTATGATTCCGATAAAAGGCCTCGAGAAGAGCTCGCTTATTGATTATTCTGGAAAGGTAAGCGCTGTAATTTTCCTCGCAGGGTGCAATTTCAGGTGCCCATTCTGCCACAACAGGGACCTTGTCCTGAATCCGGATGGGACGGAATCCATCCCGGAGGAAGAGGTCCTGCAGTTCCTAAAGGAGAGGAAGAAATGGCTGGATGGAGCGGTCGTGAGCGGAGGGGAGCCCACGCTCCACAAGGATCTGCCCAGATTCCTCGGGAAGATAAAGGAGCTGGGCTATCCTGTGAAGCTTGACACTAATGGCACAAATCCCGGAATGCTGAAAGAGATTATGGAGAGAGGGCTTGCGGATTACATAGCAATGGACATAAAGGCGCCTCTTGAGAAGTATGAAAAAAGCGCAGGAGTGAAAACTGACACGAAAAAAATAAGGGAGAGCATAAGGATGATTATTGGCTCAGGGATTGGGCATGAGTTCAGGAGCACCGTGCTCCCGGCACTCCACACGAAAGAGGATGTGCAGGAAATGGCAAGGATGGTAAAGGGCGCGAGAAAACTCTATCTCCAGCAGTTCAGACCCAAGAATACAGTTGACCCAAATTTCGGGAAGGCGAAGCCTTTTTCGGAAAAAGAGATGCTCGAGCTCAGGGATTTGTGCTCACGGTATGTGAACACAGAAGTGCGGATGGCCTGAATGCCGCCTATCGCCTTGCTCCAGCGAATGTATAGATATTCAAAGGATTTTCAACGAACTGGTTGCCGGTAAAGCCGAGATGACCCATAGAGACGATATTCCCGATCATTAGAAGGCGGCATGCTGGCATGATTGGTCGATCATCATTATCACCAATCCCTATCATTTTCCCATATTCACGCCTGTGTCTCTGCAAATAAGGTCCCGTCCTTTTAGGCGTCAGAAATGCCTTTGTCACAGGATGATTGATAGCGATCATATCAACCCTGTCAATCTTGCCGCCAAAATCATACATATGTTCCTCTGTGGGCTCATCGATTCCATAAACACCATTCGGCCATTTCCCCACA
>JAPLVB010000034.1 GCA_026397335.1 Candidatus Aenigmatarchaeota archaeon
CGAGGTAGAACAAATTCTAATTTGCCAAGGTTATCAGCAGTATGTTTACATCTTTCCAGAAAGGGACTTCCCCAATAGATCCAACCCTACCCCCTTTGAAGCCTCCCAGATACCAGAACAACATAGAGCCGAAGCAGTAGCTGATGATTTTATAAGAAATGGTGTCTCGGGAGCAAGAAAGATAATTCAAGCTGCAGAGGGAGATTTAGATACAGTAGCAGAAGTAGATGGCATAACCCTGTTGATAGACAGACAACTTCTCGGCAATATTATCCTATGCATATAAATTATCCCATGCACAAATAATATTATGTGTCTTAGAATATTCAAGCCCACTCCACGGAGGCTGATTCTCTTTCTGGCATTCCTGCTGTTTACGCTGTCCGGAATTCTTTATATCCTGCCTCCGTTCCAGCAGCTGTTCGGGCTTCCATACCTGGTGCTTTCAGATTATGCAGCCCTGATAGCCCAGATAATATACTCCTATATCCTGGCATGCATTTATGCGGCTGCCTATATATGGCTCGAGGCAAAAATCAGGCAAAAATACCCGCACATGAATGACATAGTGCAAAAGAAGAAGCAGGAGCAGGTTTCCCCTCCCCAGAAGCCTGTAAGCAAGCAGGAGCCTCCAGCTATCCAGGAACCTTTACCTCCAAAGAGAACTGCTGGAAAGAAAGCCGGGAAAAAGTCTGCCAGGAAATAGCGATTTCTCATGCATTCAGAATCCGCACATAAACCCGTGCAATAGAAAGGCTTAAATCGCTTATTCGCAACATGGATATGGAAAGCATGTACAAGCTTGATGTAGGATGCGGCATCGGGAGATGGGTAAAGGAAGAATCACGGCACAAGGAAGACTTTATCATAGGCGTAGACAAGGAAGCCTACAGGGAATGGTCCAAAAGCAAACGACTCAATGTGCTATTTATCATAGCAGACACAAGGCACCTTCCGTTCAAAAGCAAGGTTTTTGATTACGTACGTTCGGATTGCATGTCCCCCTTAAATGCAGACGGCATTTGCGAGGCGGCTAATGAGATGCAGAAGGTTCTCAGGGAAGGGGAAGTGTACTTTTCTGTGCATGCATTCAGTCCGGAAGAGGGAAGGGTGAAGCTGTGGGAAAAGCGGGATATGAGAATGAAAGAACTGAGGAAATCCGGTTATGCCAATCAGGCTCCCTCACGCGTTTAGGACCCACACATAATAATTCAAGTGAAAAGGCCGAGTATCGGATAGGCGGTTTCCGGGCTGTCCGATACATACGGTTGGGAGTAATCCCCCAGAAACAAAGTATCGGATATATAGATTTTTAAGCTATCCGATACATAATATTATTATGATAATAGACAAAACACTTTTTGAAAGGATAGAACAGAAGAAAAGGAAGCTGGATTCGCTTAGACCTCTTCCCAAAAGCGTTCTGGAGAAGCTGAAGAACCAGTTCGCAATAGAGCTGGCTTACAACTCCAACGCGATAGAAGGGAACACGCTCACTCTCAGGGAAACTAGACTCGTGATAGAGGAAGGAATAACCATAAGCAGGAAGCCCCTCAGGGAGCATTTCGAGGCCATAAACCACCAGAAGGCTTTCGAGTTTCTTGAAGGCTTGACCAAGAAAGAATCCAGAATAACAGAGCAAACAATAAAAGAGATTCACAGGATTATCCAGGCAGGCATTGATGATGAGTACGCGGGGAGGTACAGGGACGTGAATGTGAGGATTCTCGGAGCGGTGAAGAGTCCTCCGAGGTTTGAGAAGGTTCCGGAGAAAATGAAGGAGTTTGTAAAGCGCATAAGCTCAAATCCAGACAGGCTGAACAGGATAGAGCTTGCCGCATACATCCATTATGGCCTGGTTGAGGTACACCCCTTCACGGACGGGAACGGCAGGACCGCCAGGCTCCTCATGAACATTTTTCTGATGAGGCATGGTTATCCTGTGACCATGGTACTGAAGGTGGACAGGAAGAAATATTATGACTGCCTGAAGAAGGCGGATCAGGGAGACATGAAGCGATTCACGGATTTCATGGGAAGGAATGTGGAAAGGAGCCTGGACCTGTACCTGGATGCTTTCAAGGGAGGCTCTGAATATACCAGCCTCGCAAAAGCAGCCAAGGGAACCCCTTACTCTCAGGAATACTTAAGCCTGCTCGCAAGAAGGGGAAAGATAGAGGCCATAAAGCTTGGAAGGAACTGGATGATAAAGAGAGAAGCTATCCAGAGGTACAGGAAAGAAAAGAAATAATCACTTCCCCACAATCTTCTGTATGATTTTCCGAATCCCCCCCCCCTCGTATCCACTGCCCCTTTCATCTCCCTCATGCACAGCCCCGCAAGATAGTGCAGGGCCTTCTACCCACAGGACTTGCAGGCCCGTGCTGCATGACCGCTGCCTTTAAATATATTATGTAACAAATATGTTACATATGGAACAAAATAGTTACAATATTGCTTTGGAGATAGCAGGTGTCCTGCTGAAGGGGCCAAATCATTCCAGGTGTGTGGCCAGGACCCTAGTGACAAACCACATGTCAGTATCCAGGAAAATGAGGGAGATGCTCGAGGCAAACGTCCTGGACTACAGGGAAGAGGGCAGGAACAAGGTATTCTTCCTCAAGAATACTGCCGAGGCCAGGAGCTGCGCGGTTATGGCTGAGAGCTACATGCTGGTAAAGGCGCTGAAAAAGCACCCTGAGCTTAGGAAGATAGTGGAGAGCATACAGGCAGATAAAAGGATAATGTTGGCTGTAATCTTCGGCTCTTATGCCAAAGGCAATGTGAAGAAGGGAAGCGACATAGACCTGTACATAGAGACCAGGGACGCTGGGATAAAGAGGGATGTCGAGAAGCTGGACTCAAGGCTGAGCGTCAAGACAGGCCTTTATGACAAGGAGAGCATGCTCATAAGGGAGATAGAGAAGAGCCACATAATAATAAAGGGGATCGAGGAGTTCTATGGCAAAGCAGGGATTTTTGGTCAAGCTCGCTGAAGAAGGGAAGCTTGGGATGGTGGAGCCGAGCGAAGAGATAAAGAACTCCTACATCAAAAAGTCCGAGAGCTACCTTGAATCAGCCAGGATACTTCTTGAGAGGGGCAAGCTGGAAGAGAGCGTGTCAATGGCATATTACAGCATGTACCACGTGCTTACAGCGCTCCTTTTCCGCACAGGCATAA